>DATHWJ010000030.1:0-49194 GCA_035460745.1 Ideonella sp. | reverse complement strand
CGTGCCGCCCAACCCGGGCGAACGCCGCATCACGCTGGCGCTGAACGCCATCCCCGCGCGGCTGGAATCCTGGGGCTACGGCATCGGCTTCAGTGGTTGAGGGAGGAGGAGGCCCGCGCGAGCGCGCCCACCGCCGGATGGCGCTGGGCCTGATGGCCGCGTCCGGGTTTGCCGGGCTCGGCTACCAGATCATCTGGACCCAGCAATGCGCGCTCTGGCTGGGCCACGAGGCGGCTGCGGTCATGGCCGTGGTGGGCGCCTTCTTCGGTGGCTTGACCGTGGGCTCGTGGCTGCTGGCAGGCCGCATCGAGCGCAGTCGCCGCCCCGGTCTCTGGTACGCGCTGTGCGAGGGGGCGATCGGCCTTTGGGGGCTCGTGCTCGCCGTCCTGATGCCTGCGGCTGGCAGTTGGCTGCAATCGCTGATCGGGCTGCAGGCGACCGGCGCGCTGCCCTGGCTCATCGCCTTCGTGGGCTGCTTCGTGCTGCTGTTGCCGGCCACGATGGCGATGGGCGCCACGCTGCCCGCGATGCAGCGCATCCTCTCCTCGCTGGACATCGCCGCCTCGAACGGTCGCGCCTGGGCCGCCTTGTACGCGGCGAACACGGCCGGTGCCGTGGCCGGCGTGCTGGGCGTGGCCCTGCTGCTGGTCCCGGCCGTCGGCGGGGTGCGCTCGGTGCTGGTCTGCGCGGCCCTGAACCTGGGCGTCGCCTTGCTGGCCTGGCGCGTCTATGGCGGCGCGCTCGAGCGCCCTGCCCTGGTGGAGCGCAGCAACGGCGCCCGGGGTCCGCTGATCGGCTTGTTCGCGACCGGGCTGCTGGGCATCGGCTACGAGTTGCTGGTGGTGCGGGTGCTGAGCCAGGTCACCGAGGACACCGTCTATACCTTTGCGTTGCTGCTGGCGGTCTACCTGGCCGGCACCGCGGCGGGTGCGGCGGCCTACCGACGCTGGTCGCCGGCGACCGGGGCCGATGGCGGGCAGCGCAACATGCTGCACATCACGCAGCGGCTGGGCGGTGCGCTGGCTTGCGCCTGCCTGCTCAGCGCGTCCAGCCTGTGGTTCGCCGAGCGGCTGCGCGATGGCGTGACCGGCGCCATGGGCGGCCTGGCGGACCCGATGAGCGCCGCCTTGACGGCCGAAGCGGCGCTCGCCGTGGTGGCCTTCGCGCCGGCCACGGCGGTGATGGGCGCACTGTTCAGCCACCTGTGCCGCTGTGCCATCGCCCTCGGCGCGCACGGTGGACGCTGCCTGGCGCTCAATACGCTGGGCGGTGCGCTGGCCGCGCCGCTGGTCGGCGTGCTGCTGCTGCCGGCGCTCGGCGCCAAGACGGGGTTGCTGCTGTTGACCTGCGGTTATGCGCTGCTCGGCTGGCGACGCCCTGCCTCGCCGTGGACCTGGGCGCCGCTGGGTGGCGCAGCCGTGGCGGGGGTGCTGGCGGGTCCGCTGATCTTCGTCCAGGTGCCCGAAGGCGGCCGGCTGCTGGCGTACCGCGAGGGTGTGTCGGCGGCCGTCAGCGTGGTGGAAGATGGCGCCGGCGTCGCCCGTCTGTACATCAACAACCGTCAGCAGGAAGGCAGCAATGCCAGTTGGCGTGTCGATGGCCGGCAGGCCCTGCTGCCGCTGCTGCTGCACCCTGCCCCGCAGCACGCGCTGTTTCTCGGCCTGGGCACAGGCGTGACCGCGACCACGGCGACGCTGGAGCCGGCGCTGGAGGTGCAGGCCGTGGAATTGCTGCCGGAGGTGATCGCACTGTCGCCCCTGTTCACGCTGCCCCTGGCCGATGCAGGCGCCCGACCCCAGCGGCTGCGCGCGCAGGCGGTCGATGCCCGGCGGTTCGTGCGCGTCACCGACGAACGTTTCGACGTGATCGTCGCCGACAACTTTCACCCGGCCCGCAGCGGCTCGGGCTCGCTCTACACCGTCGAGCACTTCCAGGCGGTTCGCGAGCGCCTGACCGTTGGCGGCCTCTTCTGCCAGTGGCTGCCGCTGCATCAGCTGGACCTGGCAACGGCCGCCAGCATCGTCGCGTCCTTCCAATCGGTATTCCCCGAGGCCCGCGCGGTGCTCGCCAGCAACAGCCTGTCCACGCCCGTGCTGGGTCTGATGGGATCAGTGGCCGCTTTCGCCTGGCAGCCGGACCAGCTGCAGCGCCGTCTTGCCAGCCAGCCCCGGGCTGCGGAGTTCGGGTTCGAAGATCCGCTGGCCGTGCTCGGCAGCTTCGTGGCAGGCCCCGCCTCCTTGCGCCGGTGGGCGGCGGGTGCACCGCTGAACACCGATGACCGCCCCGTGGTGGCGTACCGGGCGCCGCGGGTGACTTACGCGCCCGAGACCACGCAGGCCGCTCGCTTGCTGGCGCTGTTGGAGCTGGTCGAGCCCGAGACCGAGGCCCTGCTGGCTCGGTCCGCCGGGCCCGATTGGGCCCCTCGACTGGCGGCCTACGTGGCGGCCCGCCGGCAGTTCATCGCCGCGGGCCAGGGCGTTCCGCCGCTGTCGGACCCGCAAGCGATGTTGGCCCGTGTGCGCGACCCCTTGTTGAACGTACTGCGAGAGAGCCCTGAATTCCGACCGGCGTACGACCCGCTGTGGCGACTGGCCGCTGCGGTAGCCCCGGCGAACCCCGACGCCGCACGCGCCGTGCTGACGGAGTTGGCCCGGCTGCAGCCGGCGCGCCCGGAAGCGGCCGCCCAGTTGCGCACGCTGGCCGGCGGGCCCTGAAGGCCCAAGAGAAGCGCAGGCCGTTTTCACAGAGCGGTCACCAGCGACTCCTACATTGCATCCGCAGATATCAAACCCAATCCATTCGGAGTTGCAGACACATGAAGTTGATCCTCAAGAAGCGTCCGGTCGCCCTCGCAGTGGCCGCCGCTTTCGGTGCCATCGGCGCCGCCTCAGCGCCCACCATCGCCTCCGCGGCGCCCGACGGCAAGTACGTCGCCGGCGACTTTCACAACCACACCACCTGCTCGGACGGCTCGATCTCGATGCAGAAGCTGGTGAAGAAGTCCACCGACAAGTCCGACACCCCCTGGGGCCTGGACTGGTTCGTGCAAGCCGGCCACGGCGGCACGGGCAATCGCAACTGCACGCTCGCCGAAGATGCTTCGCTCGGCACGCCTGCCTACCCCTACATCGCCGGCCAGGGTCCCACCACCAGCTGGTCCAGCAGCATCGGCGCTGCCGCCCTCAAGGGTGACAACGGCGGCGTCGGCGGCAACGGCAACATGTGGCGCTGGCAGTCGATCCAGGAATATCAGTACCCCCTGATGGAGTACCTGGCGGCTTCCAAGAACCTGCCGATCTTCATGGGCCTGGAGTCGGTCGTCGCCGGCCACGAGCACAGCTCGATGTCAGTGATCACCGGCCAGATGCCCAACGTCAAGAAGCTGCCGGACGGCCCGGGCTACAAGGCCAAGGGCAATGCCAACGCCCTGGCGCAATGGTCGTACTGCTTCGACCGTGGCGACACGGACACCAGCCGTGGCAACACCACCGGCACCACGGTCGGCAACAACTGGGACTGCTCGGTCACCGGCAGCCAGAACGCCAGCGACCCGCTGTGGAACGCCACTGCGCGCAAGCTGATGGTCTCCGGCAGCGGCGTCGGCAGCGGCGTCGGCACCAAGGGCCACGCCAAGACCGTCGAAGCCATGAAGTGGATGGCGCAGAACCACCAGAACGGCAGCTACTACGTGCCGGCCCACCTGGAGCGCGCCGGCCCCTTCAGCCCGGACAGCAACAACGGCTTCAACGTCGAGCACCTGCGCAACTTCAACAACGCAGCGCCGAACGTCGCCTTCGGCTTCGAGACGCAACCCGGCCACGGCGCGTCCAGCAACCGCGGTGAGTACTCGGTCCTGCGCAACACCTTCCCCGACGGCGTCAAGGTCGACTCGGTCGGCGGCACGACCTACGGCGGCACGGGTGTCTACGGCGCCGTGGTCGGCGGCGTGTGGGACGCCTTGCTCGGTGAAGGCCGCAACTGGTGGTTCTTCGCCAGCTCCGACTGGCACAACCGCGGCGGCTTCGGCCCCGATGACCGCCGCTCGACGCAAGACTTCTATCCTGGCGAATACCAGCGCACCTACGTGCTGTCCAACACCAAGATGAAGCCGCAGCACATCGTCGATGGCCTGCGCACCGGCAACGCCTACGCCACCAGCGGCCAACTGATCGACCGCCTGTCCTTCGTGGCCTGCGTGTCGTACCCGAGCGCGGTGCGCAGCACCAAGTCGGTCGAAGCGATGGCGGTGACCGCGGCCTCCAACGGCATGACGGTCAAGCACAACGGCTGCGCGACCATGGGCCAGAAGCTGGCCGTGCTGCCTGGCGCCGAGATCGTCGTCGCGGTCGCCGTGCGCGATCCGGCCGGCACCAACTACGCGCCGTATTCGTTCCCTAACCCGTCGCTGGCCCAGATCGGCGCCACCCAGCCGCTGAACATGCCGGTGCTCGACCACATCGACCTGATCCGCGGTTCGGTCACGGGCCTGCGCGCGCCGGGCGCCGCCGACTACGCCGGCGAATGGCCGCGCAACACCGACTGGCTGCGTGCGGACGGCAGCACGGCCGGCCTGGCCGCTGTGCCGGCAGCCGCGAAGAACACGACGGCGGCGACGCTGCGTACCTTCAGCGGCGCGGGCGCCAATCGCTGGACGTCGGTCGCCTCGACGGTCGATGGCACGCCGTTCCTGAAGATGTCCTACCGCATCCCTGCGGTGTCGACTTCGCAGTTCGTGCGTCTGCGCGGCAGCAACCTGCCGGCGGCCGTGCCCTTCGAGACCGATGCCAGCGGCAACCCGCTGGCAGACGTGTTCACCAATGCCGGTGACACGACGCGGCTGACGATCCCCTGCACCACCGCCGGCACCAACGTGCCTTCCAGCAGTGTGGTCTGGACCCAGGAGCAGGGCGCGATCGACGGTTGCCCCAACCACCTGGCGGTCGTCAACGGCCAGAAGATGGTGAGCTACGACGTGGCCGCCTGGTCGGACCTGTGGTTCTATAGCAACCCGATCTACATCGAAGTGTCGGGCGCCCAGCGCGTTGCGGGCATCCCCGCTGCCGCGACGGTCGTCGCAGGGAAGTGATTCCTGCCTGATCCGAGCCACAAGCTCTGACAGCGAGGCGCCGCGCGGCAACGCGCGGCGCCCTGTCTTTTTCCCGAACTCACTCGACAAGTGTCGACGACATGACCTCTTCCTCCCTCCACGCCGCCAAGGCGGCGGCTGCAGACAGCTCGCCGGTGAAGTCACGCACCACGCCGGCGTGGCTGCGCGAACCGCTGCTTCACTTCGCCTTGTTGGGCGCCGTGCTGTTCGGCATCGACCACGTGCTGGCGCTCGGCACCGAAGACGTGCAGGTGATCGTGATTCCGGCCGAGGTCGATGACCAGGCACGCCAATTGTTCAAGGCCGCGCGCGGACGCGATCCCAATGCCGAAGAACTGGCGGCATTGCGCAGGACCTGGCTGGACAACGAGGTGCTGTACCGCGAAGGGCTGGCCATGCAACTCGACAAGGGTGACAGCGCCATCCGGGAGCGGGTGATCTTCAAGGCGCTGAGCACCGTCGATGCCAATACCAAGCTGCCGCCGCATGACGACAAGCTCCTGAACGAGTGGTTCGAAGCCAACCGGGTGAAGTACGACGAGCCGCCCCGATTCGATTTCCAGGAGGCGGTGCTCGCCGGCGACGCCAACGAATCGGCCGTGCGCGCCTTCGTGACCGAACTGAACGGCGGTTTGCCGGGCGACGCCAAGGCGGGCCTGCGTGTCTACAAGGCACGCCCGCAACCCACGCTGGCGCAGAGCTTCGGGCCGGACTTCGCGGCAACGCTGGAGAAGGCCACGCCCGGCCCCTGGTTCGCCGCGCAGACGCGCGACGGATGGCGCGCGATCCGGCTCGACGCTTCGACGCCGCCGAAACGCGCCAGCTACGAAGACTTGCGCGGCCCGGTCCTGCAGGACTGGACCGACGCCACCATGGCGGCGCAACGCAGCGCCGCGGTGCAGGCCCTGACCCGCAAGTACACCATCCGCGACCAGGCGAGCACCCGATGAAACGCTTGATCCGAGTCTGGCTGGCGAACACGCTCGCCGCCATCCTGGCGCTGGTGGGTGGGGTCGCCCATGCGCACGAGATGAGCATGGCCGAGATGCAGTTGCGCGAGGTGGCCAGCGGCCAGTTCCTCGCGCAATGGACCGCCAGCGAGAAGCGCGCCGCGGCGGAGGTGCTGCACCCGGTGTGGCCCGCCAACTGCTCGCTCGAGGGCGAGTTGCTGAACTGCGGCGAGGGTGGCCTGCGTGGCAGGCTGAGCATGGACGGCGTGGGCAAGGACTACTCTGCCGCGATGGTCAAGGTCTTCTGGCTCGATGGCCAGAGCCGGGTCTACACGCTGACCGCCGGGCAGCCTTCGGTGCAGCTCTACGGCGCCGCAGACGACCAGCGCGGCATGGGCGAAATCGCCCAGGCCTACACGCTGCTGGGTGTCGAGCACATCCTGAGCGGCATCGATCACCTGCTGTTCGTGATGGGCCTGCTGTTTCTGGTGGGCTTCAACCGCAGCCTGTTCTGGACCATCACCGCATTCACACTCGCCCACAGCCTGACCCTGGCCTCGAGCGCGCTGGGCTGGTTGACGCTACGCTCCGCGCCGGTGGAGGCCACCATCGCCATGTCCATCGTGCTGGTGGCAGGGGAAGCGCTGCACACGCGCCAGACGCTGGGGCGACGTTGGCCCGCGCTGGTGGCCTTCCTCTTCGGCCTGGTGCACGGCCTGGGCTTCGCTGGCGCCTTGAACGAGATCGGCCTGCCGCATCAGCACTTGCTCGTGGCACTGTTCACTTTCAACGTGGGCGTCGAGATCGGGCAGCTGATGGCGGTGGGCGCAGCGTGGCTGGTGTATCGCGTCTGGATGCGATGGCCCATGTGGGTGCACACCCGCACGGTGACTCTCTACGGCATCGGCACGGTGGCTGCCTATTGGTCGTGGCTGCGCGTGGCTGCCATCTTCGTTCGCTGAGGCACTACCCAGGTAGCCCGAGATGCCCACGCACACCGCCAAGGCCGTTGCCCCGGCGATCCGCCGACCGATGGTGTGGCTGCTCGTGCTGGCCATCATGGTGTACGGGCATTCGGCCGTCCTGGTCCAGCTGTTGGGGCCGGCGCACCGCCACGAGGCATCGGCGGCCATCGCGACGGCGAGCCCGCTCAGCCGCATCGAGGGTCTGTTCCGCGACCTCCGCATGTGGCGCGCAGACCTGCACGCGCGCCTGCTGCCGCAGGGGTTTCCGTCGCAGGCACATCTGCATGCAACCGCCGCCGGCCACGCTCATTCGCATGAAGCTTGGCTGGAGGCTGCGCACACACACGCCCACGGAGCCCACGAGCCGCTCGATGCCGTGGCTCCCGTGACGATCGCCAGCGCAAACAACCACGCTGCGCTGCACGGCAGCTACCAGCGCCACCACCACGATCCGCACGACCCGTCCGTGGTCACGCTCGATGGCTTGAACGGCGACAGCGGACCCGACTCCGCCTCGCCCTCCACCGCCGGCAGCGCCACGCTGCCCCTGGCCCTGGCCCCGGGGTGGGCTCTGCCTTCCCCTTCCGGGCGGACGCTGGCCTGGCCGACGGACCGCTCCGACCGTTGGACCGACGCCGCCCTGCGTCTCTCGGAACGCCCTCCTCGCGCCTGACGCGCCGGCGAGGATCGAAACCAGGCCTGCGTGCGCTTCAGCGCGCGCACGTCCACGGGCACACACACGCTCGTGGGCTGCCTTTGCATCGCCAACTCGGTTCCTCGCCGAAGTCCGCCCCTTGCCGGCGCACGTCGAACGACGTTCGCGCCGGTCCCGGACACCTGGGGTTGCAGTCGGCATCGTCCGGCTCGGCGACCCCGCCGACGAGGACATGAGATGGAGAACCTGGACACCTTCGATGACGTGGAGGTGGGGCGACGCCTCGGCCACGACTTCTACCGCTTCAGCCGCCTGCCGCTGCGGCCCGATTGGCCCCCGGCCGTGCGCGAGGGCTACGAAGCCGCTGCGGCGAGACGGGGCCCGCGTGCTGGCGGCGATCGCTTCGAGCGCAAGTGGCTGCAGTTGCGGATGGGTGCCTGCCAACGGCAGCGTGCCGTCTGCGACGACGTCACGCCCGATCTGCTGCGTGAGCTGGACCTGGGTCATTGCCCGGTGACGCGCGAGCCGCTGACCCACGGCCTTCAGCGGGACACCGACTGGTCGGTCGACCGCTTGAACAACGATGGCGCCTACGCGCCCGGCAACCTGGCCGTCATGAGCGTGCGCGCCAATCGCGCCAAGGGAACGCTCTCGTTCGACGAGGTCTTGCGCGCCGCGCAAGGTGATCGCCCCATGGGCGAGCTGACACGCCCCCAGTGGCTGCGGCTGGCCGTGTTGATGGCGGGGCCGGCATTCGCGACGCGTCAGCACCTGGCGCCGCTGCTGCCGCTGGTCGCTCCCTTGCCCAGCCACTCGGTGCGCTTGGCCATGCAGCAGATCCAGCGCCTGTTCACGCTGCAAAGCGCTCGCCCGGCCGGCAAGAACGCCCTCGTGAAGGCCTTCCGCCAGGCCGCGCCCCAGGAGTTGCAGCGCATGCGGCTCCAGATGCTGGCCGACGCCGTGCATGAAGGCTTGAAGCACCTCCAGGCCAGCGAGCTCTGCTGGGACGTCTGGCTGCAGCCGCGGGTCATGGAGGCTTTGCGCCAGTGGCACGATGCACTGGACCCGGCGTCGAGGGCGCGGGCCGCGCGGATCTCGGCCCACCTGGCCGGGGCAGAGCGGGTCACCCGGGCCACGCTGAGTGCTTGGCACATGCCCACTCGAGGCTATTCCCGTCCGCCCAGTCCCCTATGGCCAGCGGCCGCCGCCGTGCAGCATTGAGAAGTTTTCGTCAGCGGATTCCAGCCCCCTGCGGTTGCGAGGCGCGCGCGCTATCTGGAGTCGGGGCTGCAAGGCATCGAGCGAGATCTGCCGCGCGGCGCGCCACCAGTGAAGGTGGACGTGGCGAAGTTGGTGGAACTGACCACGCAAGCGACGCCCGAGGCGGCTACGCACTGGAGCACACGCAAGATGGGCGCAGCCCAGGGCGTCAGCGCCAGCACCGTCATGCGGCATCGGCAGGCGCACGGGCTGAAGCCTCACCTCGTGCGCGGCTTCGAGATCTCGCGCGACCCGAAGTTCGTCGAGAAATCAGCCGCTTCGCCGCCCGGCTCAGACGTCGTCGCTGTGCCATCCAGCCCCCCCAACTTTGAGGGTGGTACCTCCCTGCGCAACGCTCTACAGTGATGCCGCAAGAGGGGTAACACCTGTTCTTGCGCTGGCCTCTTTTGAGAAGGGATTGCCATGAAAGCTGTAACCCGCAAATTTGCCCGTGCAACCGCAAGCTTGCCATTGATCGTAGGCCTGTCGATGATGGCATGGTTACCGTCCGCTCATGCCGTCACGGTGAACCAAGTGGACATCATCGATGGCCTCGTCGATGTCAACGAAGACGGCGTCGTAAACGCGGCCGACGATCTGCCCAATGTCATGCTGCTATGCAGCGGTGCCCAGGTCCGCGTCAACATCATTGACGGCTTCGTCGATGTCACACAGGGAGGTGCCATCCAGACAAGCGACGACCAGGCCAACTGCGTGCTGACCGACGAGACCGGCGGCGTGCCGGGTCCCAACCAGGCCGACATCATCGACGGCAGGTTTGACATCACCGAAAACGGAACCATCAGCACGATCGACGACGCTGACAACGTTCAACTCTTCGTGCTGCCTTAGTGGTAGCGGGGATAGGCGGCGCTGACCGTGTTGGCGCTGCCGGTCGTTGGCTTCGCCGGGCGCTGCAGATCGCCTTGCCGGCAGTCTGCGGCGCCTTGTGCGCGCAGGAGCCCGTTTCTCCCGCTTTTCCCGTTTCGTCGGCCTCGCAAGCCTCACTTTCCCAACCGCCGCGAAGCGCCGGTGCAGCAGGTCACTGTCAGTCGACGCCCTGTGCGATGAGTACCGCGTGGCTGTGATCTAAGCTTGGCTCACACCTCCAACCACTCCCTGCGCACATACGCGTCCGCCCGCAACTCCGCCGGGCTGCCCTCGAACACGATGCGCCCATGCCCCATCACCAGGCAGCGCTCCGAGACCTGGAGCGCGATGGTGAGCTTCTGCTCGACCAGCAGCACCGACACCCCGCGCCGCTTGAGCTCGCGCAGGTACTCGCCGACCAGCTCCACGATCTTCGGCGCCAGCCCCTCGGTCGGCTCGTCGATCATGATCAGGTCGGGGTCGCCCATCAGCGTGCGGCACAGCGTGAGCATCTGCTGCTCGCCGCCCGAGAGCACGCCGGCCTCGGTGTGCTGGCGCTCCTTGAGCCGCGGGAACATGGCGTACATGTCGTCGAAGGACCAGCGCGGCGCTTTCTGGCCCCGTGTCTTGCGCTTCTGGCCCAGCAGCAGGTTCTGGTGCACGGTGAGCTTGGCGAAGATGTCGCGGTTCTCGGGCACGTAGCCAATGCCGAGGTGGGCGATCTCGAAAGCCTTGCGGCCTGTCAGCTCGGCACCGCGCCACAAGACCGAGCCCTGCGCATCGACCAGGCCCATGATGGCCTTGACGGTGGTCGAGCGGCCCGAGCCGTTGCGGCCCAGCAGGCTCACGATCTGGCCCTCGCCGATGGCCAGCGAGACGCCGTGCAGCACGTGGCTCTTGCCGTAGTAGGCGTGCAGGTCGTGGAGCTTGAGCAGCTCGGTCACGCAAGACTCCCCGCCGCCTGCGCATCGGCCAGCACCGAGCCCAGGTAGGCCTCCTGCACCCGCGCATTGGCCCGCACGGCCTCCGGCACGTCGAAGGCCAGCACTTCGCCATACACCAGCACGGCGATCTTGTCGGCCAGGCCGAAGACCACGCCCATGTCGTGCTCCACCGTGAGCAAGGTCTTGCCCCGCGTGACCTCGAGGATGAGCTGGATGAAGCGGCGGGTCTCGCTCTGGCTCATGCCGGCGGTGGGTTCGTCGAGCAGGACCACGCTGGAGCCTCCGGCGATGGTGATGCCTATCTCCAGCGCACGCTGCTCGGCGTAGGTGAGGTTCATCGCGAGCTGGTCGCGGCGCTTGTCGAGCTTGATCATCTCCAGCACCTGCTCGGCCCGGTCGTTGACCTCGCGCAGGTCGGCGAGGAAGCGCCAGAAGGCGTAGCGCTGGCCCAGGGACCAGAGCACCGCGCAGCGCAGGTTCTCGAACACCGACAGCCGCGTGAACAGGTTGCTGACCTGGAAGCTGCGCGACAGGCCGCGGCGGTTGACCTCGAAGGGCTTGAGGCCGTCGATGCGCTGGCCGTGCAGCCGTATCTCGCCGCTGCTGCAGCCGAAGCGACCGCTGATCAGGTTGAACAGCGTGGACTTCCCGGCGCCGTTGGGGCCGATGATGGCGACCCGCTCCCCCGGCTTCACCTGCAGGCTGCAGCCGCGGATGATGCGGGTCTTGCCGAAGCTCTTGTGCACGTCGATCAGCTCGAGCGCAAAGGGCGGCGAGGCGCTGGCCGGGTTCACAAGGCCTCCCGCCGCTTGATCTCGCGGCTGATCTCGCCCTGCACCTCGCCCCACTGCTCGCTGAAGCGCCGCCGGCTCAGCTCGAACAGCACGACGCCGGTGGCCAGCACGAAGACGGCGCCAACCCAGCTGTCCACCGCCTGCGCGTCCAGCGTGGCGCCCATGAAGCGCATCTGCGGGCCCAGCGCGGTGTTGAGCTGCAGGTGGTAGAGCATCTCGACCATCGCCGCGGCGCCCAGCAGCGTGACGGCCGCGCAGCCGCCCAGCGCGAGGTAGGAGGTCCACAGCTGGCGCAGCTTGCCGAAGGCCGCGACACGCAGGTTCATCATGATCAGGCTGGCGAAGCCGCCCGGCGCATACATCACCATGAAGAGGAAGACCAGGCCCAGGTAGAGCAGCCAGGCCTTGGTCAGCTCCGACAGCAGCACCAGCGCGACCACCATCAGCACCGCGCCGATGACGGGCCCGAAGAAGAAGGTGGCGCCGCCGAGGAACACGAACAGCAGGTAGGCCCCCGAGCGCGCCGCGCCGACCACCTCGGCGGTCACGATCTCGAAGTTCAGGGCACCCAGCCCGCCGGCGATGCCGGAGAAGAAGCCCGACAACATGAACGCCAGGTAGCGCACATGCTGCGTGCTGTAGCCGATGAACTCGACCCGCTCCGGGTTGTCTCGCACGGCATTGAGCATGCGGCCCAGCGGCGTGCGGGTGAGCGCAAACATCAACGCGGTGCAGACGAAGCAGTAGGCGGCGATCAGGTAGTAGACCTGGATCTGCGGCCCGAAGCTGATGCCCAGCACCGCCTTGCCGGCGACGCGGTTGCCCGAGATGCCGCCCTCGCCGCCGAAGAACTCCGGCAGCATCAGCGACATCGACCAGACCAGCTCGCCGATGCCCAGCGTGATCATTGCGAAAGTGGTGCCGGCCTTCTTGGTGGTGACATAGCCCAGCAGCGCGGCGAAGCACAGGCCGCCCAGGCCGCCCGCCAGCGGCACCAGGCTGACCGGCAGCGCCAACGCGCCGGCGCTGACCTGGTTCAGCGTGTGGATCGCGAGAAACGAGCCCAGCCCGCTGTACACCGCATGGCCGAAGCTCAGCATGCCACCCTGGCCCAGCAGGATGTTGTAGGCCAGGCAGGCGATGATCGCGATGCCCATCTGCGAGAGCATGGTGCGGGCGAAGCCGCTGGTCCACAGCAGCGGGGCCACGAGCAGCACGAGTGCAAAGACGCTCCAGACGACGATGCGGCCGACGTTGATCGGCTGGAAATGGAAACTCGGGTGGCTATCGCGCTGCAACATGGGTCAGTCTTCGCGTGTGCCGAGCAGGCCTTTGGGGCGGAAGATGAGAATCAGCACCAGCAGCAGGTAGGGCAGGATTGGGGCCGCCTGCGACAAGGTGATGCGCAGCAGCGGCCAGCCGAAGGTCTGGGCCGAGACCTGCCCGCCGTAGCGGTTGATCAGGTCGGCCAGCGAGGCGTCCACCGTGAGCGGCAGGGTCTGCAGCAGGCCGATCAGCAGCGAGCCGACAAAGGCGCCGGCCAGCGAGCCCATGCCGCCGACCACCACCACGACGAAGATGATGGAGCCGACCACCGACGCCATCGCCGGCTCGGTGACGAAGGTGACGCCGCCGATCACGCCCGCCAGCCCGGCCAGCGCGCAGCCGCTGCCGAACACCAGCATGAACACCCGCGGCACGTTGTGGCCCAGCGCCTCGACCATCTCGGGGTGGCTCAGCGCGGCCTGTATCACCAGGCCGATGCGGGTGCGCGTGAGCAGCAACCAGAGCGACAGCAGCATCAGCAGCGCCACCAGCATCATGAAGGCGCGTGTCATCGGGAAGCGCGAGCACGCTGCCGCCTGGCAGAGCTCGGGCGGCGCGGCGCCGGCCACCAGCGACAGGCCGCTGGCGGCCGACTGCACGATGGTGAACGCCGCGCCCTGCAGCCAAGGCGGCGGCGTGAACGCCAGCGGCGTGCGGCCCCAGACCAGTTGCACCACCTCCAGCACCACGTAGGACAGGCCGAAGGTGATCAACAGCTCCGGCACGTGGCCGAACTTGTGCACCCGGCGCAGCGCGGTGCGCTCGAACAGCGCGCCCAGCCCCCCCACCAGCAAGGGCGCCAGCACCAGCGCCGGCCCGAAGCCCACCAGCCCACTGACGGTGTAGGCCAGGTAGGCGCCGACCATGTAGAAGCTGGCGTGGGCGAAGTTGAGCACGCCCATCATGCTGAAGATCAGCGTCAGCCCGGCGCTGAGCATGAACAGCAGCAGCCCGGAGCTGATGCCGTTGAGGACGTTGATGAGGACTTGATCCACGGCGCCGGGCTCAACGGCACCGCAGTGCGAAGCGCGCGCTCAAGGCCGCTTCATCTGGCACGAAGTGGGCGTGCTGGCCACATAGGCGTCATAAGCCTTCACCGGCACGAAGTTGTAGCCGGTGTTCTCCACGCTGTAGTCGTTCTTCGCGTCGGCCTTGGTCCAGGCCGTGACGAACAGGCCTTGCTGCAGTTGGTGGTCGGTCTTGCGCATCTCGACGTCGCCGTTGAAGCTCTTGAACTTGAGGCCCTCCATCGCGGCGGCCACCTTCACCGCATCGGTGCTCTTGGCCTTGGCCATCGCGGTGGAGAGCAGGGCCATCGCGTGGTAGGTGGCGCCTGTGTACCAGTCGTCGTTGAACTTGGCCTTGTAGGCGTCCATGATCTTGCGCGTCTCGCCGCCCATGCCGGAGTGGTTGTACGCGACCACGAAGACCCGCCCGGCCGCCCCCGGCCCCAGCGCCGTCGGCGTGCCGGAGACGCCGCCGTAGTAGGTGTAGAACTTGGCGTTCAAGCCGGCGTCGTTGGCGGCCTTGATCAGCAGCGTGAGATCGGAGCCCCAGTTGCCGCTGATCACCGTATCGGCGCCCGAGGCCTTGATCTTGGCGACATAGGGCGCGAAGTCGCGCACCTGGGCCAGCGGGTGCAGGTCGTCGCCGACCACCTGCACGTCGGGCCGCTTCTTCGCGAGGTTGTCCTTGGCGTAGCGCGAGACCTGCTGGCCGTGGGCGTAGTTCTGGTTGATCAGGTAGACCTTCTTGATGTCCGGCTGGTCCTTCATGAAGGTGGTCAGGGCCTCCATCTTCATCGAGGTGTCGGCGTCGAGCCGGAAGTGCCAGTAGCTGCACTTGCTGTTGGTGAGATCCGGGTCCACCGCGGCGTAGTTGAGGTAGACCATCTCCTGGCCGGGATTGCGCTCGTTGTGTTTGCCGACGGCGTCGATGATGGCCAGTGCCGCGCCGGAGCCGTTGCCCTGCACCACGTAGCGCACGCCCTGGTCGATCAGCGACTTGATCGCATTGGTGCTCTCCTGCGGGCTCAGCTTGTTGTCTATGGGCACGATCTCGAACTTCACGCCTGCCGGGTTGCCCTTGTTGAAGTGCTCGGCGAGGAACTGGAAGCTCTTGAGCTGGTTGTTGCCGACCGGGGCCATCAGGCCGGAGAGCGGGTCGACCCAGCCGATCTTGACGGTTTCGCCCTTTTGGGCGAGGGCGATGGGGCTGAGCAGCGCCAGGGAGATGGAGAGCCCCACTTGGGTCAAGCCGAGGAGCCGGTGCTGCGAGAGGGGCATCGAGGTCATGTGGGGTCTCCTGTAGGGCTGGCTGGCGCGGCGCAGATGCGCGGTGGAACGGTAACGGATGGGTTTCGCGCTGCGCTTCAGGGACTACCACTAAGGGGAGTCGCGGGCGGGACCCGGTCGGCCCTCGAGAGCCCCCGCCCCGCCTCACCCCCCCGTCGGCAAGCTGTGCCCCCTGAACTGCTCCCGCAGCTTCAGCTTCATCAACTTCCCCGTCGCCGTGTGCGGCAGCTCATCGACAAAAGCCACGTCATCCGGCACCTGCCACTTCGCGATCCTGCCCTCGAAGAACCCCAGCAGCTCCTCCCGCGAAACCTCCGCCCCCGGCTTCTTCACCACCACCAGCAGCGGCCGCTCGTCCCACTTCGGATGTTTGCAGGCGATCACCGCCGCCTCGTGCACCGCCGGGTGCGCCATCGCGATGTTCTCCAGCTCGATGGAGCTGATCCACTCGCCGCCCGACTTGATCACGTCCTTGCTGCGGTCGGTGATCTGCATGTAGGCGTCGGCGTCGATGGAGGCCACGTCGCCGGTGGGGAACCACAGGCCGTCGCCCGCCACCTCCACCAGCGGCGAGCTGTCGCCCTTGAAGTAGCGGTCTATCACCCAATGCCCGCGTACCACCAGGTTGCCCGAGGCCACGCCGTCCCACGGCAGCAGCTTGTGCTCGTCATCGACGATGGTCATGTCGACGCCGTAAATCACCTTGCCCTGCTTCTCCAGGATGTGGTGCTGCGCGGCGGCGTCCAGCGTGTCGTGCTTGCTCTTCAGCTTGGACAGCGTGCCCAGCGGCGACATCTCGGTCATGCCCCAGGCGTGGATGACCTCGACGCCGAAGTCGTCCTCCAGCGTGCGCATCATGGCCGGCGGGCAGGCCGAGCCGCCTATCACCGTGCGCTTGAAGCTGCTGAACTTGAGCCCATTCTGCTTCATGTAGGTGAGCAGGCCCAGCCACACGGTGGGCACGCCGGCGCTGAAGCTGACCTTCTCGGTCTCGAAGAGCTCGTAGAGCGACTTGCCGTCCAGGTGCGGGCCGGGGAACACCAGCTTGCAGCCGACCATCGCCGAGGCATACGGCAGACCCCAGGCGTTGACGTGGAACATCGGCACCACCGGCAGGATCACGTCGCGGGCCGAGCAGTCCATCGCGTCGGGCATCGCGGCGCCCATCGCGTGCAGCAGGCTGGAGCGGTGGCTGTAGACGGCGCCCTTGGGGTGGCCGGTCGTGCCCGAGGTGTAGCAGATGCTGGAGGCGGTGTTTTCGTCGAACTCGGGCCAGGCATAGTCGCCGTCCTCGGCATCGACGATCTCGTCGTAGCAGAGCAGGCCCGGCAGGCTGCTGGCCGCCGGCATGTGGGCGCGGTCCGTCATCAGCACGAAATGCCTGACGGTGGGCAGCAGCGGCTGCAGCTTCTCCACCAGCGGCAGAAAGCTGAGGTCGAAGCAGAGCACCTTGTCGGCCGCGTCGTTGGCGATCCAGGCGATCTGCTCGGGGAACAGGCGCGGGTTGATGGTGTGGCAGACCAGCTCGGAGCCCGACGTGCCGTAGTAGATCTCCAGGTGGCGGTAGCCGTTCCAGGCCAGCGTGCCGACCCGGTCGCCGGCCTGGCAGCCCAGCCGGGCGAGCGCCTGGGCCAGCTGGCGCGCGCGCTTCTCCACGCCCGCCCAATGGGTGCGGTGGAGGTCGCCCTCGCAGCGCTTGGAGACGATCTCGGTGTCGCCCGAGTGCCGCGCCGCATGCCGTATCAGCGAAGAGATCATCAGCGGCATGTGCATCATCTGGCCCGGCAGTGCGCCCATCGTCGGTCTCCTGTTGACATGTGTTGCGGCGATCATAAGCAGCGCACCGCCCCCGCCGTGCCGGTTTATCCCTGACGCTGGCCGCGGGCCAGAATCGAGGCGCGCCCTCACCGGGCGCCCACTTCCAACACGACAGGGACTCGCCCATGCACCCATACAGCCCTCCCCTCGCGACCACCGCGCTGCGCGCCTGCCTGCTGCCGCTGGCCGCGGCGGCGCTCTCACTGCCGGCCCGCGCCGCCGAAGCGCCCTCGCGCATCACCCAGGTCACCGTCTACCCCGGCACCGCGCTGGTGGAGCGCAGTGCCCGCGTCGCCAGCGGTGCACGCCAGGTGGTGCTGGGCTGCCTGGCCGGCAACTTCGACATGGCCAGCCTGGTGGTCGATGCCGACGCCGGCATCCGCGTGGGCCCGGTCTCTGCCGTCAACCTGCCGCGCAAGCAGGCGCCCGAGTGCAACGGCACCGCGCAGGACGCGCGCATCCAGGCGCTGGAGGACCAACTGGCCGCGCTGAACGCCGAGGACGGCGGCCAGGAGATGGCGCTGGGCTACCTGCGCGCCCTCGCGCCGCCCGCCGTGCAGGCGCCAACCGGCGAAGCGCGCAAGGCCGCTGCCGCCACACCCGCGGCCCCACCCACCGCACCCCACGCCGCGCCACCCGCCAACCAGTTGCTCGCCACCGTGGACGCCATCAAGCGCTCCGGCCAGGAGGCCTTGAACCAGCAGCACCGCATCGCCCGCCAGCGCGAGGCCATCGAGCGCCAGCTCAAGCCGCTGCAGGCCGAGCGCGACCGCCTGCTGAAGATGGACGGCGAGGTGCGCACCCTGAGCATCAGCGTGGCTGCCTCGCGCGAGGGCGAGCTGCGCCTGCGCTACCAGGTGCGTGGCCCGAGCTGGGCCCCGAGCTACCGCGCCACGCTGGACAGCGCGGCCGGCAGCGTGCTGGTCGAGCGCCTGGCGCAGATCAGCCAGCGCAGTGGCGAAGACTGGGAGGGCGTGAGCCTGCGCCTGTCCACCGGCTCGCCGCGCGCCGCCGCCCAGGGCCCGCAACCCCGGCCCTGGACCTTGTCGGTGGCCGCGCCCGAGCGGCAGCGCATCAGCGTCGCCTCGGCGATGGCGCCACCGCCTGCCCCCGCGCCGGTCGTGCAAGGCGAGGCCGCGCGCGACGAGGAGCCGGACTTCGGCATCGCCACGGTGCAGGGCGAGTTCGCCACCGAGTTCCAGATCGCCGGCAAGGTGGACGTGCAGTCCAGCCAGCAGCGGGTCAGCTTCTCGCTCGGCCAGAGCCGCCTGCCGGCCAAGGTGGTGGTGCAGGCCACCCCGGCACTGGACGCCACCGCCTACGTGGTGGCCGAGCTGGCGCGGCCGGCCGGCGTCTGGCCCGACGGCAGCCTGCAGTTGCTGCGCGGCAGCCAGGTGGTGGGCCAGAGCGCCTGGCGCATGGCGGGCCGCGAGACCCTGCTGCTGCCTTTCGGGCGCGACGAGCTGGTGCGGGTGCAGGTCAACCCGGTGGAGGAGAAGCAGGGCTCGGCCGGCTTCACCGGCGGCAAGACCGAGCGCCTCATCGGCCGCAGCTACCAGGTCGAAAACCGCCACGAGCAGGCCATCGCGCTGCGCGTGCTGGAGGCCAGCCCGGTGAGCACCGACGAGCGCATCGCCGTGGCCCACAAGTTCAACCCGGCCACCAGCCCCGGCCGCTGGCAGGACCAGCCCGGCGTGGTCGCCTGGGAGCGCCCGCTGGCGGCCGGCCAGAGCGCCAGCTTCACGGCCGACTACACCATCGGCCATGCCAAGGAGCTGCCGGTGCAGGAGCGGCAGTAGCTGCGGCAACAGGCGCGCCGCGCGGGTGCCAGAAACAGGCGCCAATAGCCCTGGGGCCTTGCGCAACGCCGCTGCTGCCTACACTTGCGCGCCATGAACCTCGTCGAAGCGCCCGCCGCGCTGCAACCCGCCCTGCCCGCCTCCCCGCCTTTTTCGCAGGCGCTGGCGTGGCCCAACCGCTTCGCCACGCTGGGCCCGGCTTTCTTCACCGAGCTGCCCGGCCGCGGCCTGCCCGAGCCGCACTGGGTGGCCACCAGCGACGACGCGGCCGGTAGCCTGGGCTGGCCGGCCGGCTGGTGGCAGCAGGACCCAGCCGCGCTGGCCGTCTTCAGCGGCAGCGGCACCTGGCCCGGCATGCGGCCGCTGGCCAGCGTCTACAGCGGCCACCAGTTCGGCGTCTGGGCCGGCCAGCTGGGCGACGGCCGCGCGCTGCTGCTGGGCGAGGTTGAAACCCCGAGCGGCCCCATCGAGGTCCAGCTCAAAGGCGCCGGCCTGACGCCCTACTCGCGCATGGGCGACGGCCGCGCAGTGCTGCGCTCGTCCGTGCGCGAGTTCCTGGCCTCCGAGGCCATGCACCACCTGGGCATCCCCACTTCGCGCGCGCTGTGCCTGACCGGCTCGGCGCTGCCGGTGCGGCGCGAGCGGGTCGAGACCGCAGCGGTCGTGACGCGCCTGGCGCCCAGCTTCATCCGGTTTGGCCATTTCGAGCACTTTGCGCACCACGGCAAGCCGGCCGAGCTGCGTGCCCTGGCCGATTTTGTGATCGACCACTTCTACCCCGCCTGCCGCGAGGCCGCGCAGCCCGTCGCCGCGCTGCTGGGCGCGGTCGCCGAGCGCACGGCCATCATGGTGGCTCACTGGCAGGCGGTGGGCTTCTGCCACGGCGTGATGAACACCGACAACATGTCCATCCTGGGCCTGACCATCGACTACGGCCCTTTCGGCTTCCTCGACGCCTTCGACCCCCAGCACATCTGCAACCACTCCGACGACCGCGGCCGCTACGCCTTTGCGCGCCAGCCGCAGGTGGCCTGGTGGAACCTGCATGCGCTGGCGCAGGCGCTGATGCCGCTGGTGAACGACGACGCCGAGCTGCTGAAGGCCGCGCTGGCGCCCTTCAGCGAGCAGTTCTCGGCCACCATGACCGGGCTGATGCGCGCCAAGCTGGGCCTGCAGAGCGGGCAGGCCGACGACGGCGACCTGATCGACGACTGGCTCAAGCTGCTGGCCGCCGACCGGGTGGACTACACGATCGCGCAGCGCCGGCTCTGCGGCTACGCCACCGCCGCACAAGCCGACAACCACGCGATCCGCGACCTCTTCGTCAACCGCGAGGCCTTCGACGCCTGGGCCGCGCGCTACAGCGCACGCCTGCAGGCCGAGGCGGGCAGCGACGCCGAGCGCGCCTTGCGGATGCTGGCTGCCAACCCCAAGTACGTGCTGCGAAACCATTTGGCCGAACAGGCCATCCAAGACGCCGAGGCCGGTGATTTCAGCGAAGTGAAGCGCCAGCTGAAAGTTCTGTCGCGGCCCTTCGACGAACAGCCGGAGGCCGACGCCGATGCCGGTTTCCCGCCCGACTGGGCGCAACACCTGGAAGTCTCCTGCTCATCATGACCCACGCGCTCCACGACCACGACGACGCCCGCTACCCGGTCCACAAGACCGAGGCCGAGTGGCGCGCCCAGCTCGACGCCAAGCAATACGCCGTCGCCCGCCAGGCCGCCACCGAGCGTGCCTTCACCGGCAGCTTCTGGGACCACTGGGACCAGGGCGTCTACCGCTGCGTGGGCTGCGGCACGGCGCTGTTCTCGTCGGCCACCAAGTTCGACGCCGGCTGCGGCTGGCCCAGCTACTGGCAGGCGGTGGAAGACGGCCGCATCGAGCGCGTGGTGGACGAATCGCACGGCATGGTGCGGGTGGAGGTGCGCTGCGCCAATTGCGGCTCGCACCTGGGCCATGTCTTCAACGACGGCCCCGAGCCCACCGGCGAGCGCTTCTGCATCAACTCGGCGGCGATAAACTTCGCGCCCGATACCGAGACCCCATGAAAATCCTGCTCGACTTCCTGCCGCTGATCCTGTTCTTCGCGAGCTACAAATACGCCGACGCGCACAAGGAGTGGGCCAGCGCCCTGGCCACCGAGTACCTCGGCGGCCTGGGGCCGGGCGGCACGGTCGGGCCCGAGCAGGCGCCGGTGCTGCTGGCCACCGTGGTGGTGATCGTCGCGACGCTGGCGCAGGTGCTGTTCCTGAAGCTGCGCGGCCGCAAGGTCGACCTGATGCTGTGGGTCAGCCTGGCGCTGGTGGTGGTGCTGGGCGGGCTGACGATCTACTTCCACAGCGAGACCTTCATCAAATGGAAGCCGAGCGGCCTGTACTGGACGCTGGGGCTGGTGCTGTGGGTCAGCCAGGCCATGTTCCGCAAGAACCTGCTGAAGGGCATCCTGGGTGAGCAGCTCGTGCTGCCGGACAAGGTCTGGCAGCGCCTGAACTTCGCCTGGGTGGCCTTTTTCGGCCTGATGGGGCTGCTGAACCTGTGGGTGGCCTACAGCTTCGACACCTCGACCTGGGTCGACTTCAAGGTCTTCGGCGTCACCACGCTGATGTTCGTGTTCACCATCGGCCAGGCCTTCTACATGAACAAGTACCTGCCCGAGGAAGGCGCCGAGCCCGGCAAGGAGGCCCAGCCATGATGGCCGCCGAGCCCGCCTCCGGCGCGCCCCGCAAGGGCATCAGCGCCGCCGCCGTCGAGGCGGCCCTGCAGGCCGCGCTGAGCCCCGAGTCGCTCACGGTGCAGGACGACAGCGCGGCCCATGCCGGCCATGCCGGCGCCCGCGAAGGCAGCCATTTGTCGGTGCGCATCGTGAGCGCCCGCTTCGCCGGTTTGAGCCGCGTAGCCCGGCATCGCCTCGTGTATGATGCGCTCCGCTTTCTGATACCCGAGGGTATTCACGCGCTGGCCATCGACGCCCGCACACCGGGCCAAGCCTGACAGCAGCCTTGTCACACCTTCGATAAAAAATATCGCCCGTGCGCCGCGGCCACCCGCCGCGCGTCGCCGCAGGCACTCAGCAAGACGCTGACCCACACCGCACACTTCTCCCCCGGCGTTTGCGCCGTTCTCCCCATCACCGAGTCCCCCGAAAGGCGACACGCATGAACCTGAAGTCGATTGCCCTGCTGGCCGCCACGGCCATGATCCTGCCGCTCGCCGCGCAGGCGCAAAACGTTGCCATCGTGAATGGCAAGGCCGTGCCCAAGGCCCGCCTCGACACGCTGATGCAGCAAGCCAGCCGCGCCGGCCAGCCCATCGCTCCCGAGATGGCGGCCCGCGCCAAGGACGAAGTGGTGCTGCGCGAGATCTTCGCCCAGGAGGCCGAGAAGCGCGGCGTCGCCGGCACGGCCGACTTCAAGGCCCAGCTCGAGCTGCTGCGCCAGACCGTGCTGATACGCGAGCTCTTCAACGACTACCAGAAGAAGAACCCGGCCAGCGAAGCGGATGCCCGCGCCGAGTACGACAAGGTCAAGTCGCAGGCCACCGGCACCGAGTACCGCGCCCGCCACATCCTGGTCGAGAAGGAAGAAGACGCCGTCAAGCTGATCGCCGAGATCAAGGCCGGCGCTTCGTTCGAAGACGTCGCCAAGAAGAACTCCAAGGACCCCGGCTCGGCCGAGAACGGCGGCGACCTCGACTTCGCCAAGCCCGACACCTACGTGCCCGAGTTCGGCGCCGCGATGAGCACGCTGAAGAAGGGCGAGATGACGCAGACCCCCGTCAAGACCCAGTTCGGCTACCACATCATCAAGCTGGAAGACACGCGCGAAGCGCAGTTCCCCCCGTTCGACGAAGTGAAGCCGCAGCTGATGCAGCGCCTGGCCCAGGCCAAGCTGCAGGCCTACCAGGAGCAGCTGAAGAAGGCTGCCAAGACGGACTACAAGTTCAGCCAGTGATCGCTGAGGTCGGCCGCCAACGCAGCTGACCTGTCAGACCACACCCGACGGGGCGCTCAGGCGCCCCGCTTCTTTTGGCGGCTCAGCCCCGCATCGCACGCGCCCGCTCGCGCAGCATGAACAGGTAGAGCCCCTCGACCTTCTCCCTCGCCCACGGCGTCTTGCGCAGGAACTTCAGGCTGGACTTGACGCTGGGCTCGCTGGTGAAACAGCGGATCTCTATGCGCTGGCCCAGCTCGGGCCAGCCGAAGTGGGCCACCAGCTCGTTGAGCATGGCTTCCAGCGTGACGCCGTGCAGCGGGTTGCGGGCCTGGGGGGTGGGGGTCATGGCGATGCGGCGGCGAACGGACACCCGAGTATCGGCGCTGCGCACCCGCCCCAAGCCCCCAAACACCCCACTGCGGATAATCGCGCATGAACTCCCCCTCCCCCTTGCCGACGCCGGCCGCTGAAAACCCCGCCTTGGCCGACCCGGCCATGGCCTTCAGCCGCCTGCCGCTGCCGCCCGCGATGCTGGACAACCTGCAGCAGCTCGGCTACCTGAGCATGACGCCCATCCAGGCCGCCAGCCTGCCGCTCGCGCTCGCCGGCCGCGACCTGATCGCGCAGGCCAAGACCGGCAGCGGCAAGACGGCCGCCTTCGCGCTCTCGCTGCTGGCCAGGCTCAACCCGCGCCGCTTCGCGGTGCAGGCGATGGTGCTGTGCCCCACGCGCGAGCTGGCCGACCAGGTGACGCAGGAGATACGCCGCCTGGCGCGCGGCGAAGACAACATCAAGATCCTCACGCTGTGCGGCGGCAGCACCATGCGCCCGCAGATCGCCAGCCTGGAGCATGGCGCGCACATCGTCGTCGGCACGCCCGGCCGGCTGATGGACCACCTGGAGCGCGGCACGCTCAACCTCGAAGCGCTGAACACCCTGGTGCTCGACGAAGCCGACCGCATGCTGGACATGGGCTTCCTGGACGACATCACCTATGTCGCCAAGCAATGCCCCAAGGACCGCCAGACCCTGCTCTTCTCGGCCACCTACCCCGAAGGCATCGCCCGCCTGAGTGCGCAGTTCATGCGCCAGCCCCAGGAGGTCAAGCTGGCCGAGCAGCACGCCGCCGCCAAGATCCGCCAGCGCTGGTACGAGGTGAAGGAAGACGAGCGCCTGCACGCCGTCTCGCTGCTGCTCAACCACTTCCGCCCGGCCAGCACGCTGGCCTTCTGCAACACCAAGCAGCAGTGCCGCGACCTGGTCGACGTGCTGGCGGCGCAGGGCTTCGAAGCGCTGGCCCTGCATGGCGACCTGGAGCAGCGCGAGCGCGACCAGGTGCTGATCCAGTTCGCCAACCGCAGCTGCTCGGTGCTGGTGGCGACCGACGTGGCCGCGCGCGGGCTGGACATCGCCCAGCTCGAAGCGGTGATCAATGTCGAGGTGACACCCGACGTGGAGGTGCACACCCACCGCATCGGCCGCACCGGGCGCGGCGACGCCGACGGCTGGGCCCTGAGCCTGGCCAGCATGGACGAGATGGGCCGCGTCGGCCGCATCGAGCTGCTGCAGGGCCGCGAGTCCGAGTGGCACAAGCTGGGCGAGCTCGCCGCCACCGACACCGCGCCGCTGCTGCCGCCGATGGTGACGCTGCAGATCCTCGGCGGCCGCAAGGAGAAGATGCGGCCCGGCGACGTGATGGGCGCGCTGACCGGCGAAGCCGGCTTTGCCGGCAGCCAGATCGGCAAGATCAACGTGACCGAGTTCCAGACCTATGTCGCGGTGGAGCGCGGCATATCGGACACGGTGCTGCGCTGGCTGGTGGACGGCAAGGTCAAGGGCCGCAAGGTCAAGGCCAGGCTGCTGAAGGACGTGATGGCGGGCACCGCCAGCGACTGAGCGCCAGCGCGCGGCCGCGGCGCCGGGTCAACCCCGCCGCACCATCCTGTCGAACACGGCGTCCAGCGCCGAGCGCAGGTCGTCGCAGCGGCCGGTGTGCACCGGCGAGGTCTGCACGCTGGAGCTGCGCGGCGCCACCAGCCAGTGGAAGCGCTCGCGCAGCGACAGCGCGCCCATGGCGCCTGCGGCAGGGCCGCCGGCGCACAGCACGGGGATGGCCGCGAGGCTGTTGCGTATCTGGTCGAGATCCAGTGACGGCGCCAGCGCGTGCAGCGCCACCACGGCCGCGTCGTCCAGCTCGACCCGGGCTTCGAGAAAACCGGTGGCCGAGCACGAGAGGATCACGCCGACGTTGACGAACTCGCCGCGCTCGACGCGCGGCACCACCCGCACGATCGCGTAGTCGTAGGTGCTGGGCGGGCGGTCAAACACGAGCACGTTCGGCCTCCTCGGCAAAGGCGCGAGGCGACTGCAGCCGGCTGACGAAGTACTGGCGGTAGGCGTCGCGGTGCGCCTCTCGGCTGCCGAAGGCGGTGTCGTCCTGCAGCCAGGCATCGGGGATCAGGTGCACGATGCGCTCGATCTCGGCCGGCGTGATGCGCTCGCTGAGGGCCGCATCCGCCTCGCGCAGGCCGCTGGCCAGCTTCAGCAGCACGTGGTCCTTGATCATCGGGAACGGCGCCTTGCTGCGCTGCAGGCTGGTGCTCCAGTTGTGGTGGAAGTAGAGCGCCGCGCCGTGGTCTATCAGCCACAGCTTCTTGTGCCACATCAGCAGGTTGGTGTTGCGGGCCGTGCGGTCGACGTTGCTGACGAAGGCGTCGAACCAGACCACGGCCGAGGCGGTGGCCGCATCGGGCCGGTCGGCCAGCGGGTCGAAGGTGACCGAGCCGGGCAGGTAGTCGAGCGCGAGGTTGAGCCCGCCGCTGGCGCGTATCAGGTCCTGAATCTCGGGGTCGGGCTCGGTGCGGGCGAGGTCGGTGTCGAGCTCGGCGAAGACGATCTCCGGCACCGGCAGGCCGGCCACCCGCGCCAGCTCGCCGGCCACCAGCTCGGCGACCAAGGCCTTGGGGCCCTGGCCGGCGCCGCGAAACTTCAGCACGTAGAGCCCGTCGTCGTCCGCCTCGATGATGGCCGGCAGCGAGCCGCCCTCGCGCAGCGGGGTGACGTAGCGGGTGACGGTGACGGTGCGAAGGCTCATGGGGGGCGGCAGGCAGGGCGCAACTGTAGCGCCCCGCTCAAACCTGAGTCTCGCCGCGCTGCGCGAGGAAGAAGCGCAGCATGTCGGCCGACGCGTCGGGCCCGGCACCGTCGGTGTAGCTGCCGCTCGCGCTGCCGCCAGACCAGGCGTGGCCGGCGCCGTGCAACAGCCAGTCCTCCAGCAGCGGCCGGCCGCCGGCGTCGCTGTAGACGGTGCGCTGGTAGGCCCGCCCGCCGGGCACCCGGCCGCGCTGCTCGCTCACGCGCAAGGGCGCCTGCTGCGCATGCGCGGCCTGGGCCTGCGCCAGCACGGCCACGCCGTTGCGCCGGTCGACCGTGCTGTCCTGGTCGCCGTGGAACACGATGGTCGGCACGGCCTGGCGCAGGCCCGGCGCCGGGCGCGCAGCAGCGCCCTGCAGCGGGCCTGTGCCCGCACTGCCCTTCATCGCGGCGAACGCCGAGGGCACGTCATGGGCCACGCGATAGGGCAGGCCCGAGTGCACGCCGACGGCGGCGAACAGCTCCGGGTAAGTCTCGCCCAGGATCACCGCCATCGCGGCGCCGGCCGACAGGCCCGCGACGAAGATGCGCTGCGCATCGACCGCATGGCTGGCGGCGACCTCGCGCACGATGCCGGCGATCAGCGAGGGCTCGCCGCGGTCGCGCAGCTGGTCTTGCGCCTTGAACCAGTTCCAGCACTTGGAGCCGTTGGCCTTGGGCGCCTGCTCGGGGTAGACGACCAGGAAGCCGTGCTGCTCGGCGAGCTGGTTCATGCGCGTGCCCGCCGCGAAGTCGTCGGGCGACTGGGTGCAGCCGTGCAGCATCACCAGCAGCGGCAGAGGCCCGGCCTGCGCGCTGCCGCGCTGCGGCCCATGGAGCTTGGGCACATAGAGCTTGTAATTGCGGCGGCCGGCGGCGTTGCTGAACGAGCGGGTGACGAACTCGCCGGGTTGCGGCGCCGATGGCGGTGGTGCGGGCTCGGCAGGCGGCGACACGGGCTCGCCCACTTCGCGCAACTCGCGCACGGGTACGTCGATCACGTCGTCCGCCGCGGCGGGCGCCGCCCAGGCTGCGCCCGCCGGCGTGCCGGCGAGGGCGCGCTGGATCGTGTCCTGCATCGCCTTCATCGGGCTGCTCTGGGTGTCGATGCCGGCCGAAGCCAGCGCCCGCTCTATGGTCTGGCCGATGGCGGCGGCGTCCAGGGGCTGGGCGTCGCGAAAGGCTTTCAGCAGCTCGCTGCTGGAGCCGTCGGGCAAGGTCGGGAAATTGGGGAACTGGGGGAGCTTCATGGCGGGGGGTGTTTCTCGGGTGTTCGGGTGTTCGCGGGCAAGCATCAGGCGATGCGGTCGGCCAGCGCCTTGCGCACGGCCGGCGGCGCCTGGAAGGCGCCCAGCACGCTGATCGACGCGATGGTGGCGCGCGCCAGCTCGGGCGAGACGTCGTCGGCGATGCGGGCCAGGCCCACGACCTGGATGCGCAGCATCTCGCCGGCCGCCTGGGCGCGCTCCAGCTCGGCACGGCCGTAGTGCAGCAACCCGAGCGCCAGCGTGCGGCGCGCGACGGTCTGCTTCAGCACGTCGCCATGCACCGCGAGCTGGTTGCGCACGGCGGTGCGCACGAGGTCGCTGCGGTTGGAATAAAAACCTTCCTGCACCAGCAGGTCGATCTGGCCCAGGTCGACGACGCCCAGGTTGATGGTCATCTTTTCGGTTTCGCCGACGCGGCTGCGGCCGTCGGCGAGCGCCGGGAGCGGTGGTTTGGGCATGATTGCCCTCCTTTTAGAATCCAGGTGGATGGTAAGTGGATGCCAATCGCCACATTGCAAGGGCTTCCCGCCGCATGCGATAGTCCGGCTCCCGCGTCGTCGGCCTCTGCCGGCGCGCCTCACCCGTCCCGAACCCCGCCATGGCCGATCGCTACCGCCCCACCTCTCGCCGCCAGCGGCTGGTGATACTCGCCGTCGCCGTCGCGACCGTGGTGACGCTGTGGTTCCTGCTGATCTGGCGCCCGGGCGGCCATTACCGCCTCTACCCGATCGCCGAGCAGCCGGCCTGCAAACCGGGCCAGACCACGGGCTGCGTGGGCGGGCAGGCGAACGTGATGCTGATCCCGGCGCAGCCGGCCTCGGCGGCCTCGGCGGCGCCGGGCGGCGCGGCGTCCCAGCCCGCTGTCAGGTAGACACCGGCGGCGGGGCCGGCGCCTTCTCGCTCCACAGCACGCCGCCGGTCGCCCAGTCGTGGCGCGCCACGTTGGTGAAGATCACGTCCACGCCGTCCGGGCTGCCGCCCAGCACGCGCACGCAGGCCTCGGTGAGTTCTTTCGCCAGCGCGGCTTTTTGCTGCGGAGTGCGGCCTTCGAAGAGTTCGACGTGCAGGGTGGGCATGGTGGCGTGTTTCCTAGTAGGGAGAGGGTGAAGGGGATTCAGTCGCGGAAGCCGGGGCTCAGGCGGTCGGCGCGGCGCAGCAGCGCGGGCCACTCCACATCGCCGTCCCACTCGCTGCCGTCGCCCACCCACTCGGCGTAGGTCTGCGCGGCCAGCGCGGCCGGCACCACGGCGACACGGCCGCCGGTGGCCGCCATCGCGCGCAGCTGGGCCTGCGCGGCGCGCTCCAGCAGGTGCATCAGCATGAAGGCCTCGGCCACCGTGCGGCCCAGCGTCAGGCTGCCGTGGTTGTCGAGGATCAGGCCGTCGAGCGAGCCGAGATCGTCGGCCAGCCGGCGCTGCTCGTCGGCGCCCAGCGCCAGGCCCTCGTAGGCATGGCGGCCAAGCCGGCCGACCAAGCGCATGGCCCATTGCGACGTGGGCTGCAGGCCCTCGGGCAGCATCGCCAGCGCCACGCTCCATGGCGCGTGCAGGTGGATCACGCACTCTGCCTCCGGCCGCGCCGCATGCACGGCGCCATGGATGGCGAAGCCGCTCGGGTTGACGCGCCGCCCGCTGCCGTCGGCCACGCGGCCGCGCCCATCGACCTTGACCAGGCTGGAGGCACAGACCTCGTCGAAGCCCAGGCCGAACTCGTTGAGCAGGTAGACCCCGGGCTCGCCGGGCACGCTGGCCGAAAGGTGGGTGTAGACCGTGTCGTCCCAGCCGGCCAGCGCGGCCAGGCGGTAGGCGGCGGCGAGGTCGGTGCGCACCTCGCGCTCGGTGCGCGGCGGGCGGGAAGCGGCAGCGAGCGTCATCGGGGTATAGGGTGGTTCCAGGGCGAGCCGCATGGAGGCGTGCGAACCTATCACATCCGGCCGCGCTTGACCGGCACCGCGCGGTCCGTTTCAATGGGCGACGGGAGGCCCCGCGAAGAAGGCCGTGCCGTCACCGGACAACCGCGAGGCCAGACCATGACACTTCCCCCCATCGTGCTCGTGCATGGCGCCTGGAGCGGCGCCTGGATCTGGCGGCGTGTGCTGGGGCCCTTGCGGGCGGCGCGCCACGAGGTGCACGCCGTGACGCTGACGGGCGTCGGCGAGCGCGCCCACCTGCGCCACGCCGGAATCGGCCTGCAGACGCACATCGCCGACGTGGTCGGCCTGGTCGAGGCCGAGGAGCTCAGCAGCGTGGTGCTGGTGGGCCACAGCTATGGCGGCATGGTGGTGACCGGGGCGGCCGACCGCCTGCTGGCGCGCAGCGCCGGGGCCGTGCAGCACATCGTCTATGTCGATGCGATGGTGCCGCTGCCCGGCGAAGGCTGGGGCGACCAGCACAGCCCCGAGGTGGTGGCCGCGCGCACGGCCGCGGCGCACGCCAACGGCCACGCCCTGCCGCCGCCCGACCCGGCCGATTTCGGCCTGGCCGGCGCCGACCGCGACTGGCTGCTCAGGCGCCAGGTGCCCCACCCTTTCGGGCCCTACCGCGAGCCCCTGCCCTTCGACGGCGAGCGCTGGGCCGCCGTGCCGCGCACCTTCATCGACTGCCAGCAGCCCGCCTACCCCACCATCGCTGCGATGCGCGAGCGGGTGAGGCAGATGCCGGGCTTCACGGTGCTGGAGATGGCGACCGGCCACTGCCCCATGGTCAGCGCGCCCGAGGCGCTGGTGGAGCACCTGCTGGCGATCGCGGAGCGCTGACGGCCGGCGCACAGGGCGGCAAGGCAGCCTGCGGCCCGCCCTCGCGCGGTCGGGCGGCGGACTTTGCATTCGCCGTCGCACCCGACCCCGCAGAAACCCGCGGAAAACCCCGCACAATCGGCCCCGGCCGCCATTGCCCGCGCAATGGCCTCGCATCGAAGACCCCAGCCGGAACCCTCATGACCTCTTTCAAGCGATCCCTCGTCACCAGCGCCCTGCTGCTCTGGGCCGCCACGCTGCCCGCGCTGGCCGCCAGCTCGGCCGCTTCGTCCGCCTCGGACAGCAGCGCCACCTCGGTGGGCAGCCTCTCCGGCTCGATAGAAAAGTCGAGCAACAGCTCCTCCAAGGGCACCGACGTGTCCGAGGGCGACTACAAGATCATCGACGTGGCCGCCGTCGCGGAGCGGCCCGGCACGGTGCGCGTGCAGCTGCAGCCGGTGGCCGCTACCGCCGGCGAAGACGGCGGCTTCGCGCTCTACCTGCCCTACGACGTGGCCGAGCGCAGCCGGCTGGCCCAGGGCGGCACGGTGACGGCGCAGCAACGGGCGTACGGCCTGCAGTTCTCGCAGGCGACGCTGGACGCGGGCCGGCAGGCCTTTTTCCTGGTGCTGAACGACGACTGGTACCAGGAGCTGCAAAGCAAGCCCGTGGTGCTTTGAGCTTGCGCCGGACCGCAGGCGGCAGGCTGGCCCTGCTCTGCGCGCTGGCCGCCGGCCCCTGGGCCGCGGCCCACGCCGGCGCGATGCGCTTTTGCGACCAGCCGGTCACGCTCAGCGCCGAGCAGAAGGACACCCTCTTCCGCTTCGGCGGTGTCATCAAGACCGAGCTCGACGCCTCGGGCAGCCGCCTCGCACTGATTGCCCGCTCCGGGCTGAACCTGGAACGCTTCGGCGTGCGTTACTCGCACGCCGGCGTCAGCCTGAAGGCCAGCCAGAACACGCCGTGGTCGGTGCGGCAGCTCTACTACGCCTGCGACGAGCAGCGCCCCAAGGTCTACGACCAGGGCATCTCGGGCTTCCTGCTGGGGCTGGACGACCCGGCCAGCGGCTACGTCTCGGTCGTCTTGCTGCCGCCCGCACAAGCCGCGGCGCTCGAGAGCGCAGCGCTGGACGACCGGCGCGCGCTGGCCCAGCTCAGCGAGACCTACAGCGCCAACGCCTACCCCTTCAGCCTGCGCTACCAGAACTGCAACCAGTGGGTCGCCGAGATGCTGGCTGCCGCCTGGGGCGGGCTGGGCGACGGCGGTGACGCCAGGGCCCAGGCCCAGCGCTGGCTGCTGGAGAGCGGCTACCAGCCCAGCACCATCGAGGTCGGGCCCAACCCGCTGCTGTGGATAGGCGCGGCTTTCATCCCCTGGCTGCACAGCGACGACCACCCCAGCTCGGACCTGGAGCGCAAGGTCTTCCGCGTCAGCATGCCGGCGGCCATCGAGGGCTTCGTGCAGGCCACCGTGCCCGGCGCCCAGCGCATCGAGTTCTGCCACAACGGCAAGCAGGTGGTGGTGCACCACGGCTGGGACGCCGTCGCGGAGGGCTGCGTGCCGGGCGAAGGCGACAAGGTGGTGATGCTGGATTGACGTAGAGCGCCAGACTTCTTGCTTTGGCGCGGGATTGAAACCAAGGGCTTGGCGCCTATCGCGCCCCGCTTCATTCAGCGACATGCATGAGATGGTGCGACTGGCCGCGGGAGGCGCCGCAGTTCCTGTTCAGGCTGCCCAGGCAAGTGCCACGAAAGTCATGCCGCGGGACCGCTGCCGGCCAAACAGTTGCTGGCGGTGGGCTTCGCGAGGCGGGTTGCAGCTCCGCAGCGGGAACAGTCTCAGGTCAGTAGCGCGGCCCTTCCTCTTTCGGACGGCTGCATCCTCGACCCGCTGCCTGCTATCGAAAACCCAGTCCGTCGCATTCGGGCGCGCGCCCCGTCGCAGCCAGATTCAGACTTTTCTTGTGAGACCCACAGCGCATCCCCTAGAATGAGATTGATTCTTATTCATGTCTCAGCGGGTTTGGCATCGCGCCGATCGTCGCCATGCCCCGGAGGAAGCCTTGTCGGCTGCCGAGCTTGCACTGCGGAACGAGGTTCACGCCCTCTACAGCGACCATCACGGTTGGCTGGTCGGTTGGCTTCGCCGCAAGCTCGGTGGCGACGACTTCGTGGCGGCCGATCTGGCGCAGGACACCTTCGTCAGCGTGATGGAAGCGGGCTCGGCGCCCGCCATCCGGCAGCCGCGCCCCTTCCTGGCCACGCTGGCCAAGCGGCTGGTGATTGCAAGGCACCGCCGGCAGTTGCTGGAGGAGGCCTACCTCGACCTGCTGGCCGCGCTGCCGCAAGAAATGGCGCCATCGCCGGAGGTCCACTACCTGGCGCTCGATGCGTTGCGCCAAGTGGACCGCGCGCTCGATGGCCTGCCTGCCCAGGTCAAAGAGGCTTTCCTGCTCGCCCATCTGGACGAACTGAGCTACGCGCAGATCGCCGAGCGGCTGGAGGTGTCGGCGAGTTCGATCAAACAGTACCTGACGCGCGCCCACCGGCACTGCCTGTTCGCGCTGACGCCTTGAAGGTGCTTCGGCCCATCGTTCTGCCTTGAGCCCAACCAACTCCCAGGCTGCCGTTCAGCCGCCGACCACTCCTGAGGCTGGCAATGGCAACGATGGCGGCATCATCCCCGGCCCGGTGAACGCACCGTTTGCCGGCGGCCTGCCGATCTCCGAGGCCGTCGCCGACGCTGCCGCGGAATGGCTCACCGTGCTGATGGCCGAAGACGTGAGCGACGAAGACCGCGAGCGCTTCGAGCAATGGCGGCGCGCCCACCCAGACCACGAGCGCGCCTGGCGGCACATCGAGGTCGTGCGCGGGCGGCTCAAGGTGATGCATCCCGGGGCGGCCTATCAGGCTCTGTCGCCCTTCGCCCGGCAGAGCGGGCCGGAGTCCGCAGGGGCGAGCATCATGCGTCGCAACGCCTTGCGCGCTCTGTTCTGGGCCGGCGCCGTCAGCACCACAGGCCTTCTCGCAACGCGCACGCAGACGTGGCAAGAGGTTGCCGCCGACCACCGCACCGCCACCGGCGAGCGCCGCCGCATCGAGCTCGACGACGGCTCCTTCGTCACGCTCAACACTGCCAGTGCCATCAACGTGCGCTTCGACGGCGAGCGGCGCCGGTTGCGGTTGCTGGCGGGCGAGATCCTGGTCGTCACTGCCCACACGGCGGGGGAACGCAGGGACGAACGTCCGTTCATGGTCGAAACTGCACAGGGCCGCGTGCGCGCTCTGGGCACGCGCTTTACCGTGCGCCAGCAGGGCGAAGAGACGCTGGTCACCGTGCTGCAAAGCGCCGTCGAAGTCGCGCCGCTCGATGGCGCCGAGCAGAAGCGCGTGCTGCAGGCGGGCGAGCAAGCGACCTTCACCCGCCTGCGCGTCGACACACCTGCGCCGGCCAGCGCCCAGGCCGACGCCTGGACGCGCGGCCAGATCAATGCTGACGAGATGCGCCTCGGCGACTTCATGGCCGAACTGAGCCGCTACCGTCCTGGCCTGCTGCGCTGCTCACCCGCAGTGGCTGACCTGCGCGTTTCCGGCGTCTTCCCCTTGTCGGATACCGACCGCATCCTTGCGAGCCTGCCCAACGTGCTGCCGGTGCAGGTGTCGCTGCGCACCCGCTACTGGGTGACGGTCGAGGCTGCGGCGAAATAGCCGCCCCGCGTGCCGAAGCAGGAGGACGGTTCGCCTTGGTCCCAGACCGAGTTCTCGCTGCTGCCGCGGCAGGCCGCCGCCGAGCCGCGATCCAAGTGTTTGCCCCTGATAGCTGCAGATTCTTGCGAAACGGACTGCCCGATTTGCCGTCTTGCGCTACCTACCCAGTGAGGACATCAAACACCAGCTTTGCTTCACGGGGTCAGCATGAGGAAAAACATCGGCAGTTGCCGCAGCGCGGCGCGTGCAACGGGGGACGACAGCGCGAGTCACTGCGGCCGCACGGCGCGGCAGGCATTTCCGCTCACCGTCATGACGGCCGCCGTGTGGATGGCTCTGGGGGTGGGCGGACTGGGCATGGCGCAGCCCGCGCAGGCGCAGGCGCATACGCCTGGCGCCGCCGGCCAGCCGCAAGCCGCCGCGCAGCGGTTCAGCATCCCAGCCGGCCCGCTCGCGCCGGCGCTGCGTAGCCTGGCCAGTTCGGCGAACCTGCTGCTGACCTTTACGGCCAATCAGACTGAGGGCAAGACCACGCGCGGACTCGACGGTTCGTACACGCCTGAGCAGGCGTTCGCCGCGTTGCTCGCCGGCAGCGGCTTGCAGGCGGTGCGGTTGGACAACGGTGGGTTTGTGTTGCGACCATCGTCGGCGACAGCGCCCGTCGCCGCCTCGACAGTTCCGCAACAGTCCGAAGCGACTCTGCCGACGGTGCGGGTGACGGCGAGCACTGAACCACTACCGGGGGACTTGCCGAAGCCGTATGCCGGCGGTCAGGTCGCTCGCGGAGGGCGCTTGGGGCTGCTGGGCAACGTGGACGTGATGGACACGCCTTTCAACATCACCAACTACACCTCTCAACTGATCGCGGATCAGCAGGCGGAGACGGTGCTGGATGTCCTGAAGAACGAACCCTCGGTTCGGCAAACTGCGCCAACAGGGACGCTGGCCGATGCGTCCTTCAACATTCGCGGCTTCAACCTCAGCCCCGGCGCGGCAACATTCGACGGGCTGCATGGCATGGCGCCAGCCGTTGGAAACTTTTCAGTGGAGTTCGCCGAAAGGGTGGAGGTGCTCAAGGGGCCGAGTGCCCTGCTTTACGGCATGTCGCCCAGCGGCGCGGTAGGCGGCTCCGTCAACCTCGTGCCCAAGCGAGCGGGCGACATCCCCTTGACACGTCTGACGCTGGGCGTGGAATCGGATGCCTTGTGGAAGGCCCAGGTGGACACGGGTCGCCGCTTTGGCGCCGACAATGAATGGGGTCTGCGTTTCAACGTCCGCTACAAGGATGGCGACAGATTCATCGATGGCGCAAAGAATGCGGGGGACCTCGGCGCCCTGGCGCTGGACTACCGTGGCGAGCGCTTGCGGATGTCACTGGATGCCTATCGCCTGCAGGAAAAGCAGCATGGCGGCGGGACCCTGAATGCCTTCCTCGCCAGCGGGCTGACGTCGATGCCCGCCGCACCCGATGCCCGCACCAACATGTACCCGGGCGTTCCCCAGAGCAAGGAGACGACGCAAGCGGTCATCCTTGGTGGCGAATACGACTTCAGCGACCGCTGGGCCGGCTACGCCAAGCTGGGCGGGCAGCGCAACGAGTTTGAAGGGCCCGTCAATTTCGGAGTCCAGGACATACAAGCCAATGGCGATGCAGACGTGATTCGCGATGACGCGCCTTCGTTCTCCAGGACCAGAAGTGCCGAAATGGGCCTGCGGGGCCGGTTCCAGACCGGTGCGGTCAGCCATGCGCTGGCCTTGAGCGCGTCGTACCTGAATCGAGATAGCGGCGGTGGTTTTGCATTTGCCTCGTCCCCCCATCCGACCAACATCTACAGGCCCACACCCATCGCGGATTGGCTTGTCCCGGTCCCGGCGGCCGATCTCCCGAAGACGTCGGAAACCACCCTCGGCGGCTTTGCTCTGGCCGACACGTTGGGCTTCATGAACGACCGCATGCTGCTGACCTTGGGCATGCGGCGGCAGAACGTGAAGGCCACCAACTTCGACGACACCACCGGCGCCGTGACCTCGGCTTACGACGCCAGCGCCTGGACGCCGATGGCCGGCCTGGTGGTCAAGACAACCGACGACCTGTCGCTCTACGCCAATTACATCCAGGGGCTGTCGCAGGGCACGACGGTCGGCAGTGGCTTTCAGAACGCAGGCGAGGTCTTTCCGCCCTACAAGACCAAGCAGATCGAGGTGGGCGCCAAGCTGCAAACGGGCGGTTTCACCAACACCCTGAGCCTGTTCCAGATCGAACAGCCGAGCACGCTGACCGACGACAGCACCACGCCGCTGCCCACGCTGCGCCTGAACGGCGAGCAGCACAACCGGGGCATCGAATGGACGGTCTTTGGCGAGCTGGCGCGCGGCCTGCGCATGCTGGGTGGGGTGACGTACCTACAGGGGAAGCTCACCAAGACGCAGGACGGCCTCGAGGACGGAAATGAGGCGGCCGGTACACCGCCGTGGATGGCCAACCTGGGCTTGGACTGGGACTTACCGGGCGTGCCGGGCTTGGCGGTGAGCGGGCGCGTGACCTACACCAGCGCACAGTACGTGGACAGCGCCAACTCGTTCAAGTTGCCTTCGTGGACGCGACTGGATTTGGGTGCGCGCTACGCGACCAGACTGGCTGGCAAGCCCGTCGTGTTCCGTGCCGGCGTGGACAACGTGTTCGACAAGAACTACTGGCAAGGCGTCTTTTACAACGGCTCAGTCACCCTGGGCGCGCCGCGCATCTTTCGACTGTCCGCCAGCATCGATCTCTGAAGTATTCGGACGATGCGAGCTGACGCCTTCAAGCGCCGCGATCGCGCCACCCTTGCCGCCCGCATCCTGTTGGCGGTTTGCGGCGGCTACGCCTTCTGCTGGGGCTTGATCGCCTTGTGCGCGGCGGGAACGTTTCCGCTGGGCGCGGAGTTCCATGACGGGGAGACGCTGGGGCCGATCCTGGCGCTCCTTGTCTATCCGGCCGCCTTCCTGTGGGCCTTCGCGGCCCGCAGCCTGTGGCGGATTGGCGCGGTGCTGGTGGGCGGCGGCGCGCTGATGGCCACTGCCGCCTCGCTGATTCAGTCGGCGCTGACCTGAGAGGAAGGAACATGTTCCAGAGCTTCCGCCACGCCGCAACCTGGGTGCATACATGGTTCGGCCTCGTGCTGGGCTTCGTGCTCATGGTGTGCTTTTTCTTCGGAGCAGTTTCGGTCTTCGACCGCGAGATCGACCGCTGGGCGATTCCCGCCTCGCGTTTCGCGCCGCAGCCCATGCCCTCGTTCGACAAGGTGCTGCGCCCGGTGTTCGAGGGCATGCAGCCCAACAAGGAGAGCCTCGATCAAGCCCGGACGCTGGTCGACGGGCCATTGCCCGCGCATTGGGACAGTCCCAAGTCCTGGGAAGCGTTCACCACCCATCGCGATCCGGTTCTCAACATGTCTGCCCGTTGGAAGACGCCCAATGCCAGGGTGCCCGACGACGTCGTCGGCTACCGCACGATCGACCCGCGCAGCGGCAAGGCATTTGCTGACGACCAGTTGAAGATTGGCAGCCAGTTCTTCTTTCCGCTGCACTACAACCTGACCCTCAACCAGAGCATCACCGCCAACGGGAGGGACCTTGGCGTCTGGATCGTCGGCGTCGCCGGGCTGGTGATGCTGGTGGCGCTCATCTCGGGCGTGATCATGCACCGCAAGGTCTTCCGCGAGTTCTTCACCTTCCGGCCCAGGAAGAGCACACAGCGCAGCGTGCTCGACCTGCACAACATGACCGGCGTGCTGGCGCTGCCTTTCCACTTCTTCTTCGCCCTTACGGGGTTGTTGATCTCCGCGGGCACCTACTTCCCCGTCACCGATACCCAGCTCGAACCGTTGCACGAACTGCACGAGAAGTTCGAGGAACGGGAGACCGGCTTGCCGCACGACCGCGCGGGTGTCGCTGCGCCGCTGGCCTCGGTGGACGCCATGGTGGTCGAAGCGCAGCGCCGATGGGCGGCAAAGGGCATGGCAGGCGAGGTCGGATCTCTGCGCCTCACCCATGTCGGCGATGCAAACGGCTACGTCAGCATCTTCCGCGCTGGCACCGACCGTATCGCGAGTGTGAGCGAAGGCATCCACTTCAAGGCCAGCACGGGACAAGCGCTGCGCGAGGATCCACCGCAGACCGCCGTGGGCGGGCTCGCCGACTTCCTTGTCGGGCTGCACTTGCAGCACTTCCGCCACTGGCTGCTGCGCTGGTTCTACGTGCTGGGCGGGCTGATGGGCGCGGCCTGCATCGCCACGGGCTTCATTTTCTTCGTCGAGAAACGCAAGCAACAGCACGCCAAGGTGGGCGGCCAGGGTAGCCGCGTGGTCGATGCGCTGGCGGTCACCACCGTCACGGGGATGCTGGTCGCCACCATGAGCATCCTCAACGTCAACCGTCTGCTGCCCGCGGCACCGCCTTCCGGCTGGCCGTCGAGCGACAGTCTGCAAATAGGTGTGTTCTGGACCGGCTGGGCGCTGGCCATGTTGCACGCCTTCGCCCGCAGCGCGCCGGTGGCGCTCGGGAAGATCAACCCGGCGTGGCGCGAACAGTGCTGGGCCGTGGCTGTCATGGCGGTCGCGGCAGTACTGCTCAACGGGATCACGACCGGCGGTCATCTCCTTCGCACCATCAGCACCGGCTACTGGCCCGTCGCAGGGGTGGACCTGTCTCTGCTCGCCACGGCCGTGCTTGCCATCTTCGCGGCGCGCAAGCTGCGGCAGCGGGAGACGGGCCAGAACGAGACGGGAGCGGATCGGCCCCCAACACGGGCTGTCGTGCGGGAGGCGGCGAATGTCTGACGAACTCCTGCTCGCGGGCGCGGTGCTGGCATCTTCGAGATGCCGTTCGCGCAACAGGTCAATGGCCTGCGCGGCGAGTTGCTGGACGCCGGCTTCGCGTTGGCCGACGAGGTGCCCGAAGGTCTGGCTGCCAGACCTGTGTGGACCGATCCGCTGGCCGTGGTGCTGCCGGCGCGCCATCCACTGGCCGCGTACAAACGCGTGGCCCTGGCCGACGCCTTGCAGCACCCGCTGGTGATGTGCCACCCCGAGGCGGGCTCGGGCTGCCACGAGCAGATCGAGGCCATGCTCAAGGCCGGGGACGCCCAACCCAAGATCGCTGACCACGCCACCACGCTGGGGGCGATGCTGACGATGGTCGGCGCCGGCGCCGGCTACGGCATCGGCTTCGCCATCTCGTCGCAGGTGTCGGTGATGAACCGGCCCGACGTGGTGGTATGGCCGCTGACCGGGCGCTCGCAGACGCTGACCACCTACCTGATCCGCCGCGAGGGTGAGCCCTCGGCCGAGCTGGCGCGCTTCATCGAACGGGCGCGGCCCAATCCGCTGCAGGCGCCGACCTACGGTGCGGCGTCAACCCGGATGACCAACGCGTCTGGACCTGCGACCGATTCCCCGAGGCGCAGCTGAGCGATGCAGTTCTCGCCCTCGGGCGCGCCTCGATCGCGGCGCATGGTTCCCTTCGTACTGGTCTGTGCGGTGCACGTGCTCGTCATCTCGATGCTGAGCACGACGCTGCAGCGTTCCAAGGAAACCGTCATCCCGCCCATCATGGTGAGCCTGACGGCCGAGACGGTCGCGGAGCCGAAGCCGCTGCCAGCGGTTCCGCCGCCGAAGCTGCCGCCGCTGCCGCGCCAGGAGCCCATCGTCCCGCCACCCATCGTGATCGCCCAGCCCTTGGAAGGCGCGATCACCTTGCCGCCCCCGACTTCTGCCGTCGAGCCGCTGGCGGAAGCGGCGCCAACGTCACCACCCGCCCCACCGCGCGAACAGCAAGCTGAGAACAAGCCCGTCACGCCGCCGCGAAGCGACGCGGCATTCCTGAACAACCCCGCGCCGGTGTACCCCTCAGTCTCGCGCCGCCTGAAGGAGGAGGGCCGGGTGCTGTTCGACGTCTACATCCTGCCGGACGGCTCGGTAGGCGAGATCCGCCTCAAGCGCTCCAGCGGCCATCCCCGGCTCGATGACGCCGCGCTCGCCGCCGTGCGCCAGTGGCGCTATGTGCCGGCCAAGCGCGGCGACGAGCCAATTCCTTACTGGTACGTACAGCCCATCGACTTTGCGCTGACGAGCTGAGCGGCTGCCTGCCGAGACAGGCATGCGGACGTTAGCTTGTTGAGCTTGCGCTATCGCCGTCTTCTCCGCAGCGGTGCTCGTTCCACCCTGAATAGCGACAACGTGATCGTCGGTCCTAAAGCCGCCGTTCGACGATGTCGGCTCCTGGCCGGCGGCGTGACTACGCTGGCATGCCAGGAAGCTGACCCTCGGCCGCTCCCTGCTCCGCAACAGAGCGTGTTCCTGTACGGCAAGCCGGTGGACATGAGGAACTCGTTCGACGGGCTGTATGCGCTGGCGCGTCACGGCCTGCGGCAAGACCCGTTGCGGCGATCCTGAAGCGCCGGTGATCGAGAAGATTCTCACGCACCTGGGATTGCAGGCCCGGGCACCGCCGCGGGCGCCTGCACGTGGCTAGGCGTTGCAGGCGGCCTGACGCTCAATCAAGCTTCACGTTCAAGCGGCGCCGCACACCGGAGTCGCGGGGATCGGCTGCGCCTGGGCTCCCGGCACCGAGGCAGAGCGGCCGAGACTTTCCGGCCAAACCCGCGACCCAGCCTGTGATGTGGCTTTCGGCCGGGGTCACCGGACCTCGGCCAGTCGCCGTCAACCACAAAGACCGCACTCAGAGCCTAGCCCGATGGTGCTTGCCACCCCATCACGGCCCCAGCGCCACGAAAAAGTGCACTTAAACGACTTGCCCCTCCTTATTTGACGGCTCGCGGGGCAGACGCCCGCAGCCTGGCGCGAGCGTTCAGGCACGTGATCGGATTTCAGAACGCTTCAGGCTGGTTTCAGGCGGTTTTGGGACGCCGGCCCGGGCGGAGAAGCACAGTCACGCCGTCGAACAGCGACGTGCTTTCTCGCCCGGCCCGCTTCTCGACGAAGCGCCGAGTCCCCTGGACTCCCAACCATCCATCAGGAGACAACATGAACCATCGCCACTTCGCAGCATGGCTGCTCGCCGCCGCCGCCTCTTTGGCCATCCAATCGCCCGCTGCCGCCGCCCGTAGCGCGGCCGATCCGGGGCCGCCCGACTTCTCGGCTGAGTTCCCCGCAGGGATCGCATGCAGCAACTTCGGCCTGCGGCTGGAGGTGTGGGAAGGCCAAGGCCGAACCAAGGAGTTGAAGGACCGCAACGGCAAACTGCGCAGCCTGCACATCGGGCATGGCGGCAGCTTCCGCTACACCAACATGCTTACCGACAAGCAGGCGTCTTCGCAATCGCATGGGACGTTGCAGCTCACGACCACCTATGAGGTCGACGGCTCGCAGAAGATCAGCTTCCTGGGCAGCGTCTTGCTCATCTGGTTCCCGACCGACATCCCGGCCGGGCCGTCGACCACCTTTTTCGACCGCGGTCTGCTTGTCTACACCTTGTCCCCCGATGGCGTTGGCACGATGGTGAGGTCGAAGGGCGAGTCCACTGACATCTGCGCCGCGTTGTCCTGAGCGGGGGGGCGGCGGCTTGGCAAGGGGTTGGTCGTGTCGGCCAACCCTGCCCGCATGCCTGCGTCGACAGCCAGCATGTACGCTCCGGGGTGCCAGCCAGGCGAGCCCTGCCTTGACGATCGAGGTCCCTGCCGCATGAACGACAACGCCCCCTACGACACCGGTGCACGGGTGAAGCTGTGGCAGGCCGCGCTGCTGGCCCTGTGCCTGTGCTGTGGCGGTCTGCGGCTTTGGGCCATGAGCTACCTGGACCGGTCGGTCGTGCCGGAGGCCGCGGGGGGCATGGGAGTCAAGACGCGAGGGTCTCTCGACGGCCCAAAGTGGATGACCGCGGTGGAGAGCGTCGAGCCCGACTCCGACTTGGCGCGCCAGGGCGTCAAGGCGGGCGACCGCTTGTCCTATGACCAGATCGGGGACAGGTGGCGCACGAAAGGCGTGGGTGAGCTGATACCCGTCACCATCGAATCCGATGGGCAGTTTCGCCAGTTCACGGTGCGCACCGTGCCACAGCCCGGCCGCGTCACCGCTGTTGGAGTGGCCCGCGAGCTCAGTGGGCTGTTCGAGAGCTGGCTGGCATTGACGATTGCGGCGGTGTTGAGCTGGCGCCGCGCAGACAGCAAGTCCATGCGTGCGCTGGCGTTGGCACTGGCCCTTTACAGCATTGCCGACGTCGGTAGCCGCTTGCCGGCCGGCATGACGCAGGCGTTGTCGACACTCTCCGGCGTCTCGGTGCAGTACTTCATCACCGCGGCGGCCTACCTTTACTTCGCGATCGCCTATCCGGACGCCAGAAGCCGTTTCTCGCAGCCTTGGGTGCGCCGGGTCTTCGGCTTGCTGTTGTGCTTGGCGTTGCCCTTTGGCGTGTTCGCGACAGCCTTCCACTTTCGGCTCACGCCATTCGAGCCGCAGGAGTGGAAGCCGATGTTCGAGAGGGTCAGCCATGGTTTCAGCAACGTGGCAGCCGTGGCGGCCTTGGCCTTCTTGTGGACCGCCTGGCGGCGAGCCACCGGTGCGGCCAGGTACCGTGCCGCCTGGATCGGCGTGTGTCTGGCGGGCATGCTGTCAAGCGATGTTGTGTTTGCGGTTGCGGGTTCCTGGCCGGGTCGGACTGCGGAACGCGAATTGATCGTTTCCTTCGTCAATATCGCCATGGCCGTCGCTTCCATGCTCGGCCTCGCCTACGCCGTGCTGCGCTGGCGCGTGTTCGGCTTCGGCTTCGCGCTGAACCGGGCCCTGGTGTGGAGCATCGTGGTCGCGCTGCTGCTGGCCGGTGTGGGCCTGCTGCATCTGTTGTTCACGCCGCTGCTGAATCTGGCCGACGCCGGTGTCGGCCTGGGCTTCGCCACGGCCTCGGCTGCGTTGATGGCCCTGGCATTGCCGCGCGCGCACACGCTGGCCGAGCGATCGGTGCAGGGCCTGTTCTACCGGCGGTGGAAGTCGCGAGAGGAGATGCTCTCCTGGGCCGTCGATGGTGCCGCCGTGCTGAATGGGCGCGACGCGCTGCTTGGCCACTACATGGCTGCCCTGGGCCGCTTCGCCGACGGCGCCGGCGTCGCGGTCTACCGCACCGAGGGTGCGGCGGGCCCGTGCGTGAAGCTGTCCGCAACGCTGCCCGACGCGCCCGAACAACTGCACCTGAGCCCTGCCGACCTGCGCAGCGTCCTGGCGCACCGCCTGCCCGATGCACTGGCGAGCCTGGCCGGCATCGATGCGCTGGCCGTTCCGACCACGCACCGCGACCAGCTCACCGGCTTCCTGCTGCTGGCGGCCAAGCCCAGCCTGATCCCCTACCGACCCGACGAAGTGCGCGCCATCGAACACGCCACCGCGATGCTGCAACAGGACCTGCAGGCTGAAGCCGCGCGCACGCAGGCGCAACTGCTGCAAGACAAGCTGGCGGCGGAAGCGGAGGCACGCCGCCAGGCCGAGAGCGCCAACCAGGCCAAAAGCGCCTTCCTTGCCACTGTCAGCCACGAGATCCGCACGCCCATGAACGGCGTTATCGGCATGAGTGGCTTGCTGCTCGATTCGCCCTTGAGCGAGGACCAGCGCGAGCACGCCCAGACCATCCGCGACTCGGCCGAATCGCTGCTGACCATCATCAACGACATCCTCGACTTCTCCAAGATCGAGGCCGGCCGCATGGAGCTGGAAGACCAGCCCTACGATCTGCGCGAGTGCCTGCGCCTGGCGCTGGACCTGGTCAGCGTGCGGGCCAGGGAGAAGGGTGTGCAGTTGACCTGCCAAGTCAAGGCCGATGTGCCGGCCGCGGTGGTGGGCGACGCCGCCCATCTGCGCCAGATCCTGCTCAACCTGCTGAGCAATGCAGTCAAGTTCACCGAGCGTGGCGAGGTGGCATTGCGCGTGTCGGTGCCGAGCGCCGGGCGCCTGGCGTTCGAAGTGCGAGACACCGGCATCGGACTGACCGAGGCCGGCCGTGCGCGGCTGTTCCAGCGCTTCAGTCAGGCCGACAGCAGCATTGCCTGCCGCTTCGGCGGCACCGGGCTGGGCCTGGCGATCAGCCGGCAACTGGCCGAACTGATGGGCGGAACGATGAACGTGGACAGCGCCGGGCCCGGGCGAGGCAGCTGCTTCCACTTCAGCATCCGCGCGCCGGCGGCGGCGCTGGATCTGCTGCCCCGGCGACCGGCCTCGCGTGCCGCTGTGATGGATCCGCAGATGGCGGCTGGCCACCCACTGCGCATTCTGCTGGCCGAGGACAACGGCGTGAACCAGAAGCTCGCGCTGCGCCTGCTCGAACAGATGGGCTACCGCGCCGATCTGGCCAGCAATGGTCGGGAGGTGCTGCAGAGCCTGGAGCGGCAGACCTACGATCTGGTGCTGATGGACGTGCGCATGCCCGAGATGGACGGGCTGCAGGCCACTCGAGCGATCACGTCGCGTTGGCCGGCCGAACAAAGACCGAGAATCGTGGCGATGACCGCCAATGCCCTCAACGGCGACCGACCGCAATGCCTGGCTGCAGGCATGGACGAGCACTTGAGCAAGCCGCTGCGGGTCGAAGGCCTCATCGAGACACTGGCCGCCACACCAGCCCGCATGGATGCCTGAGCCATGACACCGCAACTGATCGACGCGCGCACCTTCGAAGCCTTGCAGGCCAATGCGGGGGCGGACTTCGTCCTCACCCTGATCGATGCCTTCGCCGAAGAGGCACCGCAGCTGTTGGCCGCCCTGCGCGCTTCGGCGGCCGAGGGTGACAGCGAGGGCTTCGAGACCGCGGCGCACACTTTGAAGAGCAACAGCGTCACTTTCGGCGCGACCCGTCTGGCCGAGATGACGCGGACGCTGGAGTGGCAGGGGCCGTCCGCCGGCGCTGACACCGTCGAGGCGCTCGCGGCCGAACTGGCAGCGACGCTGGCGGCGCTGCGGGCTCTGGCGCGCCTCTGACCCCGGCATGGGCGCGCAACCCGCCAGTCTGGTGTTCGGTCATGTCGAGCTGCGGCTGGCCGAACGGCTGCTGCTGGTGGACGGCAAACCGGTCGGGCTCGGCAGCCGGGGCTTCGATCTGCTCAGGGCACTCGTCAGCAAACGCGACCGCGTGGTCAGCAAGTCGGACTTGCTGGACGAGGTCTGGCCGGGTCTGGTGGTAGGGGAGAACAACCTTCAGGTGCAGATTTCCGGCCTGCGCCGGGTGCTGGGCGCACGGGCCATTGCCACTGTCGCCGGGCTCGGATACCGCTTCACGCTCGCGCCCGGACCGGACCAAGGCGCCGTGGCAGGCGCAGACGATGCGCCACCGACCCGACCCACTGCGGCAATGACGGCTGCGCATGTGCTGGTGGCCGACGACAACAAGGTGAACCGGCTGCTGCTGTGCCGCTCGCTGGAGCTGATGGGCCACCGGGTCCAGAGTGCCGAGGACGGCCACCAGGCACTGGCCATGCTTCGGCAGCAACGCTTCGACCTGTTGCTCCTCGACCTGGCAATGCCTGAACTCGACGGCTTCGGGCTGCTGCAACTCCGGGCCGGCGATGCGGCGCTGCGTGAGGTCTCCGTCATCGTCACCAGCTCGCTGGGCGGCGTGGCCGCGGTGGCGCGCTGCATCGAGTTGGGCGCCGACGACTTTCTGCACAAGCCGGTCGATCCGTGGCTGCTCAAAGCCCGGGTCGATTCCAGCCTGGCACGCAAGCAGCGGCAAGACCTGCAAGCCGAGGCCTTGCGCCGCCTGCTGCCCGACAGTCCCGCCCAAGCCAGACGCTTGGCCGACGCCACCGTGCTGGCTGCCAGACTGCATGGCCTGGAGCGAATGGATCCACCGCAGACACCCCAGGAGACGATGGAGTTGCTGAGCGCGTGGTGCACCGTGATATTCGATGTCATCGGCTGCCAAGGCGGCCAAGTAGCCCAGTTCAGCGGCGATGGTCTGATGGCGCTGTTCGCCGAGCCGCAGGCGGCAGTGAGGGCGGCGCGCGACATGGCCGAGGTGTCGGTACTCTTCAATGCCGAGCGCGCGACGGCCGGTCAGGCGCCGGTCTGTTTCGGTGTCGGCATTGCTCGAGGCCCTGTTCTGGTGGGCGCGGCCTCGACGACCCGGCGGGTGGCCTATGTCTGCATCGGCGAGCCGGTCTCGATGGCCGAGACCCTTTGCGCGGCGTGTTCACGTGGGGGTCACCACCTGTTGATGGACGGCCATGCAAGGGCAGGACTGGACGCCGAAATGTTGACATCGCCGGTCCAGGTGTCACCCGACTGCATCGCACTCTCCATCGACTTTCGATAACCGGTGAACGACGTGCGGTAGCCCGTTCGGAGTCGCGACAACCATGTCGCAGCGACGGTGAGTTGGATGGCCGGCCGCCACTGACAGCAACCGCTGCAAAGCTACCTGCCGGCTCGCCGAGACGACCGGCATCAACTGGCCGGTTCCGTCCGACTGATTCTGGAGGCCACCGGCGGGGCGGCGAACATCTCGTCACCTCTGCGTGTCATCGCCGCCGGGCGCGCGGGCGTTGGTCAGGGCATGAACAAAGCTGTCCACTCCTCCTCTGCCGAGACCGCGCAGCCTGCTGCGCCCCAACTGCAGCGCCGCCGCTTCGGCGTGTTCGTCGCGGCCCTGGCTGCGGCGGGCGTCTCCGGCTGCGTCGTGGTGCCGGCCCGGCCCGTGGTGGTGCCGGTGCGCGCCCGGGTGCGGGTGCGCGTCTGATCCCTCATTCCCCTCGGGGGGCCTGACGCGAGGCGGCAGGCCCGGAGGCGCTCTCAGGCCATGCCCTGCCATTCGCGCGCGCGAACGCGGTCGTCCCGCACCGCGCGCACACCGGGCAGGCCCTGCGCGGCGCGCAAGGCCTGCGGCCGCTCGGCGTCGCGGCCGACCAGGCCCTGGTAGATCACCACGCCGTCATCGACGAAGACGTTGGCCGAAGCTGAATCCCAGCTCTCCTGCTGAGCCAGCCGGGCCAGCACGCGGCGCCGCAGCGCGTCGTCGCCGGTGACCGAGCGTGCTTCGCTGCCGGTGGCGTCTGCGTCGCGGCGGCGTGCGGCTCCCGGGCGCGAGCCGGCCCGTGGCGGCACGGTCCTCAGCGCGGCGGTGGCGCGCAGCAGCAGCCCTAGGGCGAGGCCCAGCGTGGCACCAAAGGGGTGGTCCGGCGCAGCCGGGGCGGTCATCGCGGTCTTGAACTGCATGGTCGATTCCTTGTCATGAGAGTCAGCGGGTTCTGGGAATCATCATCGAGCGTGCCATCCATCAAGTAAAGCGATATTGATTGCTGATTGAGCGCAAAATACCTGCACTCAACCAGACGCCCTCGCGGCACGGCGGCCCATGGACATCACCCTCGCCCGCACCTTTCTCGAGATCGTCGCCAGCGGCAGCTTCATCCGCGCGGCCGAGCGCCTGCATGTCACGCAGACCGCCGTCAGCGCGCGCGTGAAGGCGATGGAGACGGCACTCGGGCGGCCGCTGTTCGTGCGCAACAAGTCCGGCGCCTCGCTCACCACCGCGGGCGAGCAGTTCGTGCGCCATGCGTCCACGCTGGTGCAGGTCTGGGAGCGCGCACGCCAGCAGGTGGCCGTGCCGCCGGGCCGGCGCGCGGTGCTCACGGTGGGCTGCGAGGTTAGCCTCTGGGACCCGCTGCTGCTGGACTGGCTGCTGTGGATGCGCAGCGCAGCGCCCGACCTGGCGCTGCGCACCGAGGTGGGCTTCCCGGCCGACCTGCTGAGCCGCGTCTCCGACGGCACGCTGGAGATCGCCGTGCTCTATGCGCCGCAGCAGCGGCCCGGCCTGCGCATCGACCTGCTGATCGAAGAGAAGCTGGTCTTCGTCACCACCTCGCCCGAAGGGGCCGTGCCCGAGCCGGCCGACTACGTCTACGTCGATTGGGGCCCGGAGTTCGCGGCCCAGCACAGCCTGGCCTTCCCCGAGCTCTCGAGCGCCGGCGTCTCGGCCAGCCTGGGCCCGCTGGGGCGGGAGTACGTGCTGGCGGCCGGCGGCGCCGGCTACTTCCGGCTCGACGTGGTGCGCAGCCACATCGAGTCCGGCCGGCTGCACCTGGTGAAGGGCACGCCGGAGTTCCTCTACCCGGCCTACGCGGTGTACTCGGCCAACGCCGACCCCCAGGTGGTGGCGCCGGCCCTGGAGGGGCTGCGCCGCGTGGCGGGCGCGCACGGCACCGTCGCCAGGCCCGGCTCAGGCAGCGCTCAGGGCTCGGCCAGCACGAGCTTGACCCCGCGCACCGCGAGCTCCGGCCAGGCCTGATCGGTCACCAGCGTATCCACGCTGCCCCACTCGGCGACGAGAAAGGGCCCGACGCCGCCCTGCTTGGACTTGTCGCCCAGCACCAGCGTCTTCAGCGAGCGGCTCACCATGAGGCGCTTCAGCGCGGCGTCGGCCTCGTCGCTGGCGGTGACGCCTTGCTCGGCGTGCAGCGCGCAGGCGCCAGGCACGGCCCAGTCGGCCCGGCAGTGCTGCAGCATGGCCTCGGCGGCCGGGCCCCAGAGCGCGCGCGAGTCGGGCTGCCAGGAGCCGCCGGTAAGCATGAGCTGCACCTGCGGGTCGCCGGTGAACACCTGGGCGATGTCCAGCGAGTTGGTGATCACCGTCAGCGGGCGCACGCCCGACGCCTGCACCAGCGCCTGGGCGAACGCCAGGTTGGTCGAGCCGGCGTCCAGGATCAGCGTCTGGCCGGGCTTGATCAGCGCCACCGCGGCCCGGCCGATGGCCGCCTTGGCCTGGGGCGCCACGCCGGCCCGGGTCGGCAGGTCGGCGCGCACGGTGTCGAGGGCGATGGCGCCGCCATGGGTGCGCTGCAGCACGCCCTGCTTTTGCAGCGCCAACAGGTCGCGCCGCACGGTGTGCTCGGAGACCTGCATCAAACGAGCAACTTCGAGCACCTCGACCCGGCCTTGCTCCTTCAGCAGCGCCAGGATGCTGGCCTGCCGCTCGGCGGTAAAGGGGGTCGCGCTGTCTTGCTCGGAAGTGTCCATGGCGGGATTGTAATCAGTCACACGCAAACAGGCATTGCAAGAATGCTCGTTTATGCTCTATTATGCCCATATGAGCACACACAGCAGCACCCTCACCCGCTCCACAACCCCCACGCTCGCTGCGCGCAAGATGCGCTGGGCCGTCTCGGTCGTCTTCTTCTGCAACGGCGCCGGCTTTGCCTCCTGGGTCTCGCGCATTCCCAGCGTGCGCGAAGGCCTGGGCCTGAGCGACGGCGAGCTGGGCACGGCGCTGCTGGCGCTGGCGGCAGGCGCGCTGGTGGCCTTCCCGCTCTCGGGCCGGGCGACGCAGTGGCTGGGCGCGCGGCAGGTGACGCTGATCACCGCGCTGATGTTCTTCTTCGCGCTGCCGCAGCCCATGCTGGTCGGGCTCTATGCCTCGCTGCTGCTGGTGCTGTTCGTCTTCGGCGCGGCCAACGGTGCGCTGGACGTCTCGATGAACGCGCTGGCCGTCGAGGCCGAAACGGCCTGGGGCAAGCCCATCATGTCGTCGTTCCACGGCCTGTGGAGCATCGGCGGCTTCGCCGGCGCCTCGCTGGGCGGTGCGGCGGCCAGCATAGGCATGGACGCCTCCACCCACCTGCTGATCGCGGCCCTCGTGCTCGGCGCAGCCGCGCTGGCGGTGGC
>DATHWJ010000029.1:0-46840 GCA_035460745.1 Ideonella sp. | reverse complement strand
GGCTCAGAAGCTGCGCGCCACGCCGAGCTGCCACCACTGGGCCGAGAACGGCGCCAGCCCGGGCGAGCCGTCGCCGCCCACGCGCCAGGCGGCGCGCTGCTCGTAGCGCTGGTAGCTCAGGTCCATGGACCAGCGCGCGTCGATCGCCCAGTCCACCCGCAAGCCGGCCGTCAGGGCGCCGAAGGCCGACAGCCGCTGGTCGGCCGAGTGCTGGCCACTGGCATCGAAGCCGGGCGGGAAGGGCTCGCCCAGGCTGCTGCTATAGACCGGGTCGTAGTAGAAGCTGGCCGCCCGCTGGGTGGTGTAGCGCAGCATCGGCGTGAGCTTGACGCGCTCGTTCAGCGGCTGCACCCAGGCGGCATCCAGCGTGTTGGCGCGCACGCCGAAGCTGTCGCTGTAGTAGCGCCAGCTGGTGCGCAGCGTCGCGTTCCAGGGCTGCAGGTGGTGGTTCCAGCGCAGCATCGCGGTGTACTGGTCGCGCTGGCGCGGCCGGGCGTCCGGGAACTTGTAGGGGTCGGAGAAATGGCCCGAGCCCAGGCTGGCACCCAGGCTGGCCTGCACCAGGTCGACGGCGCTGAGCACTTGCGTCACCCCGGCGGTCCATTGCCAGGTGCGGCGGCCCTCGTCGAGCGTGGGGTCGTTGCTGGAGCCTATCGCGTCGTCGCTGAAGGCCACGCCCAGGTTCCAGCTGCGGTTGTTGTCCTCGGTCGACCAGCGATAGTCGGCCGAGAGCGTGCGCGAGCGGTAGTCGTGCTCCTCGGAGTGGGCGGCGCCCAGCGACCAGGCATCGCGCTCGCCGTAGTGCGTCAGCTTGAAGTCCACTGCGGTGCGCTGCTCGGTGAGCCGGGAGGCGCCAGACACCGCGCTGTGGTAGCGGGGCGAGGCGCCGGAGACGCTGTCGCTGACCAGCGAGCCCTCGACCGACCAGCGCGAGCCGACCGGCGCCAGCACGTACAGCGAGGGCGCGCGCACGTGGATGCGGTCCAGCCCGGGTTGCCAGTCGCGGTAGGACAACAGCTTCAGCGCCACCACCCCTTGCTCGGGGGCCGTTTCGGCGTGCGCGGGCGCGGCGAGGCCGGGCAGCAGCAGGGCGGCGGCGAGCACACCGCCCTCGAGCAGCGAGGGGACGCCCGGCCGGGAGTCAGTTGCAGCCACAACCACCTCCGCCGACGCCATAACCGCCGGAGGCGTTTTCCTTGCTGGTGTAGATGTGCTGGTCGAAGCGCTGCGCCAGCGGGTCGCCGCCCATGGCCATCTCGGGGCGGGCGAGCATGCCCTTTTCCCAGGCCTGCGGCGGCTGCAGGGCGCAGCCTGAGAGCGCGGCGCTGGCGAGCAGCAGGCACGCGATGGCGCTGCGCGAGTAGATCGATCGCTGCATGTGATGGGGCTTTCGTTGGGGACTCAGGGGCGCGACAGGGCTGCGGCGAAGCGCGCTTCCAGCGCGCCGCCGTCCTCGTCGCGGAAGCCGTGGTGCACGGCGATGACCTTGCCGTCGGCACCCACCAGCACCGAGCTGGGCATGGCCTTGACGCCGAAGCGGCGGGCCGTCTCGCCGCCGCCGTCGAAGGCGAGCTGCACCTTGGCGGGCACTTGCGAGAGAAAGAGCTGGGCGTCGGCGCGCTGGGCGTCGAGGTTGACCGCGACGATGCGCAGCCCCTGCGGGCCGAACTTCTCCTGCATGCGGTTCATCCACGGAAAGGACTGGCGGCAGGGGCCGCACCAGGAGGCCCAGAAGTCGATGTAGGTCAGCCGCGCCTTGCCGTCCAGCAGCGGCACGGGCGTCGCATCGGCGCCGGGCACGCTGGTCAAGGGCAGGGCCTGGCCGGGCTCTATGGCCCGCGCCGCCGGGCTGGCCAGCAGCAGGCCGGCGCAGGCCAGGGCGAGCGCGGTGCGAACCGCGCGATGGGAAGTGATGGACATGGGTGAGTGCTCCAGGGGGTGTCAGAGGGCGCGGCGACGGCGCCAGGCGAGTGCGGCGGCAGCGAGGGCCAGTGCCAGCAGCGTGGGATCGACGGCGTCGGTGCCGGCACCCAGCGTGCAGCCGCCACCGCCGGTGTTGGAGGCTTGCGCCGCGGCGCCCTCGCCCTGCAGCTCGACCACGGCGGCGGGCTGGACCTCGCTCAGCACGCTGAGGGCGGTGGTCTCGGCGGCGTCGCCGGGGGCGCCCAGCCACTGCAGCTCGACGGTGCAGCTCGCGCCCGGCGCGAGGGTGAAGGGTGCCGTGCCGCAGCCTTGGGAGGCCGGCGACGACAGCGCGAAGCGCGCGCTGCCCAGCGTCAGCGCGCTGACGTGCAGGTCGGCCGTGCCGGGGTTGGCCAGCGTGAGCGGCTGCGCATCGGCGCTGCCGCCGACCGGCGCGACGAAGTTCAGCGCCGTGGCCGACAGCACCAGCGCCGGTGCAGCGGCGATGGAGCCGGTGCCGCCGAGTGCCAGCACCTCCGGCGCGCTGGCGTTGTCGGTGGCCAGCGTCAGCGTGGCTGCGCGGGCGCCGGCCGCGCTGGGCGAAAAGCCGAGCGTCAGCCCGCAGTTCGCGCCGGCGGCCAGCGCCTGGCCCACGGCGCAGGTGGAGGCGGTGTCGATGCGGAAGTCGGCGGCGTTGGCGCCGGCCAGGGTCAGCGTGCTCAGGGTGGCCGACGCCGTGCCGGTGTTGCTCAGCGTCAGGGTTTGAGGGCTGGCATCGGCGCCCACGGCCACGCTGCCGAAGTCCAGCGGGCCGCTGTCCGACCATTGCAGGATGCCGGTGCCGGCCAGCACGCCGGTGCCCGACAGCGGCACGGCATGCGGCGAGCCGCTGGCGTCGCTCGCCACGCTCAGGCTGCCCGTCGCGGCGCCGGCACCCGTGGGCGTGAAGACCACGCTGATGCTGCAGCTCGCGGCGACCGCCAGGCTGCTGCCGCAGGCATGGCTGGCGGTGAACGGCCCGCTGGCCTGCACGCTTTGCAGGTTCAGGGGGCCGGTGCCGCTGTTCAGCAAGGTCACCGATTGCGCGGTGGCGCTGCTGCCGACGGCGACGCTGCCAAAAGCCAGCGCAGCCGGGCTCAGGCTCACGGCCGGCGTGGCGGCGGCCTGGCCGGTGCCGCTCAGCGCCACGCTGGCGCTGCCGTTCGATGCGTTGGACGCCAGCGTCAGCGTGGCAGCGCGGCTGCCGGTCGCCGCCGGCGTGAAGCGCACGCTCACGCTGCAGGTGGCACCAGCGGCGACGGCGGTGCCGACGGCACAGCTGCCGCTGGTCGCGAAGTCGGCGGCCGCAGCGCCGCTCACGCCTATGCTGCTGAAACTCAAGCCGGCCGCGCCGGTGTTGCTGACGGTCACCGTGCGTGCGCTGCTGGCCACGCCCACGGCCTGGTTGCCGAAGGCCAGCGCCGAGGCGTCCAGCGCCACGGTGGCCTGGGCCGCGGCGGCGCCGGTGCCCGACAGGCCGATAGGCACGGCCGTGCTCAGGCCGCTGTGGCTGATGCTCAGGCTGCCGCTGCGGCTGCCGGCTGCCGCCGGGGCGAACGCGACCCCGATGGTGCAACTGCTGCCGGCCGCCAGCGTGGCGCCGCAGGTGCCGCCCTGCAGCACGTAGTCGCCGCTGACGCTGGCGCTCAGGCTGGTCAGCGCCGCGATGCGGCTGGCCCGCACGGTCACGACCTGGGCGCTGCCGGTCTGGCCCACGGTGGTCTGGCTGAAGCTCAGCGAGCTGGGGGCGTTGCCCAGATAGGCGGCGATGTCCTCGAGGTCGGTGCTGCTGAGGCTGGACAGGCTGCTCATCGCGCCGACGGTGGCGATGGCGTTCTGGATCATGGCCGGGCTGTTGCGCCCGCGGTCCACGCTGGCGGTGGAGGCGACCGAGTGGCAGGCCGCGCAGCGCTGGCTGAACTTGGTGGTGCCCAGCACCGGGTCGGCGGACCAGGCGCTGCCGGGTATCGACAGCGCCAGGCCCAGCGTGAGGGCGCTCCAGGAGAGAGACAGGTGTTTCATGGCGTGGGTGCTTGAAGAGAGAGGTGAACGGGCCGGGGAAAACGGTGGCGGGAGACGAGCCGGCTCAAGCGCTGCCGTGCGGCAGGAGCGGCGCGGCGAGCGCCGACAACCCGGCCAGCCAGGCCAGGTTGAAGCCCGCGTGCCAGGCCGCGCAGGGCGCGATGCGCTGCCGCCGCCGATAGACGTGGCCAATCCACCAGGCGGGCAGCAGCGTGGCCGCGGCGCGCGGCAGGTCGGCGAGGCTGGGGGCCAGCAGCATGTGCAGGGCGGCGAAGACCGACGCCGCCAGCAATGGCGCGAGCCACTGGCGCGCCGCAGGCAGGCGGGCGGCCAGCGGGTCTTGCAGGCCCCAGCGCAGCACGGTCTCCTCCAGCCAGGGTGCGAGACAGATCGAGTACACGAAGGCGCCCGGCGGCAGCCACAGCAGCCCCAGGCCGGCCACGCACAGCCACGGCAGCAGGGCCGGCAGCAGGTCGGTCAAACGGCGAACGGAAGGCAGGGGCGTAGTGAGCAGCATCGCGGCGGGCACCGGGGTCGGACTGCCGCGCGACGGCTTGTCGTGCGGCACCTTGATCGGTGGGTACCGGTTGCGGCGCAAAAGGTTGCGCGGGTGCCGGTGAGCGATGCCAATGCCGATGTCGATGTGTCCGCTCGGCGAGGCGGCAGCGTGTCTACGGCGCGCAGCGCGGGCCGGCCTCGCCTATCGAATCAAGGCCAGACCGGGACGCCACGATCCCGTGGCGCTGCGAGCGCTTGTGAAAAGCGAAGATGCTCAGTCGAGCGCCAGGCGTGCCGCCGAGCAGCGACAGGCCGACCCGAGCGCGGCGAGCGCTTCGCAGATATCGGGGGTGCCGCTCGCGTTGTGCGCCGCCGAGGCGCGCAGCAGGCGCTCCACGCCGGGGCCGTCCAGCCGGGGTTGGCGTTGCAGCAGCAGCGCCGCGGCGGCACTGACATGGGCGGCAGCGAGCGAACTGCCGGTGCTGAAGTCGTAGCGCCCACCCGGCGTCAGGGTGAGCACTTCCTGGCCCGGGGCCAGCAGGGACTTGGCTCCACCGCCGCGCAGCGGCCCGTCGCGGACCGCGATCACACCGGGGATGCCGATGGGAAACCCTTGCGCGTCGCCGGCGTCCGGCGACGCACCGACGACCACGATGCCCCTCGCGAGCGCCTGCTGGACCAGGCGCGTGAGCAGCCCGTCGGCCGGCCCGCCCAGGCTCAGGTTGATCACCTGGGCGCCGCGCTCGATGGCGGCCGCCAGGGCCTGGGCCAGCGTGAACGAGTTGCATAGTGCGCTGCCATCGCGCCCCTTTTGCCAGCAGGCCTTCAGCAGGAGCAGCCGCGCCTCGGGCGCGATGCCGACGATGCCCTGCGCATTGCCCGGCCGGGCGGCGATGATGCCCACCACCTCGGTGCCGTGGTAGTCGCGCTGGAACTGTTGCTCGTCGGCATCGACGAAGTTGGCGCTGCTGGCCTGCATGCCGTGCAGATCGGCGTGCGCCATGTCGACGCCGGTGTCGATCACCGCCACCGTCGTACCGGCGCCGCGGCAGCAGCGGTGCGCGTCGAGCACGCCCAGCGTGCGCAGGTTGCGTTGCAGCGGCAGGTAGGGGTCGTCGTAGGGCGCTGGGGCTGTTGGCGTCGCCGTCGCAGGTTGCATCGGCGCCGGGCTGGCGCGGCTCCGCGTGTCGAATTGGTTCAAGGGCTGGGCCAGGCTGACGCGCGGGTCGCGCGCCAGTTGGGCGAGCACGGCGTCCCGGTCGGCGCCGGCGGGGATCAGGAAGGTGGCGCAGTGCAGGCCCAGCACAGGGATGGGCCATGCAGCCAGCGGGCTCAGCCGGTGCTCGCGCGCCACTTCGTTCAGCAGGCGGCGCGCCGCGGCCCCGGTGACATAGCGCGGTGTGTTGTCGTACAGGCCCGGCGTGGTGCCCGACTGCGTCGGCAGCGCGACCAGCGTGTTGTCCACGGCGATCACCACGACGCGGTCGGCTTCACCGGCCGGCGCGCCGCCGAGCAGGGCGGGCGGGGGGGGCTCTTCGCTGCCGGGCGCGGCGGCGCAGCCCCCGAGCAGGGCGACGCAGACCCAGCCCGTCGCGGCCAGCGCGGCCTGCAGGCGACGCCGCAAGAGGCGGTGCGTCATGGTGCCTCGGGCTGCGCCAGGGCCTCGGCGAAGGTCACGCCGGGGGCGTGCCTGAGGGCCTGCGCGATGGCGTCCGCATCCGGCGCCGTACTGCCGGCGATACCCAGCGACCACACGCCTGCCGCCGACGGGCCGTCCACAACGACGAGCCCCTGTGACTGCAGCAGCGCCTGCAGGTCGCCCACCGGCCGGCTGGGGTCGAAGATCAGGCGCAGGCGTGCCTGCGGTCCAGCGGGCCTCGCTTCGCTGAGCGTGCGGTAGAACGCCGGCACAGCGTTGTCCTGGCCCGTCGAGGCGATGCGCCAGCCGGCCAACACCAGCGCAGCCAGGGCGAGCAGCTCGACCAGACCGATGCCGATCAAGGCCAGGCTGGCGGTGCGCAGCCCGGCCCGGCGCGGCCGCACGGGCGGGTGCGCCGCAGCGGCCGGTTCGGCATGGTCCAGCCGCTGCGCCAGCCGCTGCAACCCCAGCTCGACATCCGGCGCGTGCTCGGCAGGCAGCCCGAGGCCGGCCGCCAGGCGCCGCTCGCGCAGCAGCTCGGCGCGGCAGGCCGCGCAGTGGCGCAGGTGGCTTTCAGCCCGCCTCGTTTGCACCGCGTCGGCGGTGCCGTTGGCCAGCCAGGGCAGCAGGTCCCAGACCTGCTGGTGATCTTGATGTTCAGCGTTCATGTCGGCTCCCTTCGAGAGGGGAGAGAGGGGTGTCGCCAGCCAGGTCCGGCAGCAGGTTGCGCAGGCGGACGCGTGCGTGGAACAGCCGGGCCTTGGCGGTACCGACGGGGCAATCCATGATGGCGGCGGTTTCTTCCAGCGTATGTCCCTGCCCGTAGACCAGCTCCACGGTCATGCGCTGGTCCTCGGGCAGCAGGCGCAGGCCCTTGCCGACCCAGTCTCGCAGCTCGCGATCTCCCTCCGGGTCGCACAGCAGGGTCGTGGCCAGCAACTCGTCGCTGTCGTGCCGGGTCAGGTCGTCCTGGTCCCGGAAGGCCTTCAGCGCAAGCCGATAGGCAATGCCCATGATCCAGGTCGACACCCGCGCCTCGCCGCGGAACTGGCCAGCCTGCTTCCACACGACCCAGAAGGTGTCGTTGACCACCTCCTCGATCAAGCCCTCCTGGCGCGTGTGGCGCGACAAGAACCGCGCCAGCCGCGGCTGATAGTCGCGGTACAGGGCCGCCAGCGCTTCACGATCGCCTTCGGCGATGCAACGGATGCGCTCGGGATCGGAGGGCGGCACGGCGGGAGGAGCCCGCAGTCTGCGAAAGGCGGACAGCATGGTGGACGGTGGAGGGGAGGCAGACAGTCTGTGTCACCGTAGGTACCCGGGAAAGGTACAAAAGGTTGCATCTGCCGGCGGTTTTTTTGTTCTCGTATCAGTGCTGCCAGACCAGGCTGGCCACCCATCGGTCTTTCCCGAGCTCGCCGTAGCTGCCCAGGTCGGCACTGGAGGTCCACGTTCTCCCCAGGCTCAGCGCCCAGGGACCGCGGCCGCCGTACAAGCCCACCTGGCCGTAGGTGTAGCTGGCCGATCCGCCGCCGGACAGGCGCCCGATGCCGGCGTCGATGCCGCCGCCCGTCCACAGCGGCCACCGCGCATTCAGGTCCAGCGCGCGGTTCGGCGAGGAGGGGGCGGTGTCGCAGTCGGGGCCGTGGCGCGGCCGCCAGTTCCAGGACAGGTTCCATTGGTCGGCATAGGTGACGCCCGCGCCGATCTGGTTGTAGCACCAGCCCCGCATCCAGGCGCTGTGGTGGTAGGCGTCGTGCCGGCCTTCGACCGCTAGCGTCCAGGTGTCGTCGAGCGGGACACCATACCGTGCCCTCAGCGTCATGCCGGAGGCCCTCTCTCCAGCCGCGTCGCGCAAACCGGTCACCGCGGCGCCCAATGACCAGCCGGCAGGGCTGTAGACGTCGATGCTCGCCATCACCACCGGGCGATCCGGGTCGCTCAGCTGCATGCCGCGCAGCACCAGGCTGGAGAAGATGCCGACGCGGTAGGACAGCGTGAGCGGCTCGGCATGGGCGGCGCCTGCCGTCAGCAGTCCGAGAACGATCGTGCCCACCTGCCCAGGCGGCCGCCTCAAGACGCGGCTCCGTGTCGCTCGGGCGGATGAGGTGGTTGCGGGCTGCGCATGGTGGTTCAAGGGTGAGGCGACGCATTCTAGGAGCCGGCCTGGCTCGCGCCGCCGGACAGTTCGGGTGCGGCGAACCCGCGCCGACGCAACCGAATTCCCCCGCATGGGTACTCACGCAGGTAGCGTGCCCGCTGCATCCTTCAATTCCCAACATTCATCATCGACCTCACGAAGCTCCATCCGCCGACGGGAGCGCCAACGGCGCGATCGAAATCCATCGCAACCTCTCTTCCGGCGCCGCGGGCAAGCCCAGCTTCATGCGCGTGCTCAGCCTGCCTGCGGGCGACGAGCCGCACACGCTCAGCGCGGCCGACTACAACGGCGATGGCTGGCCCGACCTTGTCGGTATCGGCTCGGTCAGCGCGAGCGCCGGCTTCGAGTTCCAGCAGCCTGGCGCGTTGCGCCCGCGCATCGCCAAGGCGCTAGGGACAGGCAAGATCCTGCCCTGAGCCCGGCTGCCGCGGCAAGCCCTGCACTGCTTGGCACGCCAAGGGAGGGCCTTCAAAGGAAGCTGTCGCGCAGCGCCTCACCGGCCCACAGACGCACGTGGCGGCGTTCAAAGAGCCAGCGCTCGCCGCTGCGCACGACGATGTCGTCGCTGCGGCCCGCGAAACGCAGTGCATAGGGGGGCTCGCCCCGGCACTCGGCGACCCCGCAGAATGAACGCACGCGGCTGCGATCGGCGCTCAGCGGCTCGAGCTGCATCTGGCCGGAGAAGTGCTGGCAGCCGGGGAAACGGTCCCATTGGCGCAGCCCTTCGGCCAGCGCGACCATGCCGGAGCGTCCTTCGAAGCGGGTCGACTTCTGGGGCATGACGAGCTCGACCACACCTGCCTCAATCAGGGTGTCGGCGAAACCATCGACGTCCCCCGTGTCGAGCGCCCAGTGGTACAGCGCAAACAGGTCTTCGATCGCGAAACGGTCGGCTGCGCTCAACTGCACGGGCATGGGGCTGCTCATGGCTTCTCGACAACCTTGAACTCCGGCGGCCTGCGCCGCGGCACGTACTGCCCCCGCCCGGGAAAGCGCTCCAGCACCGTGCCGTCCCAGATGCGCACGGTGCGTTTCGCGAAGCACCAGCGGTCTTCCAGCTTGACCAGTTCATCGTCGTAGTAGCCGCAGAAGCGCAGCGCATACGGAGGCTCGCCCTGGCACTCGGTGACCAGGGCGAACGAGCGGGCATGGGCCCGGCCTTCGGACTGGCCCGTCACCAGCAGGTTGGCGCAGTAGTGCTGCCGGCCCGGGAAATTCGGGATCGTGCGGTACTGCTCGGCGAGCCGGCGAATGTCCTCGGTGCCCGCCCAGACGTCGGGCTCCTCGAAGACCTCCTCGACCATCACGCCGTCGGGTGCGAAGCAGGCCACGAAGGCATCGACATCCCCCGTGTCCATGCCCCAGGCGTACCGGGCCATGAGGTCCTGGATCTCGAAACGGTCGTCGGGCGTCAAGTGGGCTTGCATGGCCGGGAACTTAAGCGGTCGGCCGCGGGCCCGCAGTCCTCTGCGGGTAGGACAGGGCGAACCCTTGTCGGTGTTGCATACGACAGCGGCTGCCGACAGGCCCGGACACACTCCGGCCCCATCGAGTAACAGCGCCGTACCAGAACACAAACGCACCCCATTCGTGGCGATCCAGGAGACACCGATGAAGAAGATGCCCCATGCAATCCGCCGCACCCGGCCAGTTCGCCGCGCAGTGGCAACTGCTGCTGCCGCGATGGCCTTGCAGCCGGCCTTGGCCGCCGAGCTGGTCAACAGCGAGGACATGATCGTGCGCTGGGACAACTCGCTGAAGTACACCTTGGGTGCGCGCACCACCCGGCCGTCCCCGTTCTACCTCGACGACATCAACGTCAACGACGGCGACGCCGCCTTCCCGGACCGCGGCGACCTCGTGACCCATCGCCTCGACCTGCTGTCCGAGTTCGACCTCACGCTGAAGGACCGCGCCAACTCGGGCCTGCGCGTCAGCGCGGCGGGGTGGTACGACCATGTCTACCGCAAGTCGCACGCCGCGATCGACCCGCTGAGCTACAACGCGAGCTCGGTGCCCAACGACGAGTTCACCGGCTATGCCCGGAAGTGGGCCGGTGCCAATGTCGAAATCTACGATGCCTTCGTGCACAGCGCCGTTGACCTGGGGGACCACAACCTGGCCTTCAGGTTGGGCCGCCACACGCTGACCTGGGGCGAGAGCCTGATGCTGGCCGGCAACGGCATTTCTGCGGGCCAGGCGCCGGCAGACGTGAACAAGGTGCTCACGGTGCCCGGCATCCAGGTCAAGGACTTCCTGATGCCGGTCAACCAGCTGTCGGCCTCGTTCGGCCTGAACCGGAACTGGGACCTCGCGGGCTACTACCAGCTCGAGTTCCGCCCGACGCGCGTGCCGCCGCCGGGCACCTTCTTCAGCCCCGCCGACCTGGTGTTCGACGGTGCCGAGCAACTGCTGCTCGCACCGGGCTTCGGCGTGCCGCTGCAAGGCACGGTCGAGCCGCCCGAGCGCCGGGGCCAGTGGGGCCTGGCGGCCAAGTACCGCAACGCCGAAACAGGCGCGGACTACGGCTTCTACTACCTGCGCTACACCGACAAGACGCCGCAGGTCATCCTCCAGCTGGCCGGCGGCGCGGACCCGGCAAGCTGGGCCCCGTCGAACTACTTCTTCGTGTACCCGCGCAACATCGAGATCTTCGGTGTCTCCACCTCGACCAACGTCGGCGACGCCGGCGTGGCGGGCGAAATCTCGATACGCAACAACATGCCGCTGCGCAGCGACGCCGCGCAACTGGTCGCGCTGCCCGGCCAGCAAGTGGACGGCGACAAGCACCCGCTGTACGCCGTGGGGCGCTCGCTGCATTACCAGGTGTCCACGCTCTGGCAGCTGCCGCGCCTGCCGGCCTGGGACACCGCGACGCTGGCGGCCGAGTTCGGCGGCAATACGCTGCTCAAGACGACCCGCAACGAGGCCCTGCGCGACACGGCCACGGCCAGGACATCGCTTGCGCTCGGCCTGAGCATCGAGCCGACCTGGTTCCAGGTGCTGCCTGACATCGATCTCTCGGTGCCGATCGCCTTGTCCTACTACTTCAACGACAAGCCCGCGGCCGTGGTCAACGCCGCCGCCGGGCGCAACGTCGCGGTCGGCCTGAAGTTCGCCTACGGCGGCGCCCAGGGCATCAAGGGCGGCATCAACTACACCAAGCAGCTGGGCTCCAACCAGAGCACCGCCTACGGCGACCGCGACTTCGTCACGTTCAACCTCCTCTACTCCTTCTGAGACGCCTGGACCGACTGCCGGAGACATGACCATGAGACACCACCCCATTCCCCTGACCCTGATCGCGGCGGGCGCGCTCGCCATGCTCGGGTCGCCCGCGCTCGCGGCCGTGAGCGCCGAAGAAGCCAAGCAGCTCGGGGCCAGCCTGACCGCGTTCGGTGCCGAGAAGGCCGGCAACAAGGACGGCAGCATCCCGCCGTACACGGGCGGCCTCACCAGCGCGGTGAAGACGGGCCGTGCGGGATTGCCGCCCAAGCTGTTCGCCGACGAAAAGCCGCTGCTGCAGATCAAGGCCGACAACGTCGACCAGCACGCGGACAAGTTGACCGACGGCTTCAAGTACCTGCTCAAGAACTACCCCGGCTTCCGCATCGATGTCTACCCGTCGCACCGCACCCACGCGGAGCCGAAGTTCTTCGACGAGCAATGCGCCAACAACGCGGTGAGCGCGAAGGTCGTGAACGAGGCGATCGAAGGCGGCAAGGGGGGCTGCGTGTTTCCGATCCCGAAGTCCGGCATCGAGGCGATCTTCAACACGATGTGGAACTGGCGCGGCGCCGACCGCGAGTTCACCGGCGAGACCTGGTTCGTCTCCTCGGCCGGCAAACGCTCGCTGATCACGTCCAACGTCGTGAGCGAGTCCTTCCCCTACGCCTACCAGGACAAGAAGGACACCTGGGACGGCCGCATGCGCGGCCTGGCGATGGTCGAAGTGACCGCACCGGCCTACAGCGCGGGCGAGAAGACGCTGGTGTGGGGGCCGGGCGACCCGATCCACGTCGAGACGCAGGGCTGGACCTTCCTGACCGGCCAGCGCCGGCTGCGCAAGATTCCGAACGTGCAGTACGACGTGCCCTTCACCTACACCAACGGCAACACGAACTGGGACGACAGCTACGGCTTCAATGGCGCCACCGACCGCTACGACTGGAAGCTGGTCGGCAAGAAGGAAATCTACGTCCCGTACAACAACAACAACATGACGCACGTCGAGGACCTCGACCAGCTGATGGGGCCGCAGTACGTCAACCCCGACCATGTGCGGTTCGAGCTGCACCGCGTCTGGGTGGTCGATGCGTCGCTGCGCCAAGGCGCCCGCCACACGGTGCCCAAGCGCCGGCTGTACATCGACGAGGACAGCTGGAACATCATCACGACCGACCAGTGGGACGCCAAGGGCCAGTTCTGGAAGAACATCAGCCTGCTGACCTGGGTCTACCCCGAAGTCCCGACGCAGGTGGTGGCCTCGCACATGATCTACAACGTGCAGTCCAAGGCCTATGTCTTGCAGAACACGGTCAACCGCGCGCCTGGCGGCGTCACCTTCAAGGCGCGGCCGGTCGAGTTCTACAGCCCGCAGACGCTCGAGCGCAGCGGCGTTCGCTGACGGGGCCGCGCGATGAACTTGTCCCTGCTGCGCGGCGCCGCCGCGCGCGCCGGCCTTGCCATGGCCTGTGTCTGGGCCGCCGGGCTCGCCGCGGCGGCCCCGGCACCCGCCGGCACGGACGCTGTGCTCAGCGGGCGCGCGCAGCCCGCAGCCCGGCCCGAGCGCGCCATGCTGATGGGCATCGCCCGGGCCGGCGACCGGCTGGTGGCGGTCGGCGAGCATGGCGTCGTGGCCCTGTCGGACAACCATGGCCGCGACTGGCGCCTCGCGGCCGAGGTGCCGGCCGACGTCACGCTGACGGCGGTTCGCTTCGCGAACGCCAGGCGGGGCTGGGCCATCGGGCACCTCGGGCTCGTGCTTCGCACCGACGACGGCGGCGATCGCTGGGTCAAGCAGCTGGACGGCCTGTCGATCGCCAAGATCGCCCAGGCGCAGACCGACCCTCCCGTCGCGCCGGACGCCGCCAGGCGCCTCGTGGAGGAGGGGCCGGACAAGCCGCTGCTCGACCTGCTGGTGCAGGACCCGCAGCAGGTGACCGTGATCGGCGCCTACAACCTCGCGCTGGCGACTTCGAACGGCGGCCAGGCCTGGCGCCTGGTCTCCGAGCAGTTCGACAACCCGGGCCACATGCACCTGTACGGGCTGGCGGCCACGCCCGCCGGCAGGGTGGCCGTGGGCGAGCAGGGCCTGGTCCTGCGCGAACAGGCCGATCGCTTGAAGGCGCTGAAGTCGCCCTACGACGGCAGCCTCTTCGGCTTGCTGGCGTCAGGTGACACGCTGCTCGTCTTCGGCTTGCGGGGCAACGCCTTCGTGAGCCGGGACGGTGGCGCGAGCTGGAAGGCTTCGCTGCTGCCGGGCAGCGGCGCGTCGATCAACGCCGGCCTGCGCCTGTCCGATGGGCGCCTGCTGCTGGTGGACCAGGCCGGCGGCGCCTTCGTCAGCGCCGACGGCGGCGAGCGCTTCGAGCGCCTGCCCTTCGCCTGGGGAGCGCCGCTCACCGGCGTGGTCGAGGCGGCCGACGGCACGCTGGTCGGCAGCAGCCTGGCCGGCATCACCCGCCTGCCGCGCCCCGCAGCGGCACACGCTGCCGCTGCCGGCACCGGAGCCTCGCGATGACCCCCGCCCGCGGCGACGCGGCTCGGCCAACCGCCTTCGACGTCGCGTCGGGCAACTGGCTCGAGCGCGGTCTGTTCAACCACCGCATGGCCGTCGTGCTGCTGTGCCTGATCACCACGCTGGGCCTGGCCTGGCAGCTGCCGAAGCTGCGCCTGAACGCGAGCTTCGATCGCATGATTCCGCAGGCGCACCCGTTCATCAAGAACTTCAAGGAGCACCAGGCCGATCTCGCCGGCCAGGGCAATGTGCTGCGGGTCGTGGTGCAGAGCACCCGGGGCACCATCCTCGACGCAGCCTACCTGGAGCAACTGCGCAAGATCAATGACGAGGTCTATCTGATCGGCGGCGTGGACCGCCCGTCGATGGTGTCCTTGTGGACGCCCACGATGCGCTGGGTGGGCATCACCGAGGTGGGCATAGACGAAGGGCAGGTCATCGATGCCCGCTACGACGGCTCGGCCGAGGCCATGGCCCGGCTGCGCCTGAACATCGAGCGCTCCGGCGAGGTCGGCCGCGTCGTGGCGCCGGACTTCCAGTCCAGCATGCTGCTCGTGCCCTTGCTGGACTTCGATACCGAGACCGGCAAGCCGCTGGACTACGTGGAGTTCTCGAAGAAGATCGAGCAGGTGCGCGAGAAATACCAGACCGGGGATCTTCAGATCCACGTCATCGGCTTCGCGAAGGTGGTGGGCGACCTGATCGAGGGCGTGGGGCAGGTGATGGCCTTCTTCGCGGCGGCGATTGCCATCGCCACGGCAATCGTCTTCTGGTACACGCGCTGCGTGCGCTCCACCGCCATCGTGATGTGCTGCTCGCTGATCGCGGTGGTGTGGCTGCTGGGCACGCTGCCGCTGCTGGGCTACGAGCTCGATCCCTACACGGTGCTGGTGCCCTTTCTGGTGTTTGCGATCGGCATGAGCCACGGCGCGCAGAAGATGAATGGCGTGATGCAGGACATCGGCCGCGGCGCGCCCAAGCTGGTCGCCGCGCGCTTCACCTTCAGGCGCCTGTTCATGGCCGGCTTCGTGGCGCTGGTCTGCGACGCGGTTGGCTTCGCGGTGCTGCTGATCATCAAGATCGCCGTCATCCAGCAACTGGCGTTGACCGCCAGCATCGGCGTGGCCTTCCTCGTCTTCACCAACCTGATCCTGCTCCCCATCGGGCTGTCCTACACCGGTGTGAGCGCCAAGGCGGCGGTACGTTCGCTGCGCGACGAGGCTGCCGGCGACACGGCGCCTGCCGGCCTGTGGGGTCTGCTGGCCCGCTTCACCGAGCGCCCGGTGGCGGCAGCGGCGATCGTGGTGGCGGTGCTGCTCGGCGCGTTCGGGTGGTGGGCCAGCCTGAAGCTGCAGATCGGCGACCTCGACCCCGGCGCGCCCGAGCTGCGCGTGGACTCCCGCTACAACCGGGACAACGCCTACGTGACCGGCCACTACGGCAATGCCAGCGACGTGTTCATCGTGATGATCACTTCGCCGGAGGGCCGCTGCGTGGACTACGCCGGGCTGCAGAAGATCGACACGCTGGAGTGGCAGCTGCGCCAGTTGCCCGGTGTGGCCGCGACCGACTCCTTCGCGGCCATGACCAAGGTCTTGACCAGCCTGTTCACCGAAGGCAGCCCCAAGTGGACGGCCCTGTCGCCCAACCAGGGGGTCATCAACAACCTGGTCAAGTACGTGCCGAAGACGCTGGTCAACCAGCCCTGCTCGATGTCGATGCTGCGCGTGTTCCTCACCGATCACCGGGCCAGCACGCTGGAGGGCGTGGTGCGGGAGGTGCAGTCGTTCAACGCGCTGCACGGCAGCGCCGAGTTGCAGTTCAAGCTGGCCGCCGGATCGGCCGGCATCGATGCCGCGACCAACATCGTCGTGCGCGAAGCCAACCGGGAGATGCTGCTCTGGGTGTACGGCGCCGTGACGCTGCTGTGCCTGGCGGCGTTCAGGTCGTGGCGCGCCACGGTCTGCGCGATCCTGCCGCTGATGCTGACCTCGGTGCTGGCGGAGGCACTGATGGTGGCCATGGGCATAGGCGTCAAGGTGGCCACGCTGCCGGTGATTGCGCTGGGGGTGGGCATAGGCGTGGACTACGCGCTGTACGTGATGAGCATCGTGCTGGCCCACCTGCGCAGCGGCGAGTCGCTCGCCGCGGCCTATCGCCAGGCCTTGCGCTTCACCGGCCGGGTCGTGCTGCTGACGGGGCTGACGCTGGCGGTCGGCGTGGCCACCTGGGCCGCGTCGCCGATCAAGTTCCAGGCCGACATGGGCGTGCTGCTGGCGTTCTGCTTCCTGTTCAACATGATAGGCGCGCTGGTGCTGCTGCCCGCGCTGGCGGCCTTCCTGCTGCGGCCCCGACCTGCCGAACTCGCCATCCACCTGCCAAGAACCGGAGTTCTCCAATGAGCACACCTGCCATGCCCGAAGCCCTGCAGATCAACAGCGACGACACCCCCTGGGTCGACGCGTGGATGGGCGTCCCCGGCCTGCGCTTCCAGCTGCTGATGGCCGACGTCGAGAACGCCGTCTTCACGGTGCGCATCCAGTTCCCGGCCGGCATCCAGCTGCCGCCGCACCACCACACGGGGGCCGTGCACGCCTGGACCATGACCGGCGAGTGGGGCTACCTGGAGCACCCGGACGCCAACAGCAGGCCGGGCTCCTACCTCTACGAGCCGCCGGGCACCACGCACACGCTCAAGGTGGCTGACCACAACACCGGCCCCACCGATGTGGTGTACGCGATCTACGGCGCGATGCTGGTGATGGGCGCAGACGGCAAGGTCGAGGCCGTGCTCGACGCGGCGAGCCACATGCGCGACTGGTCGCAGGCGCTGCGCGACGAGGGCAAGACCGTGCCGAAGATCATCGTCGGCGGCCAGGCCGGCGTGCGCCAGATCTGAGCGTCCAGCGCCCTACCACCCGGGAATTCGGAATGACGAGCATCGACGAACTCCAGCGCAGGCTGGCGGCCTTGGAAGAGCGCGTGGCGCTGGGCGAAGACAAGGAAGAGATCGCACGCCTGCAATGCATCTACGGCTTCTACATCGACAACCGCATGTGGCCCGAGCTGGCGGCGCTGTTTTGCGATGACGCGCCCTCGATAGAGATCGGCCGCCGTGGCCGCTATGTGGGCAAGCAGCGCGTGCAGCGCTTCCTGACCGAGGTTCTGGGCGGCGGGCGCTGGGGCCTGCTGAAGAACGAGATCATCAACCACATGCAGCTGCAGCCGGTGATCACGGTGGCGCCGGACCGCTTGAGCGCAAAGATGCGCTCGCGTGCCGTGGTGCAGGGCAGTTCTCCGCCCGGCGGCAAGAACATGCTGTGGGCCGAAGGCGTGTACGAGAACGAGTACGTCAAGGAGGCCGGGCGCTGGAAGATCCGGCGCATCTGGTGGGTGCCCACCTTCTATGTCGAGATTCCCGGTTTCGACAACGCCGTGTTCCAGAGCGGGCCGGCCAGCGAGTCCTTTCCGCCCGACCAAGCCTCGGCGCCGCAGGACGAAGCGCTCGGCCGCTCCTTCGTTCCCTTCCACTACCGCCATCCGTTCACGGGTGCGTCGGTGCCGTCGCCATCGGTGCCCGGCGGCACGGCCGGGCAGGGGTGATGGCGATGAGCGCCGTCTACGACTTCATCGTCATCGGGGCCGGCTCGGCCGGCTGCGTGCTGGCCCACCGCCTGTCTGCCGACCCCACGCACCGTGTGCTGCTGCTGGAGGCCGGCGGTGCGCATGGGCACGAGCACCCCTGTGTGCGGGTGCCGATGGCCTGGCCCATGGCCGAGCGCCTCCCTGGCCTGGGTTGGGGTTTCCAGACCCAGGCGGAGGCTTCCCTCCAGGACCGTGTGCTGCCGCAGCCGCGCGGCAAGCTGCTGGGCGGCACGTCGTCGATCAACGGCATGATGTACTCGCGCGGCAACGCTGCCGACTACGATGGCTGGGCGCAGCGTGGCCTGCAGGGCTGGGGCTATGAGGAGGTGCTGCCGTACTTTCTCCGCAGCGAGAGCAACTGGCGCGGCGGGTCGCGCTACCACGGCGCCACCGGCCCGGTCCGCGTCTCGCGCAACCCCACCGAGCCCGGCATCTACCCGGCGATGATGGAGGCGGCGCGGCGGCTGGGCCACGCCCATCTGGACGACTTCCATGGCGCGACCCAGGAAGGCTTCGGCATGCCGGACTTCACCGTGCGCGATGGCCGGCGCGAGAGCAGCGCCACCGCTTACCTGGACCCGGTGCGCCATCGGCCCAATCTGCGCATCGAAACCGGTGCCCGCACCACCCGGCTGCTGATGGAGGGCCGGCGCGTGGTGGGGCTGGAGTATCTGCGCGATGGCCAGCTGCGGCAGGCCTCGGCGGCCGAGACCATCGTCAGTGGCGGCAGCTTCAATTCGCCGCAGATCCTGATGCTCTCGGGCATAGGCCCGGCCGCCGGCATCGAGGCCACCGGCCTGAAGGTCCGGCACGGCCTGCCCGCCGTGGGCCAGCATCTGCAGGACCACCCGCTGGTGCCCGTGATGTTCAATGCCTCGCGTGCCATGGGCTTCGAGAAGCTGATGCGCCTGGACCAGCTCTTCCTGGCCGCCATGCGTTGGCGGCTGGGCGGTCGCGGTCCGCTGGGCGAGGCGCCCTTGTCGGTGCAGGGCTATGTGCGCAGCCAGGCCGACAGCCTCTGGCCCGACCTGCAGTTCCAGGTCAGCCACGTCTCCTTCGCGGCGCGGCCCTGGTTCCCGGGTTGGCGGCGCGGTGCCGGTCATCAGTTCACTGCCGCCGGCCTGCAACTGCGCCCGCACGGCCGGGGCGAGGTCACGCTGCGCTCCGCCGACCCGCTGGCCGCACCCGGCATCCGCCTGGGTCTGCTCAGCCACCCCGCCGACCTGCAGTTTGCGCGCGACACGCTGCAGTTCATACGCCGCTTCTTTGCCACCGAGCCGGTGCGCGATCTGGTGGCCGGCGAGATCATGCCGGGGGCCGCGGTGAACGACCCGGCCGCCATCGACGCCTACCTGCACGCCGTCATCCAGACCGGCATGCACCCCACCAGCAGTTGCGCCATGGGGGTGGATGCGAGCACTTCGGTGGTCGATGCCCAACTGCGTGTGCATGGGCTGGAGGGCCTGCGCGTGGCCGATGCGTCCGTGATGCCCAGCATCGTGAGCGGCAACACCAGCGCCCCGGCCATGATGATCGGCGAGAAGGCCTCCGACCTCGTGCTGGGCCTGCAGGCGCCCGCCGCTGCCCGGGCCGTGCCGGCCAGTGCATCGCCCACCCACTGATCCTCCTTAGCCACCCCCACGAGAACCGACATGACCCCATCACTGGCCCAAGTTGAGATCAGGCTTGCCCATTCGCTTCAGTTGTTCATCGGCGGGCGCTGGGTCGACGCCCGGCAGGGCGGCCGCATCGAGGTGGTGTCGCCCAGCACCGAGGCGGTGATCGCCACCGTCGCCGAAGCCACTGAAGCGGACATGGACGCGGCCGTGCTGGCCGCGCGCGAGGCCTTCGATCACGGGCCCTGGCCGCGCCTGACGCCCGCCGAGCGGGCCGACTACCTGCGCAAGCTCTCTGCCGCCCTGGAGCAGCGCTTGCCCGAGCTGTCCAAGGCCTGGGTCGAGCAGGTGGGGGCGCTGGCGGCGGTGGCCCCCTTCGTGATCGGCGCCGGCAAGTTCTGGTTCGACTACTACGCCGGCCTGGCCGACAGCTTTGCCTTCGAGGAGACGCGCGTGCCCTTCGACGGCCAAGGCTCGGCGCTGGTGCTGCGCGAGGCCGTGGGCGTGGTGGCGGCCATCGCGCCCTGGAACAACCCCTTCGGCATCATGACGGGCAAGATCGCCCCCGCCTTGCTGGCCGGCTGCACGGTCGTGATGAAGCCCGCGCCGGAAACGCCGATCGAGGCCTACCTGATCGCCGAGGCCGCCGAGCGCGTCGGCTTCCCGCCGGGGGTCATCAATCTGGCCTGCTCCCACCGCCAGGCCGCGGATCACCTGGTGAGCCACACCGGCGTCGACAAGGTCAGCTTCACCGGCTCGGTGGTCGCCGGCCGCCGCATCGCGGCCGTCTGCAGCGACCGCCTGGCACGCTGCACGCTGGAGCTGGGCGGCAAGTCGGCCGCCATCGTGCTCGACGATGCCGACATCGGCACCGTGGCCAGGACACTGGCACAGACCATCACCCTGTCGGCCGGCCAGGTCTGCGCCACGCTCAGCCGCGCCATCGTGCCTCGGCATCGCCATGACGCGCTGGTCGAGGCCTTGCATGCCGAGATGGCGGCCGTGCGGGTGGGCGACCCCTATGACGGCAGCGCACAGATGGGCCCATTGGCCATGGCACGCCAGCGGGCCCGGGTCGAGGAGTACATCGCCGTGGGGCGTGCCGAAGGCGCCCGGCTGGTGAGCGGGGGCGGCCGCCCGGCCCACCTGCCCACCGGCTGCTACCTCGAGCCCACGCTGTTCAGCGGCGTGCGCAGCGGGATGCGCATCTCGCAGGAGGAGATCTTCGGCCCGGTGCTGGCCGTGCTGGCCTGCGAGGACGAAGCCGAGGCCGTGCGCATCGCCAACGACTCGCCCTTCGGCCTGTACGGCGCCGTCTTCACGCCCGACCGCGAGCGCGCCTTGCGCGTGGCCCGCGGTGTGCGGGCCGGCACGTTCAGCCACAACGCCTTCCGCTTCGATCCCTCCTTGCCCTTTGGCGGCTTCAAACAATCGGGCCTGGGCCGCGAGGGCGGGTTGGAGGGGCTGGCGGCCTACACCGAGTTCAAGTCGGTGCTGCTGGCCTCCTGAAACGCACGCTGCATTCCCTGTCGATACCCTGGAGAACACGATGGCACAGATGGCCTACACCCCCCTGCCCGGCGGATTCGGCGCCCGGGTCGACTTCGACCCCTCGCGCGCGCCCACGCCCGAGCAAGCGCGGCAGATCGCGGCGATCTTCCACGACCACTTGTTCGTCTACTTTGCCAAGGCCGACATCACGACCCGGCAACTGGCCGAGTTCATCGTCGCCTTCGGCAAGCCCGACGACCCGCGCGGCCGCCTGGCCAGCGCGGTGAGCGAGTACGCCGGCATCCGCATCGTGGAGAACGTGGAGAAGGGCAAGTTCGGCCCTCGCAGCAACAGCGAGCTCGACTGGCACTCCGATCGCTTCTACGACCCGGTCGTGGCCGGCCTGCTGCAATCGGTGATCGTGCCCCAGCAGGGCGGCGACACCAGCCTGGCGAACATGTACCGGGCGCTCGCCGAGCTGCCTGCCGAGCTTCGCCAGGCCATCGAAGGCCGTGCGATCAAGCAGGACGTCGTCTTCGACGCGCAAGGCAAGCCCGGCATGCGCCCGGGCGGCGTGGCCGTGCCGGACGTGGCCAACACGCCGGGCGTGGCCACCGCCATCATCCAGACCCACCCGCACTCCGGGCGCCCCTATCTCTACCTCGGCAACCGTCTCAATGCCCATGTGCAGGGTCTGGGCCTGGCGGCGAGCGAAGATCTGCTCGACCGGCTCTTTGCCCACGTCAACCAGCCGCGCTTCCACTACCGCCACCATTGGGTGCCGGCGGAGCTGCTGATGTACGACAACCGTTGCTGCATGCATCGGCGTGAAACCTTCGATGTGAACGCCGACCGCAAGCTGATCGCGGCGGTCGTCGACAGCTCGGATTTCCTCTGAAAGGGATTGCCATGAAGATTGCCATCACGGGGGCTTCGGGCCCATTCGGTGCCGGCGTGACCCGCACCCTGGTGAAGCGCTACGGCATCGAGCCCCGGGACCTGATCCTGGTCTCGCGCGATCCGGGCCGGCTGAGCGAGTGGGCCGCGCTGGGCGCCGACACGCGCCAGGGTGACTTCGATGATCGGGGCGGCCTGGTTGCGGCGCTGCAAGGTGCCGACCGCATGCTGATGATCAGCACCAACCGCGTCGGCCAGCGCGAGCCTCAGCACCGCAATGCGGTCGATGCGGCCAAGGCCGCGGGCGTGCGCCATGTGGCCTACACCTCCTTCGTGGGCGCGCCGGGCACGGTCTCGATTGCGTTGGCCGATCACCGCTTCACCGAAGGCCTGCTGCGCGAGTCCGGCATGGCCTGGACCTTCCTGCGCAATTCGCAGTACACCGAGGCCATGCGCGACGCGGGCGGCCCGGCGGCCATACGCAGCGGGCAGTGGCTCTCGTCCAGCGGCGGCGGGCGCATCGCGATGGTCACGCGAGACGATTGCATCGCGGCCGCGGCTGCCGTGATGGCCGGCACCGGCCATGAGGGCCAGACCTACGACATCACCGGCCCCGAGCTGATCGCCTACGCCGAGCTGGCCCGGCTTTTCAGCGAGATGAGTGGCCGCCCCATCGCCTACAGCGCCGTGGACGACGAGGGCATGTATGCCTTCTTCGACAGCCTGGGCATCCCCCGCACCGCGCAGGACGATCATGTGGTCGATGGTTTCGGCTGGTGCAGCGAGGACATGGTGTCCTTCGAGGCCACGATACGGCAGGGCGGCTTTGCGGTGCTGTCCGACCACGTGCAGCGCCTGACCGGACGCGCTCCCGAATCGGCTGCATCCTTCCTGATGCGTCACAAGGACCAGATTCTTGCCGCCGCCGCGGCGCAGGGCTGAGAGGGGCCAGGCGCAATGCACAGCGAGCCTGTCGTGAAACCCGGTGAGCTCGATCTCGTGCAGGCGCTGCTGGAACAGCATCGCCTCCCTGTCCCGGCCTCGCTGGAGGAGCTTCGCGCCGGTGTCGAGCAACTGACTTCGTCATTCCCGGCGCCTGAGGGCATGTGTTTCGAGGCCGTGCCCATCGCCGGGGAGCGGCTGCCTGCGCTGCAGGCCCTCTGGGGGCGCCCACGCGCGCGCAAGGCACGCGGCGTGCTGCTCTACCTGCATGGCGGCGGCTTCATGGTGGGCTCCGCCCATGGCTTCCGCGGCCTGGCCGGCACGCTGGCCGAGCAGGCCGCGTCCGAGGTCCTGATCGTCGACTTTCGCCGCGCACCGGAACACCCCTTCCCCGCGGCGGTGGAGGACGTGGCGGCCGCGTACCGGTGGCTGCTTGAACAGGGCACACCCGCGTCCGGCATCGTGCTGGCGGGCGACTCCGCGGGTGCGGGGCTGGTGCTCTCGGCGCTGCTGGCGGCGCGCGCAGCGTCGCTGCCCATGCCGGCGGGCGCCTTGCTGATGTCGCCCTGGGTCGATTTGTCGCTCTCCGGCGCAAGCCTGGGCGCCAAACAGCACGAGGACACGATCCTGGCTCCGGCGCAGCTGGAGCACCTGGCTCGGGCCTACCTGGGCGAGACGCCGGCGACGCACCCGCTGGCCTCGCCGCTGATGGCCGATCTGGCGGGGCTGCCGCCCTTGTGCATACAGGTCGGCTCGGCCGAGCTGCTGCTGGACGACGCCGTTCGGCTTGCCGGCAAGGCGGGGGCCAGCGGGGTCGATGTGCGGCTCGAGATATGGCCCGGCATGCCCCATGTCTGGCACGGCTTCGCACCGATGCTGCGGCCGGGTCGGCAGGCCATCGCCCGCGGGGCCGCGTTCCTTCGCGAGCGCCTCGACGGGTCGGCTCCCGAATAGGGCTGGAGCGCGCCGGTCAGTCCCACTCCAGCAGCCGGTCCATCAGCCAGCGCATCGCCGGGCCTGGCGTCCAGTCGAGCCTGTGAAGCATGGTGAAAGACTGGCGCACACCCGGCCGCCAGGGCAACGCCAGCTTGACCAGGCTGCCCCGCTTCAAGTCGTCTTCCACCAGACTCAGCGGCATGTAGCCCCAGCCGACACCGGCACGCAGCAGCGCGAGCTTCAGTGCGAGATCGGTCAGGCGCCAGCAGCGAACCCCGGCGATCGAGTAGTCCAGGTGCTGGGTCAGCTTGCCGGGATCGTGCAAGGCCAGCTGCAGGTGCTTGCGCACCACCGAGATCGGCGCGGCCTTGACGTGGGCCGCCAGCGGATGATCGGCCGCGGCCACGGGGACGATGTCCATCCCGCTGAACTCACGCGCCTCGATCAGGTCCGGCCACTCCGCCGTGAGGATGCTGAGGCCCAGCATGCACTGGCGCTCCAGCACGCAGTCCAGCACGCCGCCCAGCGGCACGGTGTGGGGCCTGACGGGCAAGGACGGATAGAGGTCGGTCAGGCCGCGCAGCAGCTTTGCCAGGCGCTCGGTGGGGAACAGCGAATCCACGGCCAGCGACAGCTCCGTTTCTGCGCCTCTGCGCAGGAACTGGGTATTGGCCGTCAGCTCGTCGCTGAGCAGGCAGAGGCGGCGCGCGTAGACGAGCACGGCCTCGCCGCGCTCGGTCAGCTCGGGCCGGCGCTTGCCGCGTACAAAAAGGGCAAACCCCAGTTGCGCTTCCAGCGTGCCGATCGTGTAGCTGATGACCGGCTGCGATCGGTCCAGGCGCCTCGCCGCCGCCGAAAAACTCCCTGCATCGGCGACCGCGACCAGCGTGCGCAATTGTTCCAGCGTCGGCGAGGTGACCGTCATATAAAGATTTTAGATGCGACGAATAGCCTGCGGACGACTGTCCGAATCCTGTCGCAAGCGTATCGTCGGATCGACACAAAGAGACCGCCCGCCGGGCTTGCCCCGGGGTTGGATCGACATAAGGAGACACGGCAATGCAGCACTGGACCGTCGGTTCCAGCGAGGGCGACTTGGCGGTGAATGTGGGTGCCACCGTGCGCTTGATCGGCGCCCTGGGCGCCAAGGACAGCACCGCGCTGGCCGGCGCGATGCTCGAAGCGGTGCGCCGGCATGTTCAGGTCCACCACTGCTCGGTCATGTGCTTCGAGGGCGACCGCAACCCGCGGCTGTTGTCCGCCGCGAGCGTCCAGTGCCAGTGGCAGGTCTTCAACATCGGGTCGGTCTATTCGCACGACCACTATCTGAAGGACGACCTGCAGCGCCTGATACACCGCTATCCGGCCAGCTTCGAGTCGCCGACGGTCATCGTCCATCGGCAGAGCCTCGCCGATATCGACGATGCCGACTACCGCGCCGCCTGCTACCAGAGCATCGGCATCGTCGAGCGGGTCTCCGTGCTGATACGCGTGGGACGCAGCCAGTCGCTGTCCGTCAACTTCTATCGCGATCAGGCGGCCGGGCTGTACAGCGACGCCGACGTCCAGTACTTGATCGGCCTGGCGCCGCTGCTCGCGTCGTGCGCCGGCCGGCACTATGCGCTCGATACCCATGGCGTCTCGAAGTTTCGCGGCGCCGTCAATGACGAGCTCGCCGATCTTTGCCCCTGCCTCACCGCGCGTGAGCGCGAAGTCGTGCAGCGCATCCTCGACGGTGCCACGACCGAGCGCATCGCCGACGAACTCAAGATCCGCCCGACCACGGTGATCACCTATCGCGCGCGAGCCTACGACAAGATCGGCGTCAACTCGCGCCGGGAGTTGTTTGCGGCGCTTCTCGGCAGGCAGGGCGGCATGCGCGACGAAGCCGACGCTCTGCCTGTAGCCGCGTGAATCGGAGTAGCAAATGTCCACCCGTTCAAAACTCTCTCGCCTCGGACTGGTGATTGCGATCGCCGCAGTGGCCGCAGTGGCATTCGGTGAGCCAACCCTGGAGCAGGACAACGCAGCCTTGCCTTCGTCGCACCACCCGCAGGCGGTGCCGGTTTGCGCGGCCGATTGCGGATTCGCAGCGCTGCTGCGGGGCCGCTGAGCGCGCCCGTTTGGCGGGCGCTGGCAGACGGCGCTCAGCGCCTGCCGACGACCACCCGCTGGTCTATCGCGCCGAACAGCGGCTGGCCGTCGGCCGGCCGTGCTTCGATGCGCACCCGGTCGCCGTCTCTCAGGTAGGGCCGCAATGCGTGCTCGGGGGTGCCGGCCAGCATCTGGCGCACGCGGGCCTCGGTGATGCAGGCGTTGCCCTGCCCGGGGTCGGCATTGCTGATGGTGCCGGCGCCGACGATGCTGCCGGCCCCCAGGCTGCGCGTGCGGGCCAGGTGCGCGAGGATCTGGCCGAAGTGGAACACCGTCTCCTCGCCGGCGTCGGGGTGGCCGAACCATTCGCCGTTGATCTCGATGCGCACCGCGCAGTGCAGCATCGCACCGCGCCAGGCGGCCCCCAGCGTGGCCGGTGTCAGGGCCACCGGCGCGAAGCTTGTCGCCGGCTTGCTCTGGTAGAAGCCGAAGCCGCGCGCCAGCTCGGCCGGTATGAGCCCACGCAGCGACACGTCGTTGAGCAAGACCACCAGCGCGATGCAGTCGACCGCCCGCTCGGCGCTGACGCCCATGGGCACGTCGGTGGTGATGACGGCGATCTCGGCCTCCAGGTCGATGCCATGGGCCTCGTCCACCGCCACGATGTCCTGCGTGCAGCCCAGCATCACGTCGGAGCCGCCCTGGTAGACCAGCGGCTCGTCCTCGTAGCGCGGCGGGATGGGCTCCTTTCGCCATTGGTAGATCAGCCGCGCGTGGTTGCGGTAGACCGAGCCGTCGGCCCATTGGTAGGCCCGCGGCAGCGGGGCCATGCAGGAGTTGGCGTCGAAGGCCTCGGCGCCTTGCCAGCCGCAGGCATCCAGCGAGGAGCAGGCGGCAGCCAGCCTGGGCGCGAGCTTGGCCCAGTCGTCGAGCGCGGCTTGCAGGTTGCGCGCGGTGCCGGGTACCGGCACGCAGCGCGCATGGGAGGGGCTGACGAGGACCAGTTGCCCATCGCGGCTGCCGTCCGCGCGGGTGGCCAGGCGCAGCTCAGGCGCGGCCACGCGGGTGCTCCCTTTCCGTTGTCCAGCGGCCGAGGTCGGCGTGCGCGGTGGCGGCGTAGCCGGAGACGACCTGCGGCTCGGCCACCTCGACGGTCAACTCCAGCCGCAAGCCGTTGGGATCGAAGAAGTAGATCGAGTGGATGTAGCCGTCGTGATCGACCACGCCTATCACCTCCACGCCATGCGCCTGCAGACGGGCCTGCATACGCGCCAGGTCATCCGTGCTTGCCACGCGCAGCGCGATGTGGTTGACCCAGGCCGGGGTGTTGGGGCTGGGCTCGGCGGCGGTGTCGTCGCCGAGATCGAAGAAGGCGATGTGGGAGCCGTCCGCCATGCGGAAGAAGATGTGCACATAAGGGCAGTATTCGCCGGTGCTCGGCACATGCTCCTTGCGGATCACGTGCACCAGCGGCAGGCCCAGCAGGTCTTCGTAGAAGTGCCGCGTCTGCTCGGCGTCCCGGCAGCGCCAGGCAAAGTGGTGCAAGCCCTGTACGGGCCTGGCGGCGGGCGAGGCGATGGCGGCGGTCGTGTTCATGATTCGATTGTCCTTGGCCGCCTGCGGCGCGCTGTCCTCCGCCAGTACGACAGACGGGCCGGTGCAATTCGGCGACGCTTGCGGCCATGAACGATCCGCGCTCCGCCACGGCCGGGTACTCGCTGCCCGAGTACGCCTTCTCCCCGCCGCCCGAACTTCGCGGCCAAGCTGCGCGCCGCTACCCGGTGGCCATCGTCGGTGCCGGGCTCGCCGGGCTCACGCTGGCGGCGGACCTGGCGCAGCGCGGTATCGCCTGCGTGCTGCTCGACGAAGACAACACGGTCGGTGTGCGCGGCGCCTCGAGCCGCGGCATCGTCTACGTGCAGAAGACGCTGGAGATCATGGCGCGCCTGGGCGTCTATGAGCGCATCGCCGCCAAGGGCGTCACCTGGTCGGCCGGCAAGGTTCTGGCTGGCGACGAGACGCTGTATGCCTACGACTACCAGCCGGCCAGCGTCAGCGCGCAGCCCCCGTTCATCAACCTGCAGCAGTTCTACATGGAGTGGTTCCTGGTCGACCGCGTGATGGCGCTGGGCCATGCCGATCTGCGCTGGAAGAGTCGTGTCGTGGGGGTCGTCAACCATGCCGACCATGTCGCGCTGACGGTCGATACGCCCGAGGGCCGCTACGAACTGGAAGCCGACTGGTGCGTGGCCGCCGATGGTGTCAACAGCAGCGTCCGCAGCTTGCTCGGCTTGGCTGAGCGGACGGAGCGCGGGCAGGATCGCTGGTGCATCACCGATGTGCGTTTCCAGCGCGCGCGGCTGAACGAGCGCTGGACCTGGGTCGAGGCCGGTTTCAACCAGGACCGGGGGGTCTGGCAGCACCTGATGGCCGACGACGTGTGGCGGCTCGACTTCCAGATGGCGCCCGATGCCGATCCGGCGGAGGTCAGCCGCCCCGAAGTGGCCCGTGAACGCGTCGCGCGAATGCTGGGTGCCGACACCGAATTCGAGCTCGTCTGGGTCGGGCCGTACTCGTACCGCACGATGCTGATGGAGCGCTTCCGCCACGGCCGCTTGATGTTCATCGGCGACGCCGCCCATGCCAAGAGCCCCTTCGGTGCGCGCGGCGGCAACTCCGGCATCATGGATGCCGACAACCTGGGCTGGAAACTCGCCTTGGTGGTGCAGGGGCAGGCCGGCGAGGCCTTGCTCGATTCGTTCGAAGCCGAGCGGCATCGCGCGGCCGAGGAGAACATCCGGATCACCGGCCGCTCGGGCCGCTTCATGCAGCCCAGGTCGGAGGCCGAGTTCCGCTTGCGGCGCGCCGTGCTGAACCTGGCGCGCGACCACGCTTTCGCCCGTGCGCTGCTCAACACCGGGCGCCTTTGTGCGCCCCATCACTACGGCGGCCTCGCGGCCTTCGGCGATGGGCCGCGCGATGGTGCGGCGGTGCCCAATGTGGCGCTGCGGCGCACAGCCGCTCGCGGCGGCGCGGCGCTCACGCTGGTCGACCTCCTGCGCGAGGCGGGCGCGCGGCCCTTGGTCTGCGTGTTCCAGTCGGAGGGCGAGGCGCTGCGCGCCGCACTGATCGCGGAAGTGAGCGCGGTACTGAGCGCAGCCGGGCTGCCGGTGCAACTGGCCGTGCTGGGGGATGACTTCGAAGACCCGCAGGGCTTGCTGGCCAGCCAGACCGGCACCGCGCCGGGCGGGGTGGCCATCATCCGCCCCGATGCCCACCTGGCGGCCAGCCTGTCGGGAGCCGATCCCGGCGCGGTGATGGCCGCCCTGCGCCGCGTGCTTGCGGCTTGAGCCACGCCCATGTTGGAGCCCATGATGCCCCTTGCCCTGTCCGATCCCGCTCGGGACGTAACGACGCTGAAGTTCAGCGATGCCGACGGCTTCTACGCCGAGCTGCTGCAGGCCCATGAAGGCCTGGACAGCGAAACCAGTGCGCTGCTGGACTCGCAACTCGTCCTCCTGCTGGCCAACCAGGTGGCCGACCCCGCCACCTTGCAAGCCTGCTTGCGGGCGGCGCGCGCCGCATTGGCCCCTCTTGCCTCCCACCCGACACCATGAACATGACCAGCTTTGCCTCCGCAGCCGATGAACGCGAACAGACCGCCCGCCTGGTCGAACTGGCGCCCCAGGTCTACGGCTTCGTGAGCGATTTCGATCCGAACTGCGGCTTCGTCGTCGGCGAGCACGGCGTGCTCGTCATCGACACGCGGGCGACGCCACGCCTGGCGCGCGAGCTGATCGAGGCGATCCGCAGCGTGACCGACAAGCCGGTCCGCCAGATCTTTCTCAGCCACTACCACGCCGTGCGTGTGCTCGGCACGGCCGCCTTCGAGCCGCGGCCCACGCTGATCGCGAGTGCCGGCACGCGGCAGTGGATAGCGGAGCGCGGCAAGGCCGACTACGACAGCGAGCTCGGCCGGTTTCCGCGGCTGTTCAAGGACCACCACGAGATTCCAGGCCTCACCCGGCCGGACCTGGTGTTCGAGGACGAACTCGTGGTCGACATGGGCGGATTCGACATCCACCTGAAGCACATCGGGCGGGGCCACTCGCGCGGCGACTCGGTGGCCTGGCTGCCGCAACAGCGCGTGCTCTTCGCGGGCGACCTGGTCGAGAACCGCTGCGCGGTCTACGCCGGCGACGGCTACCTGCGCGAGTGGTCATCGACCTTGGCCAAGCTCGAGGCACTCGCCCCTCGCGTGCTCTTGCCCGGACGCGGCGCTCCCCTGCTCGACGCCGAGGGCGCCAGCGCGGCCATTGCTGCCACGCGCGGCTTCCTCGATGCGGTGTGGAGCAACGTCGAACGAGGGCGCCTGCAGGGCCTGACTCGGCGCGCGATCTACGAGGCCACCAAGGCGGCGATGGAGCCCCTGTATGGCGCATGGCCCGTGTTCCAGCACGTGCTCCCGTTCGACGTGTGCCGCGCCATCGAGGAGCAGGAAACCGGCGGCGAACCCAGCATCTGGACCGACGCACGCGACCGTGCGCTCTGGGCCGAGCTGCACGGCTGAAGTGGAGCCCCCGGCCACGGGGGTAGCCGCAGCCACCTCCCGCGGGGGTCAGCCGGTCGCTCCGGAGCAGCCGCGCGCCGGCTGGCTGCGGCTGCCGCCCAGTCTGCGAACTCAGGGCATCACGACGACACACACCACGTCGGTGATCTTGCCGTCCTTCAGGTGGTAGTGCAGGTATTGCGGAACCTCCAGCTCCTGGCCGGCCTCCATCGCAAACATGCCCTTCAGCCCCCGGGCGGCCAGGGCCTGCGCCGTGATCGCCTTCGTGCAGCGCAGGCACACGCGGGCCTCCACGGCCGTGAGCGTGTCGCTGGCGGCGAAGTTGTCGAGCTTGATGAACTCCACCAGATGCTCGTGCAGGAAGCTGTAGAAGCTCAGCATCTGTTCCCGGCCCCTCAACCGGATCTGGTCGGTGACGCGGATCTCGAAGTCGGGCACGAAGTGTTCGAGCACGGCCTCGTAGTTGCGAGCGTTGAACAGGCTGAGGTAGTGCTCGTACGCGGTGCGGTCCATGGGGGTGCCTTCAGCTATCGATTGGTCGGTGGGGCAGGGCGCGCGTTCAATGGGCCTGCCATTCGCGCCGCATCAGCATCACGCCGAGGGCGCACAGCAGCGCCGGCATGCCCAGCAGCGCAAGAATGTTCACCGGCGGCACGCCGCGGTCGATGATCCAGGCGCCTGCCAAGGGGGCGCCCATGGCGCCGAGGTTGCCGATCACGGCGGCCCACCCGGTGCCGGTGGCCTTGATGGCCGACGGGTAGTAGGTGGTGGACAGGGCATTGAGCGACAGCTGCGTGCCCGCGACGCCGCAGCCCACCAGCAGCAGCATGGGGGTCCAAGCCGGACCGGATGGCACGACCATGAACAGCCCGAGGCAGGCTGCGGCCACCAGAAAGGCCGCGCGCAAGGCCGGCACGGTGCGGCCGCTGTCGAGGAACAGCGACAGCACGATGCCTCCGAGCACGCCGCCGGCCTGGATCATCACCGCACCCCGCAGGGCGTCGGCCAAGGGCCAGCCGGCCGATTGCAGCAGCGTGGGCAGCCAGCTGATCAGCAGGTACAGCGTGAACAGGTTGAGACACAGCACGCCCCACAGCACCAGCGTTCGCGAACGGTAGGCGGGTGTCAGCAGCGCCAGCACCGAGCCGGGCGCCTCGCCGGCGGGCGGCGCGGCCGACGGCAGGCTCGCCCTGACGAGCGAGGTGTCGATCTCGGGGGCGATTCGCCGCAGGATCGCCGCGATGCGCGGGTCGTTGGGCCGCCGCGCGACCAGGAACTTGAGCGACTCGGGGGCGCAGACGAACAGCAGCAGCGCGATCAGCAGCGGTGCCACGCCGCCGACGACGAAAGCCGCGCGCCAGCTCCACAGCTCGATCAGGACCGGCGCCGCAAAGCCGGCACTGAAGGCGCCGATGCCGATGGCCGTGTTCATCAGCACGACGACCAGCGCGCGCCGCCGCAAGGGCGCATATTCAGCCGTCCAGGCGTTGCAGTTGGGCATGCACATGCCCAGCCCGATGCCAGTCAGGAAGCGCCAGGCCGTGAACTGCCAGGGGCTGGTGGCCAGCGCCGTGCAGGCGGTCGTGACGCCGATCAGCAGCAGCGAAAGGATCAGCAGGGTGCGGCGGCCGAACCGGTCGCCCAGCGGCGCCAGCACCGCAGCGCCCAGCGTGAGGCCCACCACCACCGCGGCCAGTGCCGGGCCGAAGCTGGACGGCGGCAGACCCCACTCCCGGGCCAGCGCGGGCACAGCCAGCGCCATCACCTGGATGTCGTAGCCGTCGAAGAACACCGCCAGCGCACACAGCACGGCCACCATCACCTGCAGGCGCGACATCGGCCGGGAGTCGATCAAACTCCCCACGTCGAGAGCCGAGTGATCCTCGATGCGGCGGGGCGCCTCGCTGTCGTCTCGCCAGGGGATGGCACTCATGGTTCGTTCCCGGGTTGCTGCTGGTCGGACGATGCTAGGTGGATCGGGCGCAGCGGCGTGTCCTGCGTGAGGAGGACGGCGGACCCCCGGGGGCCCTTGGCGAAACCGGGGTCTCGGGGGCCGGGGCCGGGGCCCACGGGACGGCTCGCGGTGATGAACAATGGATCCCTCGGCAGCCCCGCGTGCTGCATCGCCTCCACGGTCCCAAGGAAACATGATGTCCATCGCATGGCAAGCGTTCACACCGGGGCCGGCCCTGGCCGGCGGGCTGCTCATCGGCATCGCCGCGGCGATGTTCGTGCTGCTGAACGGCCGCATCGCGGGCATCAGCGGTGTCGTCGGGGGCTTGTTCAAGCCCGCCAGGGGCGATGTGGCCTGGCGCGCGGCCTTCGTGCTGGGCCTGGTCGGGGCGCCCTGGGCCTATGCGCTGTTCGCGGCGCTGCCCGTGCCGCAGATCGACGCGGACTTCGGTGCCCTGGCCGTGGCCGGCTTGCTGGTCGGCATCGGCAGCCGCTACGGCGCCGGGTGCACCAGCGGCCACGGCGTGTGCGGCCTGGCGCGCCTGTCGCCGCGCTCGCTGGTGGCGACCGCCGCCTTCATGGCGGCAGGCTTCGCCACCGTGTTCGCCGCACGCCATCTGCTCGGCCTCTGAAAGGCATCGCGATGACGGTTTTCACCTCGCTGCTGGCAGGCCTGGTCTTCGGGCTCGGCCTCATCGTCTCCGGCATGGCCAACCCGGCCAAGGTGCTGGGTTTTCTCGACCTCGGCGGTGCGTGGGATCCCTCGCTGGCCTTCGTGATGGGGGGCGCCGTCGCGGTCGGGGCGGTCGCGTTCACGCTGGCCAGGAGGCGCACGCAGTCCTGGCTGGGCGCCGAGATGAAGCTGCCCACCTCGCGCGGCATCGACCGCCGCCTGGTGCTGGGCAGCCTCGTGTTCGGCATCGGTTGGGGCGTCGCCGGCTTCTGCCCCGGGCCGGGCCTGGTCGCGCTCGGCATGGGCGAGGGCAAGGCGCTGGTCTTCGTGGTGGCGATGCTGGCGGGCATGGGCGTCTTCGAGTGGCTGGAGCGGCGCCGCCAGGCGGCCCGCCTGCACCCAGCCTGAGACCGGGCGGCCGGCCACTCGAAGGGCGAAGCCGGCGGCTGCAGCCGTGCACCCGATCGACCGCGTCGGCCGATCTCCCCGGTCACATCGTCGACGAAGCGCTGCCGAGCGTGCCGGCCGGTGTTTGCAGCGTCAACAGCAGCGAGGTGTCTTGCCGGGCGTGCAGTGCATGCGGCACGCCCGCGGGCAGCAGCACCAGCTCGCCCGGGCCCAGCGTGCAGAGCGCGCCGTCGATGCTGAGCTCCGCGCTGCCCTCCAGGCACAGCAGCGTCATCTCGCCGCGGATGCTGTGCGTGGGCCAGGCGTCTCCCGCCTGGAGCACCACGCGTATCAGCTCGGTCGCGTGGGTCTTCAGCAGCGTGTGCGTCGGGGTCTCGCGCAGCCGCGCGCCCAAGGGGGCGACGGGGATCGCTTGGCCCGGCAGGGCGTGGTCCAGTGCCAAAGTGGTCTCCTGGTGCAAGGCGTGAGTGGGCGAGGGTAGCACTTTGCCCGCCTGCCAGGCCGCCTCTGCGATGGCGACCCGAGCGAGCCGGATGCACCGCGGCCCGGGCCGTCAGCCGTGGGCGGCCTGCGTGAACAGCTGGGCCGTGCGCTCGTAGTGCGTGGCGATGAGCGCCTGGGCTTCTTTCAGGCGGTTGCCCATCACCGCATCGAAGATCGCGCCGTGCTCGGCCAGCTCGTGGCGTTGCTTGTAGGCACTGCGCGCCGCCAACTGGCGGTAGCGGTAGGCCTGGTCGTAGAGCTGCTCGCAAAAGCCCAGCAGCAGCGGCGAGCCGCTGGCCTGCAGCAGCGCAGCGTGGAAGGCCCGGTGCAGGCGCTCCCACTCGGGGTTCTCTTCATAGCTGTCGGCCTGCACCGAACGCGGCGTGTGCGACAGCCGGTGGAAGGCCAGCACGACCGACTCCTCCCATGCCGCACTGCGCCGGGCCAGGCTTTGTTCCAGCAGCAGCGATTCCACCGCGATGCGGGTGCGGACCAGGTCGGCCAGCCCTTCGGTCGATGCCTCGGCGGCGACGAAGCCGCGCTGCTCGTTGTGCACCACCAGCCCTTCGTGGGCCAGCCGGTTCAAGGCTTCCCGCAGCGGGCTCGCGCCGGATTCATAGCGTTCGCGCAGCCGGTGCATCAGCAGCTTCTGGCCCGGCAGCCAGTGGCCGCACAGGAGATCGGCGCGCAGGCGCTCGTAGACCTGGCGCGTCAAGGTGGGCGAAAAGGCGGCAGGCATGTCCATCATCAGAACCCTAAAGCGTAGGCGGGCGCGGCCGCCTACGGGAATGTACGGGTAATCCTGGGTATTGTCGATAATTTATGCGTGAGAGACTTTTTGTCGACAAAACTTCAGGATCCACCGTGAGCTTGCACCTGGCCCAGTTCCATACGGCCGACGACGCCACGCCCCGCTTGGGCGTGGCCGATGGCGAAACCATGATCGACCTGGCGCGCGCCGATGCCTCCCTGCCGCGAGACCTGGTCTCGTTGCTCGCCGGGCCTGGCGTCGAGGCCGCGCGCCACGCCGCCGCGGCCGCCGGCCCGGCCACGCGGCTGCCGCTGGCGCTGGTGCAGTGGCTGCCCCCGGTGCCGCGGCCGGGCAAGATCGTCTGCCTGGGCCTCAACTACGCCGCCCATGCGGCCGAGGGTGGCAACGCCAAGCCCGAGTACCCGAGCTTCTTCTTGCGCGGCGCCAGCTCGCTGACAGCCCATGGCGCCGGCCTCGTGCGGCCCAGGGTGTCCGACAAGCTGGACTTCGAGGCCGAGCTGGCGGTCGTGATCGGCCGCCGCGCCTTCGGGCTCGGCGAGGCCGATGCGCTGGACGCGGTGGCCGGCTACTCGTGCTTCAACGACGGCACGCTGCGCGACTACCAGCGCCGCACCGCGCAATGGACCATCGGCAAGAACTTCGACGGCACCGGCGCCTTCGGGCCCTGGTTCGTGCCGGCCTGCGACCTGCCGCCCGGCGCCGCGGGCCTGAAGATCGAATCGCGCCTGAACGGCAGCGTGATGCAGAGCGACAACACCCGCAACATGATGGTGCCGGTGGCGCAGGCGCTGCACCTGCTGACCGAGGCGATGACGCTGGAGCCGGGTGACGTGGTGATCATGGGCACGCCGGCCGGCGTGGGCTATGCACGCACGCCGCCGGTCTGGATGCAGCCGGGCGACCGCATCGAGATCGAGATCGAGGGCATAGGCCTGCTCGCCAACACCATCGTCGATGCCGCATGAACCTGAAAGAGACTGCCATGGAACCCGTCATCACCCGCCTGCCCGACCACTTCCGCTGGCCCGGCGGCAAGCGCGTCGCCGTCATCTTCAACATCGCCTACGAGGCCTGGTCCGACGGCCAGGCACCGGGCATCGGCCCGATGGGCAACGTGCTGAAGCCCGGCTTCTTCGACACCAACGCCCACTCGTGGGCCAGCTTCGGCCTCAACCGCGGCATCCATCGGCTGCTGGGCATCGCCGAGCGCCAGGGCCTGAAGACCAGCGTGATGGTCAACGGCGTGATCTGCGAACGCGACCCGGCCACCGTGCGGCGCATCGCCGAGCTGGGCCACGAGATCGTCAACCACTCCTGGGGCATGGACGTGATCCCGGTCTATTTCGACGAGGCCGGCGAGCGCGCCAACCTGCAGCGCAACCACGAGTTGCTGACGCAGACGGCCGGCGTCGCGCCGACCGGCTGGATCAGCCCGCGCGGCACCGGCAGCACGATCAGCTCGCGGCTGCTCGCCGAGGCCGGCTACACCCACCACGGCGACGTGAACGACGACGACCGGCCCTATGTGATGGACTTCGGCGGCCGGCGCATCGTCGGCATTCCGCTGACGATGGACATCAACGACCTGCCCACCTGCATACGCTACGGCCAAGCGCCGCGCCACATGCTGGACAGCTTCAAGGACACTTTCGCCGTCTATCGCGAGCGCGAGACCGTGCCGCTGCTGCTCGACGTCACCGCCCACACCCACGTGATGGGCCGGCCCTCCGGCGCCTGGGTCTACGAGGACATCGCCCGCATCGTCGCCGCCGCGCCCGACGTCTGGGTCTGCACGCGGGCCGAGATGGCGCGCCACGTGCTCGCGTCGCTCTGAGAGCCCTGAACTGCGGCTGCCCTTCGTGCCCGGCGGTGCCACGCCGGGCGCACCACGACGACAACAACAACCACCAGAGGAAACCTCCATGATCCAACGACGCCGCCTGCTGCAAGGCCTGGGCGCCAGCAGCCTCGCCACGCTGCCGCTCGCCCGCGCGCAGACCACTGCGTGGCCGGCGCGCCCGATCAAGTTCATCGTCGCTTTCGCGCCCGCGGGGCCGGCCGACATCATCGGCCGCCTGCTCGCGCAGCCGCTGGGCGACGCGCTGGGCCAGAACATCGTCGTCGAGAACCGCGCCGGCGCCGGCGGCAGCCTGGGCTCGGGCGTGGTGGCCAAGGCCGACCCCGACGGCTACACCATCCTGATCAACACCAGCGCCTATGCCGTGAACCCGGCGATGGACCGCAACCAGAGCTTCGACGCCGAAAAGGACCTGGTGCTGGCCGCGCTGGTGGCCTCCAGCCCCAACCTCATCGTCGCGGCGCCCAAGCTGCCCGCCAGGACGCTGAAGGACGCGATCGCCGCCGCCCGAGGCGGCAGCTACAACTACGCCACCGCCGGCGCCGGCACCACGCCGCACCTGTCGGCCGAATACCTGTTCAAGGTGCTCGGCAAGGTGAACGTCACGCACGTGCCCTTCAAGGGGGCCGGCCCCGCGCTGTCGGCCGTGGCGGGCGGGCAGGTCGAGCTGGCCAGCGTCGCGCTGCCGTCGGCGGTGGAGCTGGTGAAGTCCGGCAACGTGCGCGGGCTCGCCGTCACCAGCGCCAGGCGCGTGGCCTCCATGCCCGATGTGCCGACCGTCGCCGAGTCCGGCTTCCCGGGCTTCGAGGACCTCACCTGGGTCGGCGTCTTCGTGCCGTCGAAGACGCCGGTGGCGATCGTCCAGCGCCTGAACCGCGAGGTCGCCGCCATCCTGCGCCAGCCCGCCTTCCAGGCCAGGCTGGCCACCACCGGCTTCGAGCCCATGGGCGGCAGCCTGGCCGAGGTGCAGGCCTTCCTGCAGGCCGATCTGCGCAAGTGGGCCAAGGTCGTCAAGGAGACGGGCGCGACGGCCGATTGAGCGCCGCACGCCTGGCGCCGGCCAGGCTTGCTGCGGTTTCCGCCACAGCTTGGATGGGTTTTTTCCGTCGCATGTTGCAGAATGCAACCCCCGCGCGGGCAGCTCGCGGCGCGCTGGCCCCCATGCCGGTGTTGCCGAGCCAGCCCATCGCGTTTTGCGAGGCCGCCTTGCCGTTCCGGTTGGAACGGGCGGGGCGCCATTTGCCGGGGCTCCGGCCGATCTGAGACAGGATTCATCTTGAAAGCAACAATTGCAGTAGCCTTGCTCGCCGCCGTGGCGGCTCCGTCTTTTGCCCAGAGCAGCGTCGTGCTGTACGGGCGGCTCAACCTGAGCCTGGAGAGCCAGAAGTTCGACGACACTGGTGACCGCGTCAGCGAGGTGGTCGACAACTCCTCGCGCATCGGCTTGCGCGTCAGCGAAGACCTCGGCGGCGGCCTGAAGGCCGGCGTGGTCATCGAGCACGGCTTCGACGCCAGCACCGGCCAGCAGGCCGGCAGCGCCTACTGGAACCGCCAGAGCGAGGTCAACCTCAGCGGCTCGTTCGGCATGGTCCGCCTGGGCAACTTCACCAGCGAGGCCTACTACGCCACGGCCGACTACATCAGCCTGCACAACCACGACACCGGCACCTCGGCCGACCGGCTGTACGCCGATGGCAACTTCGGCAACCAGGTCAACAAGGTCTCGTACCGCACGCCGGTGATGGGCGGTTTCTGGGCCGAGGCGGCGGTGCTGGAAGCCATCGGCGGCGACCGCGGCTACGACGCTGCCGCCAACTACGATGCCGGCCCCCTGCATCTGGGCGCCGGCTTCAGCAAGCGCGGCGACGCGCGGCAGTTCGCCGTCAGGGCACTGTACGAGTTCGGCAACGTCACGCTGGGCAGCTACGTGCAGCGCGACGAAGACACCTACCTGCTGGGCAGCCGCACCAGCGGCCGCATCTCGGCGATGTACACGATGGGTGCCTCGGAGCTCCACGTCAACGCCGGCTACGCGGACGACTACAGCTCGCTGGACCAGAGCAATGCCTACCAGGTCACGCTGGGCTACAACTACAACCTGAGCAAGCGCACCAAGGTCTACGGTTTCTATACCCGCCTTGGCAAGGACGAGGTCCTGCACGTCTACGGCGGCAACTTCAACTCGTTTGCGCTGGGGATACGGCACAACTTCTGATGGCCGCGGCCGGCTCCGCGCAGCGCGCAGGACCGGCCGCCCACCAATCGCGCGGGCCGGCGGCGTCCGGCCCGCGCCCTGGCTGCCGCTGACGGAGCCTTGACGGCTGCCAACTCTGTCACGTTTTGTCACTGTGTGTGGCGCGCGCAACGAAAAGCGCTCAACTGCCCGACCTCGCCGACGATGGCAGTGCAGGACCACCGCCACCACCGTGGCTGCGTTACTACACACAAGGCTGACATGACCTCGAGACTCCCCCTGCTGCAGCCGCTTGCGGCCCTCCTTTGCTCGACCGCGTTGCTGTTCGGGGGACTGTTGCCGGGTGCGGCGGCGCAAGCCCTGGGCACGGCCAAGCTGGCGACCGACCTGCAGCCCTACGCCGCCGCCAGCACCGCCACCCTGCCCGAGCTGGGCTGGGCCAAGCGGCTGAGCGGGCAGATGCACGTCAAGGTGCTGATCTCGTCGTCCAGCGCCGACGCCTCGCTGGCCTCGCTGCGGACCCAGATCCTGGCCGCCGGCGGCTCCGTCTTCTACAACTACCTCTCGGTGCGCGCCGTCGCGGCGATGGTGCCGGCCAGCAGCCTGGCCACGCTCGCTGCCCGAACCGATGTGCTGAGCATCTCGCCCAACCGGGCCACCACCCGCCAGGGCAGCCTGCTGCAGGCCGCCAGCGGCGCCGGCAGCGAGCTGGCGCCACTCGCCGGCGCCTCGGCGCTGGACGGGCGCGGCGTCGGCATCGCGGTGCTCGACTCGGGCATCGACTGGAGCCACAAGAGCCTGCTCGGCGCCGACGGCAAGAGCCGCGTGCGCGGCGTGGTCGACTTCGTCGCACTCGGCCGCAAGGCGGTCGAAAAGGGCTGGAAGAAGGGCATCGACTACTCGCCCGGCAACCGCGAGAGCGTCGACGGGACCAGGTACGCGGCCGGCGACACGGCCTACCTGCCCAGCGCCACCTTGCCCGACCCCTACGGCCACGGCACCCACGTCGCGTCGGTCGCCGCCGGCGCCGGCGGCTACCAGTCGCCCGACGCTTCGGGCATCGCCCCCGCCGCCGACCTCTACGACGTGCGCGTGCTGGACGAAAACGGTGTCGGCAACATGGCCGACGTGCTGGCCGGCATCGACTGGGTGGTGCAGCGCTCGCGGCTGGCCAACATCCGCGTGATGAACCTGAGCCTGGGCGCGGCATCGACCGAGTCCTTCCTGACCGACCCGCTGGCGCGCGCTACCCGCGGCGCCGTGGCGGCTGGCGTGGTGGTGGTGGCGGCGGCCGGCAACGGCGGCAAGGACGCCGCCGGTGCGCCGGTCTACGGCAGCATCAGCTCGCCCGGCCACGAGCCCTCGGTGATCACCGTCGGCGCGGCCAACCTGAAGGACAGCGCCCGCCGCAGCGACGACCTGATGGCCACCTTCAGCGCCATCGGCCCGACCCGCGGCAGCTTCACCTTCGCCAGCGGCAGCCGCTGGACCGACAACCTGATCAAGCCCGACCTGGTGGCGCCCGGCAACCGCATCGTCGGCGCTCTCTCGACCGACCTCACCGGCAGCCCCGGGAGCTGGAACCTGCTCGCCACCAGCTACCCCGAGCTGACCCAGGTCGCCGGCGCCACCCAGGCGCCCAAGCAGACGCTGATGCAGCTCAGCGGCACCTCGGTGGCCGCGCCGGCCGTGGCCGGTGCCGCCGCGCTGCTGCTGCAGGCCAACCCCGGCCTGACGCCGCCGCTGATCAAGGCCATCCTGCAATACACCGCGCAGCCGCTGGCCGGCGCCAACCTGCTGCAGCAAGGCACCGGCGCGCTGAACGTGGAGGGCGCGGTGCGGCTGGCGCAGGCGCTGCGCACCGACATCGGCCCGGCCATCGCCGCCGGCACGCTGAAGGCAGGCGGCTCGCTGCTCGCGGCAGGCAAGACGCTGCCGCTGGCGCGCTCGGTGCTCAATGGCGAGAGCGTGCCCTGGAGCCGTGCCATCGTGGCCGGCGGCGGCCACCTGTTCGGCGGCGACGCGCTCTTCACCCGTTACCAGCCCATCTACGACCCTGGCCTGGTCTGGACGCGCCAACTGGTGCTGCGCAGCAAGGTCAGCTACCTGCCCGCGGTGCAGGGGCTGCCGGCCAACACCGTGCCCAGCGCCATCGTGCTGCGCAGCGCCGGCTCGCAGAGCCTGATCACGGCGGGTGTGCGGCTGCTCGACTCCGTCGCGCTGAGCCCGGCCAAGCGCTCGCATGTGCTGCTGACGCCGGTGCGCACCCTGGCCGCCCGCGCCGACGCCGGTGCCGGCGTGCAACTGGGCCTGGGCTTCAGCAGCCTGCTGGGCAGCATCGTCGGCGAGGGCTTCATCCTCAGTGAAGGTTTCATCCTGAGCGAGGGTTTCATCCTCAGCGAAGGCTTCATCCTGAGTGAGGGCTTCATCCTCAGCGAGGGTTTCATCCTCAGTGAAGGCTTCATCCTGAGCGAGGGTTTCATCCTCAGCGAAGGCTTCATCCTGAGCGAAGGCTTCATCCTCAGCGAGGCGCTGGCCGGCTCGGGCGCCACGGGCGACCCGACACTCCTGGGCGAGTGAGGGCCTGAGAGCGCGGCGCGCTGCGCGCCGCCCCGGGCAACGGCCGCGCTTCAGGCTTGGGGCGCGGCCGTTGGCGTTGGCGTTGGCGGGCGCCGCAGGGGCGCGGCCTGCGCGCCGGACGAAGAGGGGCCTCAAGCCACCGGCCTGCTGCGCCGATGTAATGGCTACGGCGGCGCCAAGGCGCCGGTCCCTTCGATGCGCGGCTTCAAAGCAGTACCCATGAATCTTCTGATCGACAGCTTCAGCGCCCAGCCCGCCGACCCCGCCGCGCCCCGCTGCCCGCTGTGCGACACGAGCGTGTGACATGACGCCGACCGAGCCCGGCGGCGCCGTCGGCCTGTGGCAGCGCTTTGCCGCGGCCCACCTGTTCGACTACAACGCCGCCGCGACGCGGCTGTGGCTGCTGATCATGCTCGCCGGCGCCTGCGCGCTGGCGTGGGTGGTGGCCGCGCTGCTGCCGCTGGGGCTGGCGCAGCTCTGGCCGGTGGCGGCGGGGGTGGCGCTGGTGATGCTGGCCGGGCTGTTCCCGGTCCACATCCCGCGCACCAGCTACTCGCTGGGCATCGCGGACATCTTCGTCTTCACGCTGCTGCTCACGCTGGGCGTGCCCGCGGCCGTGGTGGCCGCCGGCGCCGAAGGGGCGCTGGGCGCCTGGCGCAATTCCAAGCGGCTCACCAGCCGTCTCAGCACGCCCGCCGCCAACATGGCGGCGATGCTCATCTGCGGCCTGGCTTTCGACGCGCTGCGGGCCCGCCTGGCCGGCGCCATGAACCCGGAGGTGGCCGACCTGCTGTCGCTCAGCCTGGTCGCGCTGCTGCCCTTCGTGCTCACCACGCTGCCGCTGATGTCGGTGGTGCTGCTCAAGCGCGGCCAGCGCATCGTGCTGAGCGAGTGGTTCGGCAGCTACAGCTGGGTCGGCGCGGTCTACCTGGGCTCGGCCATCGCGGCCGGCATCGTGCACCTCAACGCGGTGCATTTCGGCAGGCCGGTGATCGGCGTCGCGGCCGTGTCGGTGCTGGCCTTCGCGGGCCTGCTGCGGGTCTCGCTGCGCCGGCAGGAGGCCGAGCACCAGGCGCAGGAGACGCGCATCGCCGAAGCCCGCCGGCAGGCCGAAGTGAGCCAGCAGCGCTTCGTCTCCGCCTTTGCGCACGCGGGCGTGGGCATGGCCATCGTCGACCCCGGCGGCCAGGTGCTGCAGGTCAACACCGCCTTGTGCAGCCTGGTCGGGCGGCAGGCCGAGACGCTGGTCGGGCAGCCGTTCACGGCCTTGCTGCACCCGGGCGACACCGAGCTCTTCGCCCGGCGCACCTGTGCCGAAGCGAGCCAGCAGGACCCGGCCTTCTCGATGGAGCTGCGCTGCCGGGGCGGCGAGGGCCGGCAGCTCTGGGTGGCGCTGCACTGCAGCCGCTTCAACGATGCCGGCGGCGCCGGCACCTGCCGCATCTACCAGCTGCACGACATCACCTCGCGGCGCCACGCCGAGAGCCGGCTGCAGCACATCGCCTACCACGACAGCCTGACCGACCTGGCCAACCGCAACTGCTTCCAGGAGCGCCTGAGCGGCGCGGTGGACCGCAGCCGACTCGACCCCGCGGTGCGCTTCGCGGTGCTGTTCCTCGACCTCGACCGCTTCAAGATCGTCAACGACAGCCTGGGCCACATGGCCGGCAACGAGCTGCTGCGCGAGGTCGCGAGCCGGCTGCGCGAGTGCGTGCGGCCGGCCGACCTGGTGGCGCGCCTGGGCGGCGACGAGTTCGCCATCCTGCTCGACGGGCTGCACGACCCCGGCCACGGCGTTCGCCTGGCCGAGCGGGTGCTGGCCTCGCTGATGCGGCCGATCGCGATAGACGGCACCGAGGTGGTGCCGGGCGCCAGCGTGGGCATCACGCTGAGCGACCTGGGCTACCGGACAGTGGACGAGGTGCTGCGCGACGCCGACCTGGCGATGTACGCCGCCAAGAGCGCCGGCCGCGGGCGGGTGGTGATGTTCGACCACTCGATGCACGAGCGCATCGCCGACAAGCTCGCGCTCGAGGCCGACCTGCGGCGTGCGATCGGCGCCGGCCAGTTGTCGGTGGCCTTCCAGCCGCTCTACGAGCTGGAGCCCTACCGCCTCAGCGGCTTCGAGGCGCTGGCCCGCTGGAAGCACCCGGAGCGCGGCTGGATCAGCCCGGCCGTCTTCATCGCGCTGGCCGAGGAGGCCGGCCACATCGAGGCCCTGACCCACTGGGTCGTGGACCACGCGGCGAAGCAATTGGCCGAGTGGCACGCCGCCGCGCCGCACATGGCCCACCTGGGCATGCACGTCAATATCTCCGGCCGCGACCTGGCACAGCCCGGCCTGGTGGGCTACGTGCGGGAGGTGCTGCTGCGCCACCGCCTGGCGCCGGACCGGCTGACGCTGGAGATCACCGAGACCACGCTGATGGGCCAGCTCGACGTCTCGATGCAGGCGCTGGAGTCGCTCTGCGAGCTCGGCATCCACTTCAGCATCGACGACTTCGGCACCGGCTACTCCTCGCTCGCCTACCTCAGCACCCTGCCGATCGACAGCCTGAAGATAGACCGCTCCTTCGTGATGGGCATGAGCGGCAAGCCCGAGAACATCGAGATCGTGCGCGCCGTGCTGACACTCGGCCGCTCGCTGGGCAAGCGCGTGATCGCCGAGGGCATAGAGACGGTGGAGCAGCTCTCCATCCTGCGCGAGCTCGGCGTGCCCTGCGGCCAGGGCTACCTGCTCTCCAGGCCGCTGCGGGCCGACCAGGTGCCGGCGCTGCTGGCCTTGCCGGCTGCGTTGCCGGCCTGATCGCGGGCCAGGGCAGGGCGCTCGGCACTGCATCGCCGAGCCGGTGCAGGCGCGCCGCGCTACCCGCGCATCCAGCACCGGCCCGCTTGCGTATCTAATCGCTGCACCGGCGTGAGTCCTACCGCCGGGCGGAGACAGCATGACCCCGGCCCCATCGACCGTCGCGTTCGAACGGCACCCACGCGAGCACGAAGCGCTGCTGCTGGCCGGGCTGCTGCGTTCGTCGCGGCTGACCCTGATGTGCGGCGCGGCGGGCGTCGGCAAGACCACGCTGCTCGAGACGGGCCTGATGCCGCTGCTGCGGCGCCGGGCCGATGACCGCGCGGCCGCGCCGCCGGCCCGCGCCGTGGGCGCCGACCCGGCCCGCGTCGTGATCCCCTTCCCCGACCGGCGCCAGCGGCTGGCGATGGACTCGCCGCGCGGCGAGCTCGCATTGCGCTTCGACGAGTGGCACAGCGACCCGCTGCCGCGCCTGCGCCGCCGCCTGCAAACGGCGCTTGCCGGGCGCGTTGCCGTGCAGGCCGGGCCGGCCGCCGGCACGCTGGCCGACGAGATCCGGCGTACCAGCCGGGCCGGCGGCCTGCGCTGGCTGATCCTGCTCGACGGCTTCGAGCGCTACCTCGAGGCGCCGCCGCTGCGCACCGACATCGAGCGCTTCGCCGAGCAGTTCGTGCAGGCGGTCAACGACCCGGCGGTGCCGGCGAACTTCCTGCTCGCCATGCGGGCCGACGCCCGGCCGCTGCTGGAGCGCTTTCGCGGCCGGCTGCAGGGGCTGGACCGCAACTGGCTGAACCTCACCGCGCTGGCGTCGGAGGCGCCGTCGCCCGGCCATCCGCCTGCCGTGCGCCGGCCGCAGTTGCTGGCGGTGGCGACGGCCGAGCGCGCCGGCGTCGGGCCAGGCCACGACGCGGCGGCGCTGCCGGTGGCGCCTGCCCAGGCCTTGACCGGTGTCGCGGCTGTGGCTGCCCCTGCGCCTGCGCCTGCGGCCGAGGAGCTGCCTGCAACGCTCACAGCGCCGGCGGAGCCCGCTGCGCCGGAGGTGGTGCAGGCGCCCGTGTTGGAAGCGCCCGCGAGCAGCGACAGTCCGGCCGCGCAGCCTCTGCAGGTACGCGAGCTGGCGGAGCCGCTTGCCTTGCCGCTGCAGTTGCCGTCGGAGGAGCCGCTGCCCGCTCGCGACCAGCCGCCGCAGCCCGCTCGGCGGCGCTGGGCGCTGTGGTCCGCACTCCCGGTGCTGGGCGCGGCGGCGGTGCTGGCCTGGTGGAGCCTGTCGCGCCAGCCGGCCGCGCCACCACCGCCCGAACGGGCGATCGCCGCCGCACCCCAACCCGCAGCACCGCCGCCGCCGCCCGCCTGGCGCGTGCAGACCGGCACCGAGCAGCGCACCGACGCCCGCATCGCCGGCGAGCTGATGCGCGGCCTGCCAGCCGGGCTGCAAGGCCCGGCGCTGCAGATCGTCCACTACGACGCCTTGCAGGCGGCACGCCGCGACCCGGCCGCAGCGCTGCGCATCGTCTCGCCGCTGTTCCCCGAGGAGATCCACCTGGTGGTGCGGGCCGACTCGCCGCTCAACTTCATCCACCAGATCCGCCACAGCGCGATCAACGTCGGCCCTGGCGTGGCCGGCGGCACGCCGACCGGAGCGCTGCTCTACGAGCGGCTCTTCGGCACGCCCTTGCCGGCCACGCAGGCCCGCAGCCTGAGCTGGCCGGGCGCGCTCGCGGCGCTGGCCGCCGGCACCACCGACGTGGCGGTGCTGGTCGATGCCCAGCCCTCGGCCTGGCTGGCCGAGCTGCCGCCCGCGACGCGCGCCGGCCTCAAGCCGCTCGCGCTGGACCCGGCCAGGCCGGAGAGCCGGCGTGCGCTGCAGAGCTTCCTGCCGGCGACCCTGCGCGAGCCGCTCGGCCCCCGGGCGGCCAGCGGCGCTGGCACGCGGACGCTGGCGGTGATGTCCTTTCTCGTCGCCAGCGAGGCGGGCCCTGCTGCCGCCAGCGCACCCGCCGCCGACGCGCTGATCCCGCTCGCACAAGGGCTCTGCCGCGAGCTGCCCGCGCTGCGTCGCGACGGCCACCCCAAGTGGCGCGAAGTGCAGCCGGCGCTGGAGCTGCCCGTCGGCTGGCCCTATGACTCCGCGGCGCAGCAGGCGCTGCGGTCTTGCCCCGTTTCCCCATGAGTCGACGCAGGGACGCTCCCGAGTTGACTCGTCCTCCAGTGGGGTCTGGTGCGAAGCGCCAGGGCTGGGGGCGTTCTCGACCCACCGGAGACCTGCGATGAAGTCCTTGTTGCTCGTGCGTTGCTCACCCCTTCTGCTCGCTGCCGCCGCGCTCGCCGCCTCGGCGGCCGATGGCCCGGTCGAAAAAGTGACGGTGCGCGCCGTCGCCCGCTTCGGCTTCGACAAGGCCCGCATCGCGCCCGCCGACCAGGCCAGGATCCTGGCCGAGGTGGGCCAGATGAAAGACGTCACCTGGCAGACCGTCACCGCCACCGGCCACACCGACAGCGTCGGCCCGGTCGGCTACAACGAGCGCCTGTCCAGCGTGCGCGCCGACGCCGTCAAGCAGTACCTGGTCGGCAAGGGCCTCTCGCCCGAGATGATCACCACCGCCGGCAAAGGCCCGCAGGCCCCGGTGGCGAGCAACGACACCGCCGCCGGCCGCGCCGAGAACCGCCGCACCGAGATCGAGTTCCAGGGGGTGAGGGCGGTGGCGGGGCAGTGATGGCGCAGCTCAACGCCTGCCGCCGGCAGGTGGCTTGACGCCGGGATGCAAGCGGCGCGGCGCTGATCGACCCGTCGGTGCAAATCTGGTTGGAGAATTGGGCGATGGACAACAAGGCTTTTGAGAGCATTCGACAAGGTCTCGGTGAGGCGATTGCGCATGCCAAGGGTGACGTGCAGGGCGTGCGGGTGTTCTCGCCGGAGGCCG
>DATHWJ010000028.1:0-8199 GCA_035460745.1 Ideonella sp. | reverse complement strand
GCCGCGGCTGCCTTGCGAGGTCACCGCGGTGGTGCCGGACATCACCTCGGGGTTGGAGGGGCTGCGCAGGAAGGGGTGCACGATGGGCTCGTCGATCAGCGTGCCCTTGCGGTCGAAGTGCAGCAGCCAGGGGCCGAACTCTTCGCCGACCCAGAACGTGCCATCGGGTGCCGGCGCGATCGACTCGACGTCGAAGTCGAAGCCGGTCAGCAGCCGGCCGCTGGTGATGCGCGCATCGACCGGGATGCCCGAGTCGACCAGCGAGTTGCCGTTGACGGTGTGGTAGTTGGCCAGGTCGGCGGTGGTGACGAGGTCGAGGCCGGCGCCGTTCTTCAGCAGGCCCTTGGCATCGTTGAAATTGACGCGACCCTTCAGCGTGATGGCGCCTGGCGTGGTGGTGCCGTCGCTGCGCGTCTTGAAGTCGATCGCGGCCTTGTAGACGCCGATGATGAAGTCGCCCGAGTTGCCTTTGGTGCCGTAGCCGTTGTCCGGCAGCGCGATCCAGCCGCCCTTGCCGTCGCGCTGCAGGCCCGAGAAGCCGGGGATGGGCTGGCCGTCGGTGAAGGGGACCGCGACCGGCAGGTCGGGGCTGATGAACTGGCCGGTGACGGGGCCGGGCCAGCGGGCTTCGGAGGGCAGCAAGGCCCAGCCGGTGAGCTGGTGGGCGATGCCCTCGGCTTGCGCGTGCAGGCTGGCGACGGCGATCAGGGCGGCGGCGCCGAGCTGCGTGAGGCGAGGGCGGCGGGAGGTGCGTGTCATGCGAGACCTTTGTGGGGTTGGGTTTGCGCGGGACATCCGGGTTCGGATGCCGGCAAAACCAGCATAGGCAGGCGCAGTGACAGCGGCATGAAGCGAGGCGTGGCCCGGGGCAGGCCTGCCTGCGCGGCAGCCTCAGAGGTTCAGGTGCTTGTCGAGCTCGGAGGTGAAGCTGTCGGCGAAGAACTCGTCCGGCGGCAGGCTGCAGTGGGCGACGAAGTCGCGCTGCGCCGAGTCCACCATCACCGGCGCGCCGCAGGCGTAGACCTGGTAGTGCGAGAGGTCGGGCAGGTCGGCCATCACGGCCTGGTGCACGAAGCCGACGCGGCCGCTCCAGCCCTCCTCCGGCTGCGGCTCGGAGAGCACCGGCACGTAGCGCAGCGTGGGCATCTCGGCGGCGGTGCGCAAGGCCCACTCGTGCAGGTAGAGATCGGCCTTGGCGCGGCAGCCCCAGTAGAGCGTGGCCTGGCGCGGGCTGCCGAGGGCTTGCAGGCGCTCGATCAGCGCCTTGATGGGTGCGAAGCCGGTGCCAGAGGCCAGCAGCAGCAGCGGTTTGTCCGACGCCTCGCGCAGGAAGAAGCTGCCGAAAGGCCCCTCCATGCGCACGATCTCCTTCTCCTGCATCGCACCGAAGACGTGGTCGGTGAAGCGCCCGCCAGGCATGTGGCGGATGTGCAGCTCGATGGCGGGCGGCGTGCCCAGGTTGTGCGGCGCGTTGGCCATCGAGTAGCTGCGGCGCGCGCCGTCGCGCAGGATGAACTCGATGTACTGGCCGGCGTGGAACTGGAAGCGCTGGTTGGCCGGCAGCTGGATGCGCACGATGGCCACGTCGGCCGCGGGCCGGGTGATGCCCAGCACGCGGCCCGGCATCTTCAGGATGGGGAACTCGCCGGCGCCGGGCACGCTGCGCGCCTCGACCACGCAGTCGGTCTGGGGCGTCGCGCAGCAGGTCAGTATCAGGCCCTGCGCTTCTTCGGCGGCCGACAGCGCGCGCTCCTGGTGCACGCCGTGGATCACCCGGCCCTCGAGCAGCTTGCTCTTGCAGGAGCCGCAGGCGCCGTCCTTGCAGCCATAGGGCAGGCCCACGCCCTGGCGTATGGCGGCGGTCAGGATGGGTTCGTCGCGGGCGACCTCGAAGCTGCGTTCGGAGGGCTGGAGGGTGATGGTGAAGCTCATGGCGGGGCAGCGGGCGTGTCGGGCAGAATTCGCCGGCACTCGATCTTGGGCGCGATGCGGGGCGCGGTGCGGTGCGTGGCGGCCGGCGTGGCCGCCCGGGTCGAGATTGTGCCCGCAGCTTCTTTGCCCATTCGCCCATGCCGCTCGCCAACCGCCTTGCTCGCCGCCCCGTCCTGCTGATCGTCGGCTGCGGCGATGTCGGCCTGCGCGTGCTGCGGCTGCTGCAGGGCCGCTGGCGCGTGCTGGCGCTGAGCTCCTCGCCCGAGCGTTTTGCAGCGCTGCGCGAAGCGGGTGCGGTGCCGCTGCGCGGCAATCTGGACGAGCCCGCCACGCTGGGCCGCCTGGCCGGGCTGGCCGACGCGGTGCTGCACCTGGCGCCACCGCCGGCCCAGGGCCGCAGCGACACGCGCACCGCGCATCTGCTGCAGGCGCTGGCGCGGCGCACGCGGCCCTCGGTGATGGTGTATGCCAGCACCAGCGGGGTCTATGGCGATGCGGCGGGTGCGCGCTTCGACGAGACCCGGCCGGTGCACCCGGCCACCGACCGCGCCCGGCGGCGGGTGGATGCCGAGGCCCGCGTGCGCTGGGCCGGGCGAGCCTTGGGGCTGCGCGTCTGCCTGCTGCGCATCCCCGGCATCTACGCGGCCGACCGCGAGGGCGGCCACCCGCGGGATCGCGTGGCGAGGGGCGCGCCGCTGCTGGCGCCGGGCGACGACGTCTACACCAACCACATCCATGCCGACGACCTCGCCCGCGCCTGCGTCGCGGCGCTGTTCAGGGGTGCGGCGCAGCGGGCCTACCACGTCAACGACGACAGCGAGACCCGCATGGGTGAGCACTTCGATGCAGTGGCCGACCTCTACGGCCTGCCGCGCCCGCCGCGCATCAGCCGCGCCGAAGCGGCCACGCGCATGTCGCCGGTGCAGATGAGTTTTCTGAGCGAATCGCGCCGGCTGGACAACACGCGCATGAAGCGTGAGCTGGGGCTGGCGCTGCGCTACCCGGACGTGGCGGCGGGCTTGGCGCGAGATCTGCAGGCCACGGCCCGCGGCGGGCTCAGGTCCCTTCCGGTTTCTTGATCGCCTTGTCGCGGTCCACCGTGTGCAGGCGCAGCTGCAGCGGCTTGCCGGAGCGCTGCACGTCCAGCGTCACGTCGCGCTCGGGCGCGCCGCCGCTCCAGAGCGTCTTCCAGAGCTTGCCCAGGCTGTCGACCGGCGCGCCGTCGATGCGCTGTATCAGGTCGCCCGGCTCCAGGCCGGCCTCGTCGGCCGGGCTCTTGCGGGTGACGCGCAGCACCCGCACCTCGCCCTCGTCCTCGATGCAGTTGACACCCATCCAGGCGCGCTGGCTCTGGGCCGAGCGCCCGCGGCTGCGCAGCTCGGCCAGGATGGGCTTGAGCAGGTCCACCGGCACGAACATGTTGCCGTTCATCCGCGGCGCACCGGGTCCCAGCGCGTCGCTGACGACCAGCGAGCCCACGCCCAGCAGCTCGCCGCGCAGGTTGAACAGCGCCGCGCCGCTGTGGTCGGTGCGGGCCGGCGCGGTGAAAAGCGCGCCGTCGATGTGGTACTCCCAGTAGCCGGAGAAGGCGCGCCGCGAGACCCGCCGTGCGGGGCTCAGGCCCGCGCCGGCGCCACCGGAGATCACCACCAGGGTTTCGTCGTCGGAGATGCCGGCCGGGTCGCCCAGCGGCACTGCGCCCAGCGGCAGCGGGATCAGCGCCTGCACCAGGCCGAAGCCGGTCGCCACGTCGTAGCCGACGACCCGGGCCGGGATCAGGCGGCCGTCGTCGGTGACGAGCTGCACCTGGTCGGCCTCCAGGATCAGGTAGCCGATGGTCAGCACCAGGCCGTCGCTGCCGATCACGACGCCCGAGCCCTGGCGCGCTTTGCCCAGCGTCGCGGCCGAGTTGGCGTTGTCCAGCGCCTGCACCAGCACGCCGACGACGGCGTTGCTGGCGTGGGTCAGGCGCCGGGTGGCTTCGGCGTCGGAGGCGCTCTCGGACGGGGCGGTGGCGGCCGCGGCAGGTGTTTCCGAGGAGGGGGCGGCTTGCGCCGCGGCACCGATCGCTGCAAACAGGAGGCATGCAGCCACCAGGGCCAGCCTGGCCGCGGACCAACTCAAGCCATGGGGAATCGACATGGTGGTCTCCCGAAACATCGGCGCGATTGCCCCAAGCATGAACCCTGGGGCTACCTGAGCCGGCCGCAGGGGCATTGCCGCAGGCGCGCTGGCGCACCATGAAAAAAGCGGCCTTGCGGGCCGCCTGTTTTGAGGGTGCGTGGGCGGGTGCCCAGGCGCTCAGTGCCGCCGCCGCGAAGGGAACGGCGCCTGGCCGCGCCAGTAGCGGATCATCAGCCAGCCGCCCAGCATGCCGCCGAGGTGGGCGAAGTGGGCCACGCCGCTCGGGCCCATCAGGCCCAGCACCAGCTCGATGGCGCCGAACAGGATCACGAAGGTGCGCGCCTTCATCGGGATGGGCGGGAACAGCGGCATGATGGTGCGGTTCGGGAACAGCATGCCAAAGGCCAGCAACAGGCCGTAGAGGCCGCCGGAGATGCCCACCGTCGGGTACAGCGAGCCTGCCAGCGCGGTGATGATCAGCTGGCACGCGGCCGCGACCAGCACGCTGGCCAGCAGGAAGTAGCTGTAGCGCCTGTCGCCCCACAGCCGCTCGAGCTCCGCGCCGAACATCCACAGGCCCAGCATGTTGAAGAACAGGTGCATCACGTCGCCATGCAGGAAGGCGTAGGTGACGACCTGCCACGGCATGAAGTTGCCGCTGGCGATGGGCCACAAGGCCAGCCAGGAACCCAGCGGCAGCAGAAAGCTGGCGCAGAACATGGCCGTGCAGATCAGCATCAGCGCTTTGGTGACGGGCGGCAGTGGCGGCATGAACTCCGGTACGGCGAAGGCCGGGAGAAATGAAGGGTGGAGAAGACTGGCGCCCGGGGCCGGACCCCATCGCCGGGCTTGATGTGGTGGGCCCGGGTCTGGGGACGGCTCCATGCGCCGAGCGCGTTGCGGCAGCGGAGCATCGGGCTCCGCTGGGCCAGCGACTGTACCAATGTTTGGCGGCGCGCCGGGCCGGGCGGCCGGCGACGGGATGGCGTTCCTCGGCGAGGCCGGCACGCGGCAAGTTTGGCCGACCTATGCGGCTCAATTCGGCGCAACGGTTGCGCCGGCATGGCTCAATGATGGGAACCCCTAGGCAGTGGAAGGGTCCCCCGCCATGCATTTCCTGCGGATCTTCCAGTCCCTCCGGTTTCGAATCGTCTCGGTGGCCGCATTGACGGGGGTCTTCGCCGCCGTAGCAACTGCCACCCTGGTGCTGGACGTGACGCAGGAAGAGGTGCAGCGGCTGCTGCTCGCCAACGACAGGCAGGACCGCGAGCGCACGGCGGCCTTGCTCGCCAGCAAGCTCGAGACTCTCAAGCTCAGCCTGGCCGCGGTCGCCCGCAGAGCGCGGCCCGCGCTCATCCAGCACGGCCCGGCCATGACGGAGTTCCTGCTCGACCAGCCCGCACTGGGTGCGCTCTTCGACACCGTGCTGGCCGCCAAACCGGACGGCGCCATGCTGGCGCGTATCGAGCACGGCGTTGCCGGCACCGAGTTGCCCAACCTGGCCGACCGCGACTACTTCAAGGAGGTCATGAGGTCGGACCAGCCGGTGGTCTCGCAACCGGTGATCAGCAAGGTCAGAAAGACACCCGTGGTGGTGGTCGCCGTCCCGATCTTGTCTGCCAATGGCCAGACCCAGGGCATGTTGGCGGGCACCGTCGGGCTGCACTCGACCAACCTGTTCACCGAACCGATAGGCACGCGCACGGACGGCGTGCGTGACCTGGTCATGACCCGCAACGGCACCGTGCTGTCGCACAGCGACAGCTCGCGCCTGATGGGGCGCGCGCAAGACGAGCCCGGTTTCGCCGAAGTCTTCGCCCGCTGGGAAGGCGCTGGCAGCCCCATCGATACGCAATCGACCGCCGAGCTCTCGCAAGGCGAGTTGATCACCATGGCGGGGATCCCGCTGTCGGACTGGACCGTGGTTCGCCTCACGCCCCGTTCCGTCGCCCTCGCGCCGCTGCGCGCGGCGCAGCGGACGGCCTGGATGGCCGCGATGGCGGCAGGCCTTGTCGCGGCCCTCGGGGCGGGTGTCGTGGCCTGGGCGGCCGTACGGCCGATCTCGCGCCTGCGCGACAGCGCCACGCGCATGCTGGCCGGGGATGACGCCTCCAGTGTGGATTGGGCGCAAGGGGCCGGGGAAATCGGCGCCATGTCGCGGGCGTTTCAGCTGCTGATGCAGCAGCGCGAGCAGCGGCGCAACGAAACGCACGACCTGATGCGGCAGATGCAGGCCGTGCTCGACAACGCCGACGTGGGCATCGCGCTGACGCGCAACGGCCGCTTCGAGATGCTCAGCCGGCAGTTCTGCTCGATATTCCAGTACGACGTGGGCTACGCCGAGGGGCAACCGTCGCGCATCATGTATCCCACCGACGAGTCGTATGCGGCGCTCTCGCAGCGAGCCCACCCCGCCTTCATGCAGCACGGCATGTTCGACGGCGAAGTGGAGCTGATGCGCCGCAACGGCGAGACCTTCTGGGCCCACATGCGGGGGCGAGACGTGGTGGCGGGCGACCGGGCGTCCGGCACGATCTGGGTCATCAACGACGTCACCCAGGCCCACGACCAGCGCGAGCGCCTGACCTGGGCCGCCAGCCATGACCGGCTGACCGGCTTGGCCAACCGTGCCTCGTTCGAGGTCTTGCTCGAGGAAGCTACCGCGCGGGCGATAGAGCAGCCCTTCTGCGCGCTGTTCATCGACCTGGACAGGTTCAAGCAAGTCAACGACAGCGGCGGCCACGCCGCCGGCGACGCCCTGCTGCGCGGCATCGCCCGCGAGCTGGCCTTGCACCTGCGCAAGTCCGACACGGTGGCGCGCCTGGGCGGCGACGAGTTCGGCGTGCTGCTGCCCCAGTGTCCCATCCCCCGCGCCCGGGTGATCGCGCACACGCTGCGGGCCGCCGTCGAGAGCTACCGGCTGGAATGGGAAGGGGCCGCCTATGCGGTCGGCGCCAGCATCGGGCTGGTGGCTTCCAACGGCACGCATGCCAGCGGCGCCGATGTCATGCGGGCGGCCGATGCCGCCTGCTACGAAGCCAAGCGGCTGGGGCGCAATCGGGTGGAGACGGCGTGAGGCAGTCCGGGAGCACGGGGGCGTGATCCGTTCATCCCGCTGAACATCCCGCTGAAGCAGGCCCGCATCGCGGGCAAGAGCGATAAGCTGCACGGCTGCCGTCACCCTCTGCGAGATCGACTTGGCCATCTACTCCGAACGCTACCGCTGCATCTTCTTTGCCAACCCCCAAACGGGCAGCAAGGCGATCGCCAAGACCCTGAAGGACAAGCTGGAAGGCGTGGCCGTCCCCGCGCACGAGGTGGTGCGCGACGGCCAGGTGATCGTGCGAGGCCACCATGCCACCTACCAGCAACTGATAGACGGCGAGCTGATGAGCGCCGATCAGCTCGCCGGCTTGTTGAAGTTCACGGGGGTCCGCAACCCCTTCGATCTGCTGGTGAGCCGCTACCTCAAGCGCCGCGGCCGCTTCGTGACCGAACCCGAGAAGTACCAATGGGCGCAAAGGAAGGCGAAGGTCAAGGCCAGCATGGAGGCGGCGCAGGAGCAGCCGTTTGCCCAGTGGATCGTCGGCCAGCTCAGCCGGCTCGCTGACAAGGAACGCACCGCCAAGGGCCCGTTCGAGTTCCTGGACCACGCCGATATCGTCATTCGCTTCGAGGCCCTGCAGGCCGGCTTCGACCAGGTGCTGGATCGCATCGGCGTGACGAAACCGGTGGAGATTGCGCCCTTCAACGTGACGGCCGAGAGGACGGCCGCCGACGCCGGTTCGGGCGAAGCGCCACCGGCCGAGGCAGCGCCCAAGCGGCACTACACCGAGTTCTACGACGATACGAGCCGGGCCTTGGTGGCCCGCGTCTACGCGCCCGTCATAGAGCGGTTCGGCTATACGTTCGGGTGAGCGGCGTGCATTTTCGGCGGCGTGATGCAGCGATGAAAAAAGCTCCGTAAATCAATGACTTACGAAGCTTCTAGGGTGTCCTGACTGGTGCCCGGGGCCGGACTCGAACCGGCACACCTTTCGGCGGGGGATTTTGAGTCCCCTGCGTCTACCGATTTCGCCACCCGGGCCAGTGTGTGCCGGCGGCGGGCTGGAGCCCGTGCTGCACGTGGTCGGCGATTATGGC
>DATHWJ010000027.1:0-4957 GCA_035460745.1 Ideonella sp. | reverse complement strand
CAGCTCGTAGAAGCGGGCCGGGTTGTTCTGGCTGCGGTCGTCGCTGATGGCGCTGTACAGGCCGCTGCGGGCGTCGTAGTCCAAGCCCGACAGGCCGCCGATTTGCGTGCCTTCGAACAGCGTGCCGGTGGGCACGATCTGCTGGCCGAGGTAGGTGACCGCCAGCGCTGTGGGCTGGGCGGCCTGCAGCGGCTGCGCCTGGCAGGCGGCGGTGACCAGGGCCAGTGCGATGGCGGCGGTCTGGCGCAGCGGGAAGCGGCGGAGCGAACGGGGTGCGGGCATGGGAAGCATCCGGTGGTGGGGTGATGCCGGGCATGTTCCCAAGCCGCAATGACAAGCGCGTGTCCGGCGGCGCTGACCCTCCCGGACCCGTCAGCGCCATTCACCGCCGCTGAACGCCGCTCAGCGCCGTTCAGCGCCCTCACCTCAGAGCAGGCGTTGCCGCGCCTGCGCGTACTCGCGCTTCAGCCGCGCCACCAGCTCGCCCGCCGGCACCACGCCTTCTATGGCGCCTATGCCCTGGCCGCAGCCCCAGATGTCCTTCCAGGCCTTCTTGGCGTCGCCGCCGAAGTTCATCTTCGACGGGTCGCTCTCGGGCAGCTTGTCGGGGTCCAGCCCGGCGTTGCGTATCGAGGGCTTGAGGTAGTTGCCGTGCACGCCGGTGAACAGGTTGCTGTAGACGATGTCGTCGCTGCTGCCATCGACGATGGCCTGCTTGTAGCCCTCGACCGCACGGGCTTCGTCGGTGGCGATGAAGGCCGAGCCGATGTAGGCGAAGTCGGCCCCCATGGCCTGCGCGGCCAGCACCGCGCCGCCGGTGGCCATCGCGCCCGAGAGCGCCACCGGGCCGTCGAACCACTGGCGTATCTCCTGGATCAGTGCGAAGGGGCTCTTGACGCCCGCATGGCCACCCGCGCCCGCGGCCACGGCGATCAGGCCGTCGGCGCCCTTCTCTATCGCCTTGCGGGCGAAGAAGTTGTTGATGATGTCGTGCAGCACCACGCCGCCCCAGGCGTGTACCGCGTCGTTGAGGTCGGTGCGCGCACCCAGCGAGGTGATGACGATGGGCACCTTGTACTTGGCGCAGACGGCCAGGTCGTGCTCCAGCCGGTCGTTGCTCTTGTGCACGATCTGGTTGATCGCGAAGGGCGCGGCCGGCTGCTCCGGGTGGTCGCGGTCCCAGGCGGCCAGCGCCTCGGTGATCTCGGCCAGCCACTCGTCGAGCTGCGCGGCCGGGCGGGCGTTCAGCGCCGGCATCGCGCCGACCACGCCCGCGGTGCACTGCGCGATCACCAGTTGCGGGTTGGAGATGATGAACAGCGGGGCCGCGATGACCGGCAAGGGCAGGTTCGCGAGCGCTTTCGGCAAAGCCATCAGAAGGACTCCAGGGCCATGTGGGTCACGCTGTGGGCGCCGTCGACGATGCTGTCGCGCAGGCCGGGCAGCGTGCTGAGGATGTGGTCGCCGTAGAAGCGGGCGGTGTGGATCTTGGCCTGCATGAAGGCGCTGTCTTCGCCCCGGGCGAGCGCTTCGTGGGCGGCGATCAGCGCGCGCCCCATCTGCCAGCCGGCCATCAGCTGGCCGGCCAGCATCAGGTAGCCGACGCTGCCGGCGAAGACGGCGTTGGGATCGGCCTTGGCCTGGCCGACGACGAACTCGACCACGCTGATGAAGGCGCCGCGGGCGTCCTTCAGGCGCCCGGCCATCGCGTGGGCGTCGGCGCTGTCGAGCGCGGCCAGGGCCTGCTCGGTGGTCTCGATCTGCGCCGCGATCGCCTTGGCCGTGGCGCCACCGTCGCGCGAGGTCTTGCGGCCGACCAGGTCGTTGGCCTGTATCGCCGTCGTGCCTTCGTAGATGGTCAGGATCTTGGCGTCGCGGTAGTGCTGCGCGGCACCGGTCTCCTCGATGAAGCCCATGCCGCCGTGCACCTGCACGCCCAGCGAGGCCACGTCAATGCTCATCTCGGTCGAGTAACCCTTGATCAGCGGCACCATGAACTCGTAGAAAGCCTGATTCTGCTGGCGGGTCTGGGCGTCGGGGTGGTGGTGCGAGGCGTCGTAGGCAGCGGCGGCCACCAGCGCCATCGCGCGGCAGCCCTCGGTGTGGGCGCGCATGGTCATCAGCATGCGGCGCACGTCGGGGTGGTGGATGATGGGCGCGGCGCCGGGCAGCGAGCCATCGACCGGGCGCGACTGGATGCGCTCGCGGGCGAATGCGACGGCGCGCTGGTAGGCCCGGTCGGCCACCGCGATGCCCTGCACGCCGACGCCGAAGCGCGCCGCGTTCATCATGATGAACATGTACTCCAGGCCGCGATTTTCCTGGCCGATCAGGTAGCCCACGGCACCGGGTCCGGTGCCGTTCACATTCTTCGTCGCCGTGCCGTCGCCGTACTGCAGCACGGCGGTGGGGCTGGCCTTGATGCCCAGCTTGTGCTCGATGCTGACGCAGTGCACGTCGTTGCGCGCGCCCAGCGAGCCGTCGGGCTTGACGAGGAACTTGGGGCACAGGAACAGCGAGATGCCCTTGACGCCCTCCGGCGCGCCGGTGATGCGCGCGAGCACCAGGTGGACGATGTTGTCCGCCATGTCGTGCTCGCCCCAGGTGATGAAGATCTTGGTGCCGAAGAGCTTGTAGCTGCCGTCAGCTTGAGGCTCGGCGCGGGTGCGCACGGCCGAGAGGTCCGACCCGGCCTGCGGCTCGGTCAGGTTCATCGTGCCGGTCCAGCTGCCGCCTATCATCTTGGGGATGTAGGTGCTGCGCTGCTCGTCGGAGCCCGCCGTCAGCAGCGCCTCGATCGCGCCGTCGGTCAGCAGCGGGCAGAGCGCGAAGCTGGTGTTGGCGCTGTTGACCATCTCGCTGCAGGCCGCATGGATCAGCTTGGGCAGGCCCTGGCCGCCCACCTCCACCGGGTGGTGCAGGCCCTGCCAGCCGCCGGCGGTGTACTGCTGGAAGGCGGCCTTGAAGCCGGCCGTGGCGTGCACTTCGCCGTCTTGCCAGCTCGAGGGGTGGAGGTCGCCTTCGCGGTTCAGCGGCGCGATCACGTCCTCGTTGAGCTTGGCGCACTCCTCAAGCACGGCCTGGGCCGTCTCGTAGCCGGCGTCTTCGAAGCCGGGCAGCTGCGCGACGGCGTCGATGTTGGCCAGCGCCTTCATCACGAACAGCATGTCCTTGACGGGAGCCTTGTAAGTCATTGGTCTGTCTCCTTGGAAAAAGGGGCGCCTCGCTGGGCGCCCCTGTGCTCAGTGCCCGGACGCCCGGCTCACAGGGCCTTGATCAGCTCGGGCACCGCGACGAACAGATCGGCTTCGAGACCGTAGTCGGCGACGCTGAAGATGGGCGCCTCCGGGTCCTTGTTGATCGCGACGATGACCTTGCTGTCCTTCATGCCGGCCAGGTGCTGGATGGCGCCCGAGATGCCGGCGGCGATGTAGAGCTGCGGCGCGACGATCTTGCCGGTCTGGCCGACCTGCCAGTCGTTGGGCGCGTAGCCGGCGTCCACCGCGGCGCGGCTGGCGCCCAGCGCGGCGCCCAGCTTGTCGGCCAGCGGGGTCAGCACCTCGTTGAACTTGTCGCTGGAGCCCAGCGCGCGGCCGCCGGAGACGATGATTTTGGCGGCGGTGAGCTCCGGGCGGTCGTTCTTGGCGATCTCGCTGCCAGCGAAACTGACCTGGGCATTGGCGGTGATCGCCGCCACGGTCTCGACCGCGGCCGAGCCGCCTTCGGCCGCGGCCGGGTCGAAGCCGGTGGTGCGCACCGTGACCACCTTGATCGCATCGGCGCTCTTCACCGTGGCAATCGCGTTGCCGGCGTAGATCGGGCGCTCGAAGGTGTCGGGCGCGACGATCTTGGTGGCGTCGCTGATCTGCGCCACGTCGAGCTTGGCGGCGACGCGCGGGGCGACGTTCTTGCCGCTGGCCGTCGCCGGGAACAGGATGTGGCTGTAGCTGGGAGCGACGGCCAGCACTTGCGCGGTGACGTTCTCGGCCAGGCCGTGCTCCAGGCCGGCGTCGTCGGCGTGCAGCACCTTGGTGACGCCGACGATCTTGGCGGCGGCCGCAGCAGCCGCGCCGGCATTGAAGCCAGCGACCAGCACATGCACATCACCGCCGCATTGCGCGGCAGCGGTCACGGTGTTGAGAGTCGCGCCCTTGATGGTCGCGTTGTCGTGTTCGGCAATGACGAGAGCAGTCATTTCAGTTCTCCATGTAGCAAGGCAACACGCTCGACGCAAGAGGTGATCGAGCCCAGCGGCGTGCGCGGATCCGGCTCTGCCGGTCCGCTGCGCGAGCCCCCTCGGGGGGCAGCGACCGATAGGGAGCGTGGGGGCTCATATGACTTTCGCTTCGTTCTTCAGTTTGGCCACCAGCGTTGCGACGTCGGGCACCTTGATGCCGGCACCGCGCTTGGGCGGTTCGCTGACCTTGAGCGTGGTCAGCCGCGGCGTGACATCGACGCCCAGATCGGCCGGCTTGAACACCTCCAGCGTCTTCTTCTTGGCCTTCATGATGTTGGGCAGCGTGACGTAGCGCGGCTCGTTCAGGCGCAGGTCGGTGGTGATCACGGCCGGCAGCTTGAGCTTCAGCGTCTCCAGGCCGCCATCGACTTCGCGGGTCACCGTAGCGATCCCGTCCGCGACTTCGATCTTGGAAGCAAACGTGGCTTGCGGCAGGTCGGTCAGCGCGGCCAGCATCTGGCCGGTCTGGTTGCAATCGTCGTCGATGGCCTGCTTGCCCAGGATCACGAGCTGCGGCTGTTCTTTGTCCACCAAGGCCTTCAGCAGCTTGGCCACCGCCAGCGGCTGCAGCTCTTCGCTCGTCTCGACCAGGATGGCGCGGTCGGCGCCGATCGCCATCGCGGTGCGCAGCGTCTCCTGGCACTGCGTGACGCCGCAGGAGACGACGATGACCTCGGTGACAACGCCCTTCTCCCTCAGCCGCACCGCTTCTTCGACGGC
>DATHWJ010000026.1:0-3545 GCA_035460745.1 Ideonella sp. | reverse complement strand
GTCCGACGCGGCGCTGCTGGGCCCCTTCTGGCGCGCCAACGCGCCGCGGCTGCCCGCCGGCGCCAGCATCGCCGCACCCGGCACCCCCGGCACGCCGCTGGAAGCGCGTGGTCGGGTGCGGGACGAACAGGGCCGGCCGGTGGCCGGCGCCACGGTCGACGTCTGGCAGGCCGCCCCCAACGGCCTCTACGAAAACCAGGACGGCCAGCAGCCCGACATGAACCTGCGCGGCCGCTTCGAGACCGACGCGCAGGGCGGGTTCTTCTTCCGCTCGGTGCGGCCGGCCGGCTACCCGGTGCCCACCGACGGCCCCTGCGGCGAGCTGCTGCGGGCCCAGCGGCGCCACCCCTACCGGCCCGCCCACCTGCATTTCATGGTCTCCAAGCCCGGCTTCAAGGTCTTGATCACGCAGGTCTTCGCCGACGACTCCGAGCACCTGGAGAGCGACCCGGTCTTCGGCGTCACGCAGTGCCTGGTCGGCCAGTTCGAGCGCAGCCAGCGCGACGGCCAGCCGCTGGCGCTGCTGGCGCACGAGTTCACCCTGCTCGAGGGCGAGATGCGGCTGCCGCATGCGCCCATCCCCTGAACACCGCCACCCCGACAGGAGACGCCCCGTGACTTCACCTACCCCCTTCGCCGCCACCGACCGCCTCGACGGAAAGGTCGCGGTCATCGCCGGCGGCACCGGCGCCATCGGCCACGCCACCGCGCTGCGCCTGGCCGCGCGCGGCGCCCGCTGCGTGCTGCTGCACAACGGCGACGCGGCCGCCGCCGAGGCCAAGCTGCGCGAGCTGCCGGGCGACGGCCATGGCCAGGTCGCCGCCTCCATCACCGACAGCGCCAGCCTGCGCGCCGCCGCCGAGCAGGTGCGGGCGCAGTACGGCCGCTGTGACATCCTGGTCAACAGCGCCGGCTACACCAAGCCGGTGCCGGCGGCCGACCTCGAAGGCCTCACCGACCAGCTGATCGACGACCTGCTGCGGGTCAACTTCCGCGGCGTCTTCGCCACCATCCGGGCCTTTGCGCCGCTGCTCAAGGAGAGCGGCGACGGCCTGGTCGTCAGCCTCTCGTCGATCGCCGCCTTCACGGGGGTTGGCAGCAACCTCGCCTACGTGGCGGCCAAGGCCGGCCTGGACGTGGTCGGCGAAGCGCTGGCCCGGGTGCTGGCGCCGCAGGTGCGGGTCCTGTCGGTCAGCCCCGGCGTGGTCGAGTCGGGCTTCGTGCCTGGCCGCGGCGCCGACTTCAACAGCAAGACCGCGGCGACCACGCCGCTGGGCCGCATCGGCCTGCCGGACGACATCGCCGCGGCTGTGGAGGCCTGCGCCACCACGCTGCGCTTCGCGACCGGCACCCGCATCGTCGTCGATGGCGGCCGGCACCTGAAATGACCCGCCTGCCCCACACCGAGGAGCCCCTGCGATGCAAAAACTGACGGTCATCACCTGCGCGGTCACCGGCAACCTGACCCGGCCGGAGCAGACGCCGCACCTGCCGATCACGCCCGAGCAGATCGCCCGCTCGGCGCTGGAGGCCGCCGAGGCCGGCGCCGCGCAGGTCCACCTGCATGTGCGCGACCCGGCCACCGGGCGGCCGGCCACGGACCTCGCCCTCTATGCCGAGGTGGTGCAGCGCATCCGCGCGGTCAACACCGGGTTGATCGTCAACCTGACCACCGGCCCCGGCGGCCGCTTCATCCCCAGCGAAGACGACCCACGCATCGCCGCGCCCGGCACCACGCTGCTGGCGCCGGAAAAGCGCGTGCAGCACATCGCCGAGCTGCGCCCGGACGTCTGCTCGCTGGACTTCAACACGATGAATTCGGGCAACGATGTCGTCATCAACACGCCGAAGAACGTGCGCCGCATGGCGGCCGTGATACGCGAAGCGGGCGTGCGCCCCGAGCTGGAGATCTTCGACAGCGGCGACATCCACCTGGCACGCGACCTGATCGCCGACGGCAGCCTGCAGGGCCCCGGCATGTGGACCTTCGTGCACGGCGTGAAGTACGGCTTCGACGCCTCGCCCGAAACCCTGCTCTACGCCCGCAGCCTGCTGCCGGCCGGCGCCTTCTGGTCGGCTTTCGGCGTCGGCCGCCATGCCTTCCCTATGGTGGCCGCAGCCTACCTGGCCGGCGGCCACGTGCGGGTCGGGCTGGAGGACAACATCTACCTCGCCCGCGGCGTGCTCGCGCCCAGCAACGCGGCGCTGGTGCAGCGCGCGCGCCGCATCGTCGAAGACCTCGGCGGCCAAGTCGCCACGGCGGACCAGGCGCGCGAGCTGCTGCAACTTCCCTCCAAGGCGTGATCCCCACCATGTCCACCTCCTCCCTCGCTCCTTCACTGAGCGCCCTCGGCGCCGTGCGCGTGCTGCACAAGGCCGCTACCGCGCAGGCGCTGGCGCCGCAGGTGCTAGACTGCCCCGCCCCGCTGCTGGCCGACGGCGAGGCGCTGGTGCGCGTCGCCAGCGCGGCCGTCAACCCCAGCGACGTCAAGGCTGCCCTCGGGCTGATGCCGCAGGCCGTCTGGCCGCGCAGCCCCGGGCGCGACTTCGCCGGCACGGTCGTCGACGGCCCGGCCGAGTGGCGCGGCTGCGAGGTCTGGGGCTCGGGCGGCGACCTGGGCATCACGCGCGACGGCTCGCACGCCGGCTGGCTGCGGCTGCCGGTGGCGGCGCTGCGCGCCAAGCCCGAGCGGCTCAGCTTCGACGAGGCCGGCTCCGTCGGCGTGCCCTTCGTGACCGCCTACGAGGGCTTTCGCCGCAGCGGCTTCCCGCGGCCGGGTCAGGTGGTCGCGGTGATGGGGGCCAACGGCAAGGTCGGCCAGGCGGCGGTGCAGCTGGCCGCCCAGGCAGGCGCCCGCGTGATCGCGGTGCAGCGCAAGGCCGGGCCGTTCGAGGGCCACGCGAGCGGCGAGGTCGAGGTGATCGATGCGCGTGTCGACCAGGTCGCGGACACGCTGCGCCAGCTGACCGGCGGGCGCGGCGTGGACATCGTCTACAACACCGTCGGCAGCCCGTATTTCGAAGCCACGAACCAGGCCATGGCCAAGGGCGCGACGCAGATCTTCATCGCCACCGTCGAGCGGCCGGTGCCCTTCGACATCTTCACGTTCTACCGGGGCATGCACACCTACGTGGGCATCGACTCGCTGGCGCTGGACTGCTGCGCGGCGGCGCTGCACATGGACGCGATGCGGGCCGGCTTCGAGGCCGGCGTGCTGCGGCCCTTCCCGGTGCGCGCCGACGCCGTCTACCCGCTGGCACAGGCGGCCGAGGCCTACCGCCTGGTGGTGGGCGGTGCCGACCAGCGCGTGGTGCTGCGGCCCTGAACCCCGGAGTGCCCTCGCGATGAACGTCACCCGCTTCGACGCGGCGCCCGAGTACGCCGCGCCCAACCACTTCGACATGCGCTGCGTGCGCCTGCAAGGCCGCGAGGCCGGCCCGGCCGAGCAGCTCTGGCTGGGCGTCTCGACGCTCGCGCCCGGCGGCCACACCACGCTGGACGCCTCGCCGATCGAAAAGCACTACGTCGTGCTCGAGGGCGAGCT
>DATHWJ010000025.1:0-10350 GCA_035460745.1 Ideonella sp. | reverse complement strand
TTCCACAGGCGGCGCGAGACGGCGCCGTTGCGCTGCAGCTCGTCGCTGTCGAGCCAGGGCTCGGCGCGCACGGCGCCGTGCAGGCACAGCAGCAGTGCAGCGAGGGGGCAGGCGGTGGAACGCAGGAACATGGCCGCAGTGTGGGCGCTGCGCGGCGGCGCAGGGGGCCGTGTCCGGTTTCAGTGATTGCAGGACGTGACCGCCGCGACTTATTCCACGCCCGGCAGCCCCCCGCTCAGCGGGGTGGGTGGTCGCGCTCGAGGCGCGCCTTGACGAAACTGCTCGCCGCATAGCGTGTCACGCGGCCGTAGTAGCGCGCGGCCAGCCGCTGCACCATCGCCGAATACGCGTCCATCAGCTCGGCGGGGATGCTGAAGTGGTCGTAGTTGACGACCGCGTCCACACGTTCGCCGAGCGGCTCGAGCAGCCCGGCGACCGCGCGCTCGATCGCATCGATGTCGGCCGGCGTCGTGACCGCCAGGCCCTCGAAATCGATGAACAGCATGCGGCGCTGCGCATCCAGCTCGAGGCGCTGCTCGAGCGGCACACCGAGCATGCGTTCGCGCATGTCGAGCACCGCCTCGGCGAACAGGCGTGCATCCATGGTGCGCAGCTGCGGGCTGATCGCCGGGCGGAATTCCATGCGCGACAGGATGTCGCGTTCCAGGTCGATGCCGGGCGCGATCTCGATCAACTCCATCGCGCCCTCGCCCGCATGGTCGACCAGCCGGAACACGCAGCGCTCGGTGACGTACAGCACGCGCTGGCCGCGCCGGCGGGCGACGGCACCGCTGAAGGTGCGGTGCTCGACCTCGCGCACGAACTTCTTCAGCGTGCCTTCGCTCGCGATGTGCAGCTTGCCGTCGCGCACCTGCACCTGCAGGTCGCCGGCGGTGAAGGTGCCGACGAACACCACCTCGCGGGCCGACTGGCTGATGTTGATGAAGCCGCCCGCGCCGGCCAGCCGCGGGCCGAACTTGCTGACGTTCAGGTTGCCCTGCGCATCCGCCTGCGCGAGGCCCAGCACCGCGAGGTCGAGCCCGCCGCCGTCGTAGAAGTCGAACTGGCTCGGCTGATCGATGATGGCCTGCGTGTTGATCGCGGCGCCGAAGTTCAGCCCCGAGGCCGGGATGCCGCCGATCACGCCCGGCTCGGCGGTCAGCGTCAGCAGGTCGAAGATCTGCTCCTCCGCGGCGACGTCGGCCACGCCCTCGGGCATGCCGATGCCGAGGTTGACCACCGCGTTGCGCTTGAGTTCGAGCGCGGCGCGCCGTGCAATCACCTTGCGCTCGGTCAGCGCCAGCGGCGGCAGCGAGTTCAGCGGCACGCGGATCTCGCCGGCGAAGGCGGCGCTGTACGGCGTGGCGAAGGTCTGCAGGTGGTGCTCCGGCTTCTCGGCGACGACCACGCAGTCCACCAGCACGCCGGGGATCTTGACCTGGCGCGGGTTCAGCGAGCCGCGCTCGGCGATGCGCTCGACCTGCGCGATCACGATCCCGCGGCTGTTGTGCGCGGCCATCGCGATCGCCAGCGCCTCCAGCGTCAGGGCCTCGCGCTCCATCGTCAGGTTGCCGTCCGGGTCGGCGGTGGTGGCGCGGATGATGCCGACCTGGATCGGGAAGCCCTTGTAGAACAGCAGCTCCTCGCCGTCGATCTCCATCAGGCGCACCAGCTCCTCGGTGGTCACCGCATTGATGCGGCCGCCGCCCAGGCGCGGATCGACGAAGGTGCCCAGCCCGATGCGCGAGAGCGTGCCGGGCTTGCCGGCGGCGATGTCGCGGAACAGGTGCGTGAGGACACCCTGCGGCAGGTTGTAGGCCTCGATCTTCCCGGCCACCGCGAGTGCCTGCAGCTTGGGCACCAGGCCCCAGTGGCCGCCGACCACGCGCTTGACGAGGCCGTCGTGGCCGAAGTGGTTCAGCCCGCGCTCGCGCCCGTCGCCCTGGCCCGCGGCGTAGACCAGCGTGAGCCCGTGCGGCGCGCCGCGGCCGGTCTCGGCCTGGGTGGCCAGGAAGCGCTCCTCCAGCGCGATGGCGATGCCCTCGGCGAAGCCGATGCCGACGAAGCCGCCGGTGGCCACCGTGTCGCCGTCGTGGATCAGCCGCACGGCTTCGGCGGCGCTGACGATCTTGTCGCGGCGCGCCGGGCCGCCGGCGCGCTGTGAGGCATCGAGGTGCATGGTCGGGTCTCCTCGGGCCAGCTTAGCGCCCGGCGCGGCAGACGGCCATCGGTGCGCGCCCCCCCGAGCGCCGGGCTGTCAGCAGGCGACCATGCCCCGGATCACGACGAGGCGTGAATCGCACCGGCCGGCAGCTTAAGCACCAGGCTCCGCCAGGCGCCTTCCCGGGTGTCGCGCTCGATGGCCGCACCGCCGAAGCTCAGGGCCCGCGAGTCGCGGGACGGAAGCCGGACGACCAACTGCTCCTGCCTGGGCGGGCGTGGGCCCTCCCTCGCGATCTCGACATGCAGGTGCTGCGCGCTGCACGACATCTGCAGGCGCCAGCGCCCATGGGCGCCGTCGCGGTACGCGGTCGAGTGGCCGTCGTCTTCGAAGCAACTGGCCTCGAACTCGCCGGCGCCGTCGAAGGGAAACAGCTGGAAGCCGCGCACATCCTCGACCTGGCCGAAGTGGGCGGTGGCCAGGTTGAGCGGCACGCCACAGCCCTCGCGTGCCAGCAGCGGCGGCGGCCCGTCGAGCGCCGCGTCGAGCGTGACCCATTGCCCGCCGTCGTGGCGGCGCGCGCTGTGCCAATCGAACCAGCCGCCGCTGCCGGGCAACCACACGCGCCGCTCGACCTGCCCGGGCTCGACGACTGCGGCCACCAGCAGCTTGGCGCCCAGCAGCATGTCGTCGTTTTCCTCGTAGCAGCGGGCCTCGGTCGGGAAGTCGTGGTAGGTCGGCCGGATGATCGGCTCGTAGGCGCTGTGGTAGCGCCACACCAGGTCGTACAGGTAGGGCATCAGCCGGTAGCGCAGGCGGATCAGCTCGCGCACGCGCGGCGTGATCTCGGGGTGCATCCACGGCTCGTTGACGCTCTTGTCGTCGTTCCAGGAATGGATGCTGAAGCGGGGCAGGAAGATGCCGTGCTGCACCCAGCGCAGGAACAGCTCGGGGCCGGGCGCGGGGCCCGAGAACCCGCCGATGTCGTGGCCGGTGTTGGAGACGCCGGACATGGCCAGCCCCAGGCCCATGCGGATGTTGTAGCGCAGCGTCTCCCACGAGGTGTAGTTGTCGCCCGACCAGGTCTGCACGTAGCGCTGCATGCCGGGCGCCCCGGCGCGCGACACGAGATACGGGCGCTCGTCGGGCGCGTGCGCGGTCTGCGCCGAATGCGAGGCCTGGATCATCAGCAGCGTCTGCAGCGGCCGCAATGCACACGCCGCGCGCGGCGTGCCGAAGCCGTGGATGCGCGCCTGCTCGCTCCAGATCTCGAACTCGTTGTTGTCGTTCCAGGTGGCGCTGATGCCCGGCTGCAGCAGTTGCTCGGTGACCTGCCGCCGCCACCAGGCGATGGTGTCGGGGTTGGTGAAGTCGAGGTAGGCCCCGGTGCCGTCCCAGAACTGCACCGCCGTGTGCCGGCCGTCCAGGTCGCGCACCAGCAGCCCGGCCTCGTCCGCCTCGGCAAAGCGCGGGTGGTCGCGCAGCAGCGCGGGCTTGATGTTGGCCACCAGGTGCACGCCGCGCTCGAGGTAGCTCTGCACGAAGCCTTGCGGGTCGGGGAACTTGTCGCGGTTCCAGTTGAAGACGTAGCGCCCCGCGCCGATCGAGGTGTAACCCGAGGACAGGTGGAAGGAATCGCAGGCGATGTCGTGTTCCTCGCAGCGCGCCAGGAACTCGCCCATGCGCTCCTGCGCATTCGGCGCATCGGTATAGCTCATCGTCGACCCCGAGTAGCCGAGTGCCAGGCGCGGCGGGAAGGCCGGCCGGCCGGTGAGCCAGGTGTAGCGACGCGTGATGGCCGCGGGGTCGGGGCCGGCGATGTAGTACAGGTCGAGGTCGCCGTGGTCGGCGACGAAGCTGCGGTAGGGGCCGTGGTAGTTGTCCATCTCGCGGCCCATGTCGAAGCTGCAGTCGGACAGGGTGTCGTAGAACAGGCCGAAGCACAGGCCCTCGTGCGGCGCAGCCGTCTTGCGCGTGATGTAGAAGGGAATGTGCTTGTACAGCGGGTCCGTGCTGCGCGCGCTGTAGCCCATCGGGTCGAGGTTGCACATGCGGTAGCGCTGGCCGGCGCGGTTGGCGTCGCCCGAGCGTTCCCCCAGGCCGTAGTAGGCCTCGCCGGGCTCGCGCTGCAGGTAGTGGTGCACACGCTCGTCCCACCAGCCGAAGTTGTAGCCCTGCGTGGGGCGGTCTGCCGCGCTGGCCTGCCAGCGGCCTTCGTGCAGGCTCTCCCAGCGACAGAAGAAACCCCGCAGCTCGATGCTCAGGCGCACTGCGCTCGTGCCGATGCGCAACTGGCTGCCGTCCTGCGACAGATCGAAGGCCGGCAGCGAAAAGCCGCTCAGGTCGAAACGGTCGCGTCCTTCGAAGGGCAGCTGCTCGAGGCCGGGCGCGATGGTCCAGGTGCGCGGCTCGCGCAAGACCCCGTCGGGCAGCAGCAGCACGCGGACGATGTCCTCCTCGAGCACCCAGAGGTGGACGGCGGCGCCCTCGGGGCTGCGCAGCGTGAGGTGGTTGCCGTCCTTCGTGTGCAGGGCGAAGACGGGGGGCTGATCGAGTCGCATGAGGGTGGGTCGTCGATGTCGGTTCGGGCTCAGCCGGTCTTGCCGAGCAGGACCTGCGGCAGCCACAGGGACAGTGCCGGCACGTAGGTCACCAGCATGAGGGCGACGATCATGCAGGCGAACATCGGCAGCAGGGGCCGTGTGAGCTGGGCCAGCGGAACGTTGGCCACGCGGGCCGCCACGAAGAGCGTGCTGCCGACCGGCGGCGTGGCGATGCCGATGCACAGGTTGAAGGTCATGATGATCCCGAAGTGCACCGGCGAGATGCCCAGCTTCACCGCCACCGGCAGGAAGATCGGCGTGAAGATCAGCAGGCCCGGCGTGATGTCGAGAAAGGTGCCCAGCAGCAGCAGCAGCACGTTCAGCAGCAGCAGCAGCACGTAGGGGTTGGAGGACATCTGCGTGATCGCATTGCCCAGCGCCTGCACCGAGCCCGTGCTGGCCAGCAGCCACGACATCGTCATCGACACGCCGACCATCAGCATCACCACCGCCGTGCCGACCGCCGCGTTCAGGATGCTGCCGGCCAGCGTGCGCAGCGTCAGGCTGCGGTAGACCAGGCCGAGCAGAAAGGTGTAGAGCGCGGCGACCCCGGCGGCCTCGGTGGCGGTGAAGATGCCCCCGACGATGCCGCCCATGATGATGACGATCATCAACAGCGCCGGCAGCGCCCGAACGAAGATGAGCGCCGCCTCGCGGCCCGAGTAGCGGTGCACGTCGGTGGGCAGGTCGCCGCGCCAGGCGACATAGGCCAGCCACAGCATCACCGAGCCGGCCATCAGGAGGCCGGGGATGTAGCCGGCCACGAACAGCACGTCGACCGGCGTGCCCCCGGAGATCAGCGAGTAGACGATCAGGGCGCCCGACGGCGGGATCAGCAGGCCGCAGGGCGAGGCGGCCACGTTGGCTGCGGCGCAGATGGGCATGTTGTAGCCGGCCTGCCGCTGCAGCGGCGACAGCGTGGCCCCCACCGACGCGGCGCTGGCCACGGCCGACCCCGAGATCGCGCCGAACAGCGCATTGGCCGCCACCGAGATCTGCGCCAGCGAGCCCGGCAGCCAGCCGACCAGCACCTTGGCCAGGTCGATCAGCCGCATCGCGATGCCGCCGGTGTTCATCAGTCCGCCGGCCAGGATGAACAGCGGGATCGCCACGAGGGTGAAGTTGTCCAGGCTGGACGCCACGCGTTGGGCCGACACGATCAGCGCCGTGTCGATGTTCGGCGTGACGGTGAACAAGGCCAGCAGGGTGGCGATGCCGATGCAGAAGCTCACCGGCACGCCGAACAACATCAGCGCGGTGAAGACCACCGCCAGGATCGTCAGCGCGGTGGTCATGCCGTCATTTCCTTCTCCACGTGCTCGATCGCCGCCTCGACCTCGTTGGCCGCCTTGAAGCTCTGCGGCGCGACCAGGATGGCCACCTCGTAGAACACCATGGCGAGCCCGGCCAGGGGGATGCAGGCGTACACGTAGGCCATCGGCACTTCCAGCGTCGCCGAAAGCTGCTCGACCTCCCACGCCCGCAGCACCAGCCGCCCGCCGCCGTACAGGAAGACGGCGCCGCCAAAGGCCAGCACGACCAGGGCGACGGCGCGCATGTGCGCCACGTGGCGCGCGCCGGTGAGCTTGGCCTCGAGCATGTCGTAGGCCATGTGCTCGAGCTTGCCGCAGGCATAGGCCGTGCCCAGGATGCCCAGCCAGATCACGGCGAAGCGCGAGGTCTCCTCGGTGAAGGTGGCGGGGTCGTTGAGGACATAGCGGCTGAACACCTGCCACAGGACACACAGGGTCAGGACCAGAAAGCTCAGGATGAGCCCCGCCTCCAGCAACCGGTCCATCAGCTTGCGCAATCGATTCATGGGGTGGCTTTCGTTGGGCACGGGCCCATGCCGCGGCGCGGGGCCCGCCATCGCCGGGTCAGCGGGTGGATTCGATCTGGTCGAGCAGTGCGGCGATCTTGGTGTTCTTGCGCTCCTCGTCCATCAAGGGCTTGACCTTCGCGACGAAAGGCGCCTTGGACGGGCTGCTGGTCTTGACGCCGAGCTTTTCCGCGGCGAGGGCTTCGCTCGTCTCCGCGTCGGCCCAGAGCTTGCGCTGGTAGACGAACGATTCATGGGCGGCCTCGCGCAGGGCGTCCTGCACCGGCTTCTTGAGCACGTCCCACTTGGCCGTCGAGATGACCAGCACGTCGGGCACCATCTGGTGTTCCGTCAGCGAGAAGAACTTGCTGACCTCGCCGTGCCGGCCGGTGGTCAGCGCGGTGATGTTGTTCTCGGCGCCGTCGACCACACCGGCCTGCAGGGCCGAGTAGACCTCGCCCCAGGGCATCGGCGTGGGCGAGGCGCCCAGCGCCTGGATCATCTTGATCGTGGTGGGGCTCTGCTGCACGCGGATCTTCAGGCCCTTCAGGTCGTCCGGCGTGCCGATCGCCTTCTTGGCGTAGAAGCTGCGTGCGCCGGCGTCGTAGAAGGTCAGGCCGATGAAGCCGCGGCTCTTGGACGAGCCGAGGATGGCGCTGCCGACAGGGCCGTCCACCACCTTGAAGAAGTGGGCCTTGTCGCGAAACACGAAGGGCAGGTTGAAGACCTTGTACTCGGGGGCGAAGGTCTCCAGCGGCGAGGCGCTGGCCTTGGTCATCTCGAGCACGCCGTTCTGCACCTGCTCCAGCGTCTCGCGCTCGCTGCCCAGGGTGCCGTTGGCAAAGATCTTGATCTCGATCTCGCCCTTGGTCTTCTGCTTGGCCAGCTCGGCAAAGCGCTGCATGGCGAGATGGACCGGGTGGTTCTCGGCCAGGCCGTGAGCCAGGCGCAGGGTGTCGGCGGAAGCGGCCTGGCCGGCCAGCGTGAAGAGAAGCGCGACGGCGCCGAGCTTGAAGCAACGCATGAAGTCTCCTTGGGCAGGACGGTGGGAAGGTCACCTGCGACGTTTGGTATCGATACCAACCGTGGAGAGGATAGCTGTGCGGCGGCGCCTCAAGAAGGCGGGTTTTCCCGGGTTTTACCTGGGGAGAAACCGAGAGAATCTTGCCCCAGCGGCCCATTGCGCCAGTTTGGTATTGATATCATTCTTGAGCAGCAGCCTCCCCACCATGGCCCAGTCCTTGACCGTTCACGACATCGCGCGTCTCGCCGGCGTTTCCGCCATGACCGTGTCGCGCGCGCTCAACGAGCCGCACCGGGTCTCGCCCAAGATGCTGGCCAAGGTCCAGGAGGCGGTGCGCAGCACCGGCTTCGTCCCCAACGGCATGGCCGGCGGGCTGCGTTCGTCGCGGGCACGGCTGGTGGCGGCGGTCCTGCCCACCCTGGTCGGCCCGGTGTTCCAGGAGACGATCCAGTCCCTGAACCAGGCGCTCGACGCCCAGGGCTACCAGCTGATGATCGGCCAGAGCGGCTATGAGGTCTCACGCGAGGACGCGCTGCTCGACGCCATCATTCGTCGGCGCCCGGACGGCATCGTGCTCACCGGCATCATGCATTCGCCGACCGGGCGACGGCAGCTGCTCCAGTCGGGCATCCCGGTGGTCGAGACCTGGGACCTGACGCCGACGCCGATCGACATGCTGGTCGGCTTCTCGAACGAGGAGATCGGTGCCGCCGTGTGCCGGTACCTGCATCAGCGGGGCTACCGCCGACCGGGGCTGCTGGGCGGCACCGACGAACGCGCCCGGCGCCGCCATGACGGTTTTCAGCGCACGGCCCGCAGCCTGGGCTGGGCGGACGAGGTGCCGCAGTTTCTGGCACCGCCGCCGACCACGCTGGCGGCCGGCCGCGCCGGCCTGGCCCACCTGCTGCAGCATGCGGCGGGAGTCGACGCGGTGTTCTGCAGTTCGGACATGCTGGCCCTGGGCGTCACCATCGAGGCGCGCTCGCGCGGCCTGAGCGTGCCCGGGCAGCTCGCGATCGTCGGCCTGGGCGACCTGGACTTCTCCGCCAGCCTGGAGCCTGCGCTGACGACGGTGCGCATCGACGGCACGCGCATCGGCCAGACCGCCGCGCGCTACATCGTCGACCGGGCCAACGGTCGCACGATCGAGCAACCCATCGTCGACATCGGATTCACCATCGTCGAACGAGGCAGCGCCTGAGCCGGCGTCGGGCCATCCCTGGCCCGACCCGCCAACCAGGCGTCGTGCCGTTCACACCCGGTTGCCGGGGGCCCCGCGCAGAATCGGCCGGTCTTCAGAGGAGACCGTCGCATGCCCCCAGTTCCTGTCTCGGCACGCTTGCGCGGCGTCGTCGCAGCCGCAGCCCTGTGCGCCGGCGCCGCCCATGCGCAGACTGCGCCCTCGCCCCCCGGCGAAGCTGTCGTCGACCAGGCGATGACGCGCCTGCTCGCCGCGCCGCTTGTGCAGCGCACCCTGGACGCCGTGAAGGCGGACCATGAACGTTCGCTGGCCGATCTCAAGCTGCTGACCGAGATCCCCGCGCCGCCGTTCAAGGAGAAGGCGCGCGCCGACGCCTTCCTCGCCCGCGCGAAGGCGCTGGGGCTGCAGGCGCACATCGACGCCGAAGGCAACGTGGTCGGCATCCGGCGCGGCACGGGCCAGGGGCCGAAGCTCGTCGTGTCGGCGCACCTGGACACGGTGTTCCCCGAAGGGACCGACGTCACCGTCCGGGTTCGCGACGGCAAGTGGTTTGCGCCGGGCATCGCGGACGACACGCGCGGGCTCGCGGTCCTGCTCTCGTGGATCAAGGTGCTCAACGAGCTCGACGTGAAGACGGTCGGCGACCTGATGTTCGTCGCCAACGTCGGGGAGGAGGAGCTGGGCGACCTGCGGGGCATGAAGGCGCTCTTCCGCGAGCACGCCGACATCGACGGGATGGTCGGCCTCGAGCCGGACCCGGGCGGATCCATCACCACGGCCGGCGTGGGCAGCCACCGCCATGAGGTGGTGTTCAAGGGGCCGGGCGGGCACAGCTATCTCATGTTCGGCGTCGTGCCCAGCGCCATCCATGCGATGGGCCGTGCGATCGCGAAGATCGGGGAGGTGCGCACCCCCGCCACGCCGAAGACCACCTTCACCGTGGGCACGGCCGGCGGCGGCACGTCGGTCAACACGATCGCCCCGAGCGCACGCATGGCCATCGACATCCGCTCCGTCGAGATGCCGGCGATGCTCGAGACGGAGCGCCAGATCATGGCGGCGATCGCCGAGGGCGTGGCGGAGGAGAACAAGCGCTGGAACAGCGACGCGCTGGCCTTCAGCACCCGGCTGATCGGCGATCGCCCGGCCGGCAGGACACCGTCGGATGCGCGCATCGTGCAGGTGGCGGTGCGCACCACCACCGCCTTCGGTCGCCCGACGCCCAGGCTGATTCCCAACAGCAGCGACGCCAACGTGCCGATGTCGCTGGGCATCCCCGCGCTGATCCTGGCCAACGGCGGCGAAGCGGGTGGCTGGCACACGATCGGCGAATGGTGGAAGCCGGACGGCGCATGGCAGGACGCACAGATCGGCCTGGCCACCCTGCTGGCGCTGGTGGGCGTGAAGGACCTCAGCGAGCCCTTGCTGCCCAGGCGGGCGCATTGAAGCCCGTGCCCGGACGCGGATTCAAGCCTCGAGGGCCAGCGCCTCCAGTGAATCGAATACCCGGCGTTCGCTGCGTGAAGCCGACGATGCGGCGCG
>DATHWJ010000024.1:0-5136 GCA_035460745.1 Ideonella sp. | reverse complement strand
AAGGCGCACAACGCCGTGCTGGTCGCCCACTACTACGTCGACGGCGACCTGCAGGACCTGGCGCTGGAGACCGGCGGCTGTGTCTCGGACTCGCTGGAGATGGCCCGCTTCGGGCGCGACCATGCGGCGCAGACCCTGGTGGTGGCGGGCGTCAAGTTCATGGGCGAGAGCGCCAAGATCCTCTCGCCGGAAAAGCGCGTGCTGATGCCCGACCTGGACGCCACCTGCTCGCTGGACCTGGGCTGCCCGCCGGATCAGTTCGCGGCCTTCTGCGATGCCCACCCGGACCGCGAGGTCGTCGTCTACGCCAATACCAGCGCGGCCGTGAAGGCGCGGGCCGACTGGATGGTGACCAGCTCGTGCGCGCTGGCCATCGTGCAGCACCTGAAGGACCAGGGCCAGAAGGTGCTGTGGGCGCCCGACCGCCATCTCGGCCGCTACATCCAGCAGGCCACCGGCGCCGACATGCTGATGTGGAACGGCGCCTGCATCGTGCACGACGAGTTCAAGGGCCTGGAACTGGAGTTGCTGAAGAAGGAGCACCCGGGCGCGCAGATCCTGGTGCACCCCGAGTCGCCCGAGGCCGTCGTCAAGCTGGCCGACGTGGTCGGCTCGACCTCGCAGATGCTCAATGCGGTGATCAAGGGCAGCGCGCAGGAGTACATCGTCGCCACCGACAACGGCATCCTGCACCGCATGCGCCAGCTGGCGCCGGGCAAGACGCTGATCGAGGCGCCGACCGCCGGCAACTCCGCCACCTGCAAGAGCTGCGCTCACTGCCCCTGGATGGCGATGAACGGGCTGCAAGGCCTGGTCGCCTGCCTGGAAACCGGCCAGGGCGAGATCCATGTCGACCCGGCCGTGGGCGCGCAGGCCGTGCGCTGCATAGACCGCATGCTGGACTTCGTCGCGGCCCACCCCGCCGCGCTGGCAACGCCCAAGGCCGGCTTCGTGCCGAATGTCGGCGCGGCCTGATCCACCCCCAAGACCCTCCCATGTTCGACCACAACGAAACGCTGGAAGAAGCGCGTGCGCGCAACGTGCACGACGCCCTGTTCGAAGACCTGGGCCGCCAGGACTGGACCGGCCTGCTGGTGCCCAACGGCCGCACCCATGCGCGGGTGAAGGTGCGCGAGCACGCGGTGCTCTGCGGCCGCGACTGGTTCGACGCCTGCCTGCTGGCGCTGGACCCCAGCGCGTCGGTCGAATGGCACTACGCCGAGGGCGCGGACATGGCAGCCGACACGCCCGTCTGCGAGATCCGCGCCGACGCCCGCGCGCTGCTCTCGGCCGAGCGCCCTGCGCTCAACTTCCTGCAGCTGCTCTCGGCCACCGCGACCGTCACCCGCGCCCACGCCCAGGCCATAGCAGGCCTGTCGCCCAACCCGCGCGGCTGCGTGGTGCTGGACACCCGCAAGACCCTGCCCGGCCTGCGCCAGGCGCAGAAGTATGCGGTGCGCGTCGGCGGCGGGCGCAACCAGCGCCTGGCGCTCTGGCACGGCATCCTGATCAAGGAAAACCACATCGCCGCTGCAGGTGGCATCGCGCCGGTGCTGCGCAACGCGGCCGAGCTGAAGGCCGATGTCGAGATCCAGATCGAGGTCGAGAACCTGGCCCAGCTGGGCGAGGCGCTGCAGGCCGGTGCCACCAGCGTGCTGCTCGACAACTTCGACCTCGCCGCGATGCGCGAGGCCGTCCGGCTCACCGCCGGCCGGGCGCTGCTCGAAGCCTCCGGCGGCATCACGCCCGAGACGCTGCGCGAGATCGCCGCCACCGGCGTCGACCGCATCTCCATCGGCAAGCTCACCAAGGACGTGACTGCGGTGGACTACTCGATGCGCGTGCTGGGCCCCGTGATCCACTGACCCCCTCCGCAGCAACCTCGACGAGCTCATGAAAGAAGAACATCGCTTGATGGTCGCCTTCGCCGGTGCCTTGATCGGCGCCGGCATAGGCTACAGGTTCGGCCGCCAGTGGATACAGAACATGTGGCTGCGCGTGTTCATCTTCGCTGCCGTGGCCGGCGCCCTGGCCTTCACCTTCGGCCGCTCGGCCAACCTGGCGATGCGCGCGGGCAAGCTGCTGACGCGCATGCTGAACTGAGCCACCGGCCGCACTGCGCGCGGCACTTCGAGGCCGAACTGGCCCGTAAGCGGCCTGCTGTTCCATCGTCCGCGCGCCCGCTTGCCACGCCAAACTCGAAGGGTTCTTCAGCTCTTCAAGCCGCACGACGATGGACATCGCCTCGATACACAACTACCACGAACGCGCCGTCTTCGATGCGGTGCTCGAGCAGGCCGCCCAGTACCCGCACCTGAAGGACGATGGCGACGTGCTCGCCGACGTCGCCTGCGTCGCGCTGAACCGCATGCTGCCCCGCTACATTCGCCACGACGTGGACATGGCGTTTTTTCTGACCGAACGCGAGCGCGCCGACCAGGAGCGCTCGGTGCAGGAATCAGTGGAGTTCGCGTTCGGCTTCGTGCAGGCGCGCAACGCTATGAGGGCGAGGGGCTAGACCACACCTGTCCGCAAGCCGCTCTACCCAAGCGGCCACCGCGGATCCGGCTCTGCCGGTCCGCCAGTGGCGCCCCCTGGGGGGCGGCCGAAGGCCGTAGGGGGGGCCTATTCAGCGCCGCTCGCTGCGGGCTTTGCGCGTCAACACCGTCGGGAAGCTGACGGGCAGGGTCTGAGGGAAATCGCGGCTGAAGTGCAGGCCGCGGCTTTCGTGGCGCATCAGGGCGGAGCGCACGATCAGCTCGGCGCAGACCACCAGGTTGCGCAGCTCCAGCAGGTCGCGGTTGACGCGGAAGTTGGCGTAGTAGTCGTCGATCTCGCTCTTGAGCAGCTTGATGCGGTGCAGCGCACGCTCCAGCCGGCGCGTGGTGCGCACGATGCCCACGTAGTTCCACATCATCAGGCGCAGCTCGTCCCAGTTGTGGGAGATCACGACCTGCTCGTCGGCGTCTTCGACCAGGCTCTCGTCCCAGGCGGGCAGCTTGGCGCGGGCCGGGCCAGCCGTTTGCAGGATGGCGTCGGCGCAGGTCTTGCCGATCACCACGCACTCCAGCAGCGAGTTGCTGGCCAGCCGGTTGGCGCCGTGCAGGCCGGTGTAGGTGGCTTCGCCGACGGCGAACAGGCCCGTCAGGTCGCTGCGCCCCGAGAGGTCCGTGACCACGCCACCACAGGTGTAGTGGGCGGCCGGCACGACCGGGATGGGCTGCCTGGCGATGTCTATGCCCAGCGAGAGGCAGCGCGCATGGATGGTCGGGAAGTGCTCCTTGAGGAAGACCTCGCCCAGGTGGGTCGCGTCCAGCCAGACGTGGTCGACGCCGTGCTTCTTCATCTCGAAGTCGATCGCGCGGGCCACGATGTCGCGCGGGGCCAGCTCGGCGCGCTCGTCGTGCTCGGGCATGAAGCGGCGGCCCCAGGGTGCGCCGTTGCTGCCGTCGGGCAGCTTGAGCAGCGCGCCTTCGCCGCGCAGCGCCTCGGTGATCAGGAAACTGCGCTCCTGCGGGTGGTAGAGGCAGGTCGGGTGGAACTGGATGAACTCCATGTTCGTCACCCGGCAGCCGGCCCGCCAGGCCATCGCGATGCCGTCGCCGGTGGAGGTGTCGGGGTTGGTGGTGTAGCGGTAGACCTTGCCGGCGCCGCCGGTGGCCAGCACCACGGCGCGGGCCGGCAGGGTCTCGACACGCTGTTCGTCGATGTTGAGCGCGTAGACGCCGTGGCAGGTGGGCTGCTCGTCGGCGCCCTTCAGGTGGCGCGTGGTGATCAGGTCGACCGCCATCCAGCGCTCCAGCAGCGTGACGCGCGGCTCGGCCTTGGCGCGCGCCAGCAGCGAGTCGTGGATGGCCTTGCCGGTGGCGTCGGCGGCGTGCGCGATGCGGCGCACCGCGTGGCCGCCCTCGCGCGTCAGGTGCAGGCCCAGCGGGCCTTCGGGGTCGGGCGAAAAGGCCACGCCCTGCTTCACCAGCCACTCGACCGCCTGGGCGCTGTTCTCGGCGATGAAGCGCGCGGTCTGCTCGTCGACCAGGCCGGCGCCGGCGTCCTGCGTGTCGCGCACGTGGGACTCGACGCTGTCGTCCGAACCCAGCACGCCGACGATGCCGCCCTGAGCCCAGGCCGTGGCGCCCTCGCCGAGGTTGCGCTTGGCCAGCACGGTGACCGCCACGCCGTGAGAGGCCAGGTGCAGCGCCACCGTCAGCCCGGCCAGGCCGGCGCCCACGATCACCACCGGCAGGTCTTCGCCAGCACCCGCGTAGCGGGCGCCTGTCTCCGGGGCGCCCTCGGTGTATTTGTTCTTCGACATGTGTCTTGTCATCCTGCGCCGGGTAGGGAAAGGCGCCGGGGCATTCTAAGGACGGGGGTCGCGTCCCTGCTTGTCGCGGGTCAAGAACGGATGCGATGGCCACAGGCTGGCCCGAGAATGGCAAGGCCCCGCGCCATCGCGCGAAGACCCGCCCGTTGAAAGCCACGCCAGCCCGAGGACCGACCCATGGCCCACACGCGACCTGCGCCCATCGCCGCCAGCGCCCTGCTGCTGGCCGCCCTGCTCTCGCCCGCCGCGCAGGCGCAAGCCGACGCCCTGGACCAGCTCGCCTGGCTCGGCGGCTGCTGGGCCAGCGAAGGCGGCGAGCCGGGCTCGGGCGAACAATGGATGGCGCCGGCCGGCGGCACGCTGCTCGGCATGAGCCGCACGGTCAGCAAGGGCAAGACGGTGGCCCATGAGTTCATGCAGATCCGCAGGGGCGACGACGGCCGGCTCGCCTTCATCGCCCAGCCCTCGGGGCAGGCGCTCACGCGCTTCCCGCTGCTGCGGCTGAGCGCGACCGAGGCGGTCTTCGAGAATCCCGATCACGACTTCCCGCAGCGCGTGATCTACGCCAGCGGCGACGGCAAGCTGCTGCGGGCGCGCATCGAGGGCAAGGTCCAGGGCGTGGCGCGAGGCATCGACTTCCCGATGAAGCGCGTGCCCTGCGGCGCGCCGGCCCGCTGATCAGGCCATCGCGTGGCGGGGCGCGGCGCGCCTGAGCGCCATCACGCCGAGCTCGGCGAAGACCACCACCGTGACGGCCTGCACCAGCAGGAAGGCCAGGCCCAGGCCGGTCGGCGCCAACCAGCCGGCGAAGGCCA
>DATHWJ010000023.1:0-2408 GCA_035460745.1 Ideonella sp. | reverse complement strand
TTCTTCCGCAACAGTGCCTGCCTGGCCTGCGGCAGCGCGCTCGGCTACGACCCGCAGCGCCAGGCGCTGCTGCCCATCGAGCCGGACGGCGGCGCGTGGTGGAAGGCGGCGGACGGCACGCCGGGCCGCTACCGCCGCTGCGCCGAGCTCGAGACGGCCTCGGGCTGCAACTGGCTGCTCGGCGAAGACGAGCCACGCAGCGGCACGAGCTGGCAGTGCCGCTGCTGCCGCCTGCTGCGGACCCGGCCCGACCTTTCCCTGGCCGGCAACGGCGCGCACTTCAACAAGATCGAACTCGCGCGCCGGCGGCTGGTCTCGGCGCTGCTCGGCCTGGGCCTGCCGGTGCGCTCGCGCGTGTTCGAGGACCCCGCACAGGGCCTCGCCTTCGACGTGCTGCGCGCCGATCCGGGCGGCCCGCCGGTGATCACCGGCCATGCCGACGGCCTGATCACGCTGGACCTCGAGGAGGCCGACGACGCGCTGCGCGAGCAGCGCCGCGCCACGCTGAACGAGCCCTACCGCACGCTGCTGGGCCACCTGCGCCACGAGTCGGGCCATTACTACTGGCAGCGTCTGGTCGAGCCCGATGCCGCGTGCCTGGCGGCCTGGCGTGAACGCTTCGGCGACGAACGCGCCGACTACCGCGCCGCGCTGCAGGCCTACCACGCCCAGGGCGCGCCGGCCGACTGGAACACACGCCACGTCAGCGCCTATGCCAGCGCGCACCCGTGGGAGGACTGGGCCGAGACCTGGGCCCACTACCTGCACCTGAGCGACACGCTGGACACCGCGCGCAGCTTCGGCCTGGACGGGGCCGGCGTGGAGCTGGGCTACGAGCCCTTCGAGGCGTCCGTGCTGGGCGAGGACGCGGCCGACGCGCAGCCCTTCCTCGCGCTGATCCGCGCCTGGATGGAACTCACCGGCGTGCTCAACGAACTCTCGCGCAGCATGGGCGTGAACGACTTCTATCCCTTCGTGCTCTCGGCCGAGGCGGTGCGCAAGCTGCACTTCGTGCACCGCGTGGTGACGCAGGCGCCCGGCTGAAGCAGTCCAACCGACAAGGACGAGGAACCACGATGAGCCCGGCGCAGGACAAGCCGACCCTGACCACGCAGCGCGAGATCCAGCGCGAGCAGGATCAACGCGACGCGCGCGCGTTGACGCATGGCGGCGCACCGAAACAGAAGCAGCAGCCGGTGCAGGCCGGCGCGCGCGAGCAGCCCGGCGAGCTGCCCGCGCAGCATCTCGAGAAGCCGGGCCGCGAGGCCGACCTGGCCCTGGCGCCGCGCTTCCAGGCGCCCGATTACCGCGGCAGCGGCAAGCTCGAGGGCATGGCCACGCTGGTGACCGGCGCGGACTCGGGCATCGGCCGCGCGGTGGCGGTGCTGTTCGCGCGCGAAGGCGCGGACGTCGCGATCGCGTTCCACTCCTCGCTCGAGGACGCGCAGGTGACGCAGCGCTGCGTCGAGGCCGAGGGCCGGCGCGCGCTGCTGCTGCAGGGCGACGTGAAGGACAGCGCCTGGTGCGACGCGGCCGTGCAGCGCACCGTCGACACGTTCGGCCGGCTCGACGTGCTGGTCAACAACGCCGCCTTCCAGGAGCACGCCAGCTCGCTCGAGGAGCTCGACGACCGGCGCCTGCAGGAGACCCTGGACACCAACATCGGCGGCTACTTCCGCATGGCGCGCGCCGCGCTGCGGCACCTGAAGCAGGGCGGCTCGATCATCAACACCGGCTCGGTGACGGGCTTGCGCGGCAGCCCCAAGCTGCTGGACTACTCGGCCACCAAGGGCGCCATCCATGCGCTGACCAAGGCCCTGGCCAGCAACCTGATCGAGCGCGGCATCCGCGTCAATGCGGTAGCGCCCGGGCCGGTCTGGACGCCGCTGAACCCGGCCGACGCGCCGGCCGACAAAGTGGCCGAGTTCGGCCGCAGCACCGACATGAAACGAGCCGCCCAACCCGAGGAACTGTCGCCGGCCTATGTCTTCCTCGCGTCGCCGGTATGTGCGGGCTACATCACCGGCATCGTCTTGCCGGTAACCGGCAGCGTCGGCGCCATCTGAGCAAGGCCTGCGGCAAGGATTGCCGCTGCACCTGCGGGTCGGCCTTGGCATCCCGTTTGCCATGCAGGCCAGGCCCCAGTTCCCCCAGTTCCTCCACCACTTTCTTCAAGGACACACCATGACCACCACCACTCCCAACACCCCCTTCCCCACCACCTCCAACTCGCCGTCGAGCATCATCAACCCGGGGGCCATCGGGGATGTCGCTGACAAGGCCGATGCCGCCATTGAAAAGGGCGCGGCCGCCGGTCATGACATGCTGAACCGTGTGGTGAAGGGCGCGCACACGACGATCGACCGCCTGGCTGAAACCGCCGGACCCGCCGTGCAGCGCGTGCAGGA
>DATHWJ010000022.1:0-1971 GCA_035460745.1 Ideonella sp. | reverse complement strand
CAGCAAGGACTGCGAGAAGAAGAAGTTGGTGAGCATCGTGAAGAAGCCCAGGAAGAAGATGACGAAGGCGTCGCGCCTGGCGCGCAGCTCCAGCGTCTTCAGGGCCAGCAGCACGATGATCAGCGTCACCCCCGCATCGCGGCCGAGCAGGGTGCGGTGGGTCGCGAACGTGGCGGCCAGCGTCACGACGAGCAGGCCGGCCAGCCACCACTTGCCCGGCAGCGGCCGGCCGCTCACCGCGAGCCAGCCGCGCCACGCCAGCATGGACGCGGCCAGCAGGCTGCACCACAAGGGCAGGTTGCCGGCCTGGGGCAGCATCACCCAGCCGATGACCAGCAGCAGGAACAGGGCGTCGCGGCTGTCGCGCGGCAGGGCGTTCAGGCGCTTCAGCATGTGGCGAGTGCCTCCAGGCAGCGGCGCTTGTGCGCTTCACCGGCGGCCGGCTTGATCTCCTGGCCGGGCAGGCGCAGGCCATAGTCCAGCCCGAGCCGGTCGGCCTGCAGCACCCAGGCCGCCAGGCGCGAGAGCTTGCGTTCGATGTCCAGGTGGCCAGCCTGCGCGAAGTCCAGCCACAGCTCGTAGCGCTGGGCCTGCTGGGTGTCGCGGCTGACCAGCTCGTCGGCCTTGGCGGCCTTCTTCCACACCACCAGCTTGAGCGGGTCGCCGCGGCGGTAGGCACGAACGCCATCGAACTCGCCGCTGCTGTGCACCCGTGTCGGCGCCAGCCCGCCCGACCGCGGCTCGCCCGGCGGCAGCGGCGGCGGAAACGCCTCGGGCGCGGGATAGACCAGTACCTGCGCGGCCGGCCGCCACACGGTCCAGACCCGGAAGGTCCCCAGGGGAAAGCGGGTCTCGGCCGTGAGCGGGGGCACGCGGTGCAGGCCGCGGCGATCCGGCTTGAAGGCCACGTGCACGGTGCTGCGCCCCTGCGCGGGTACGTCGGTCCAGACCCAGCGGTCCTCGTGCGTGGCGTCGAGGATCGCCATGCCGATGCCGTAGCGCACGGAAGTGCGCTCGTTGGTCAGCACCGCCGCCAGCGTTGCGCTGGTGCCGGCGAACTGGGCCTCCGGCGTCATCAGGTTCATCGTCAGGCCGCGCAAGGTGGCATGGCACACGTGCATGCCCACCACCGCGCTGCCGGCCAGCAGGAAGGTGAGCAGGTAGCCCAGGTTCAGCTGGTAGTTGATGGAAGCCACCAACAGCACGACCAGCGTGATGCCCAGCATGAAGCCCGGGCGCGTCGGCAGGATGTACACGTTGCGCTGCGTCAGCGTCATGGTGTCCGAAAGCGGCAGCCGCGACTGCCACCACTGGCGAAAGCGCTTGCGGGCGAAACCGAAAGGGTTGAGAACGGCCGCGTCCATGGGTGCTTACGGGAGTGGGACCGCCTCCAGCATGGCGCGCACCTGTTCGATCGGGCCGCGGCCGGCGTCGCCGACCGGGATCATGCGGTGCGCCACGGTCTGCGGCAGGATGGACTGCACGTCGTCCGGCGCCACGTAGTCTCGCCCGCTGAGCATGGCCTGGGCCTTGGCCGCCCGGATCACGGCGATGCCGGCGCGCGGCGACAGGCCCTGCAGGAACCACCGGCCCGACCGCGTGGCGGCCACCAGGTCCTGCACATAGGTGAGCAACGGCTCGGCCGCATGCACCTGCAGTACCTTCTGCTGCAAAAGTTGCAAGTCGACCGGCGTCAGCGTGTTGTGCATCGCGTCGACCATGCCGCGCCGGTCGGCGCCGCTCAGCAGCTCGCGCTCGGCCGCGCGATCCGGGTAGCCCAGCGAGATGCGCATGAGGAAGCGGTCCAGCTGCGATTCGGGCAGGGCGAAGGTGCCGAGCTGGTCGTGCGGGTTCTGGGTGGCGATGACGAAGAAGGGCGAGGGCAGGGCGCGCGTCTCGCCTTCGACCGTGACCTGCTTTTCCTCCATCGCTTCCAGCAGCGCGCTCTGGGTCTTGGGGCTGGCCCGGTTG
>DATHWJ010000021.1:0-25602 GCA_035460745.1 Ideonella sp. | reverse complement strand
GATCAGGCGGCGGTCCTGGGTGTACAGCGAGGCCGCCGATGACAAGGCAGCCCCCGTGGCGTCGGCCCAGGGCCGCGTCAGGTCGTTCGGCAAGATGTTCTCTCCCTCGGCGCTGGGGCGCCTGTGCAGGGAGGGGATTGTGCCTAAATCGGTGCAATCGGCCGATACGGCTCGGCTAAAACGCTACCAAAACGGCACAAATGATGCCGTCGGTGTTTTCAAGGAAAAGTCGGCGGCGTCAGAACTTGCCGCTGTACGACAACGCGACGCCGCCGCTGCGGGGCTTGAGCGCCACCTGCGAGCGGCCGCTCAGCTCGACCTTGAACAACTGCCCCGCGCGCAGCGTCTGCAGCGGGTCGGCCGGCTTGATGACCAGGCCCAGGCGCACTTCGCGTCCGCCCGCAGTGGGATTGAGGCTGTTGCCGGCAGGACTGCTGCGGTAGGGCAGCGGCGTGTCGAGCACCAGCCGCGAACGCGGGCCGGTGCTGAGCGCTACGCCCACCAGCAGGCTGGGTGAAGCGGGATTGGCGCGATCGCCACCTGCGCCGGCGGCCAGGCGGTTGCCCACGGTGCCCATCGGAGCCTCGACACCGACACCGATGGACGCCGCGCCCTGGCGTGCCCACACGGTGCTGCGAACGGCGCCCGACAACATGGCGGCCTGCGGGGGGGTGGCTCCGATCGATCCACCGGCGTCGCCCCTCGCAACCAGCTCGCTGCTCACCTCGAGCGCTGAAGCGGTGGCGGGAGACGGGCCGATGGCGCGTGCAGCGAACGGCGCACAGAGGCAAACCATGGAGGCGAGGGCCGCGGATCGCTGGCTGGTGAAAGCGCGGGAGGGGCGGCGCGCCGCGGTAGGCCTGAACGACAACATGGTCGCCTCGCTGGATGAAGGGCAGGATGAGGCTATCTTCGTTCAGGGCGGGGCTGGCTGATGTCAGGCTTGTGCGGCGCTTTGTGTAGGAGTTGCGCTGATAGATGTGCCGGTGTGTCTGCTGCGCCGCGCCGCTCAGTCCGACAGGGCCAGCGTTCGCTGGGCAGCCATTGCGAAGACGCCGCCGGCGGCGTCGAACTGCCAGGTCTCGACCTGGCAGACCCGGCCGTAGGGGCGGACGTGGCCGCTGATCAGGTTGACCGAGTTGGGGATGCCCTCGCGGATGCGGGTGGAGGTGGCCGTGCCCGCCTGCACGGCCCAGACCCGGCGTGGGCGAGGCGCGCCAGGCGCCGTGCCCGGTTCGCCCAGCGGCTCCACCGGCGTCACATAGGGCAGGTGGATGTGGCCGCCCAGCACCAGGTCCACCCCCGCCTCGGCCCAGGCCGCCAGCGCGAGCTGGTGGTGGCGCGGCTGGTTGACCTGGTCGGCCTCGTCGATCACCACCAGCGGGTGGTGGGTCACGACCACGCGCACCTGCCCGGGCGTTGCCTGCCGCAGCCGCTCGGCGACGCTGCTGATTTGCAGCGGATCGACCTCGCCGTTCTTGTGGCGGTACCAGCGTGTGGTGTTGACGGTGATGACCAGCCAGTCGCCGTCGCTGTAGACCGGCTCCAGCGCGTAGCCGAAGGCGCTCTGGTAGCTGGCGTAGGGCCGCATCAGCCGGCGCGGCAGGTCGAACAGCGGGATGTCGTGGTTGCCCGGCAGCACCAGCCTGGCGGGCACCGGCAGGCTGTCCATGAAGCGGACGGCGGCCTCGAACTGCTCGGGCCGGGCGCGCTGGGTCACGTCGCCCGACAGCACGGCCAGCGTCGGCCGCCATGCCGCGCACTGGCGCTGCAGCGCCGCGACCACCTCGGGCTGCTCGGTGCCGAAGTGGGTGTCGGACAGGTGCAGCAGGCGTGTCATCGGCATCACGGGATGGCGGGCAGGCCGGGCGGCACCACCAGCCACAGCGGCAGCGGCGCGACGCGAAAGTGCAGCGGCGTGTGCAGGCGGGCGCTCTCGCCATCGAAGGCCACCTTGACCCGCCCGCCGCGCGGCTCGGCAGCGCCCGGCGTGGCTGCAGCGCGCCGCCCGCGGCGGCCCATGCGGCCGATCTGCAGCTGCGAGAAGGCGAAGTTGTTGACCTCGTCGGTGGCCCCCAGCTTGCCCAGCCAGCCGCGCGCGGCGAGGCGGGCCAGCGCCAGCGGGCCCATGGGCGCCAGCGTCAGCGCGGCCAGGTGGCCGCGGCGCACGGCCTCGGCCTCGTCGAGGCCGACCTGCTCCAGCTGCAGCGGGTTGTTGCCGACGAACAGCGTCGCGATGCGGCGATGCTCCTCGCTGCTGCGGCCGTCGGCGTCGGTCTGCTGGAGCTGGATCTGCAAGGGCCGGTGCGGGCGCATCAAGGTCAGCGCACCGGCCAGCCAGGCGACCGCGCGGCTGCGGCCGTAGCGCCGCTTCATGCGCTCGCGGTCCTCCAGCAGCTCCGGGTAGAGGCCCAGGCTGGCGTTGACGAGGAAGACCTGGTCGTTCACCAGGCCGATCTGCACCGGCTTGAGGTGCTGCTGGGCCAGGCCGGCCAGCAGGGTATCGATGCCGGCCTCGGTCTCCTGGGAGACGCCGTGCGAGCGGCCGAAAAAATTGAAGGTGCCCTGCGGCAGCACGCCGAACGGCACCTGCTGCCGCCAGAGCGCCTGCACCACCGTGTTGATGGTGCCGTCGCCGCCCGCCGCGACGACGATGCCGCCGTCGCTGACGGCGTCGTTCACGGCCACCCGCGCCAGCCCCTGCAACTCGCGCGGGTGGTTGGCCTGCAGCAGGCGGAAACGGCGGCCTTCGGCCCGCAAGCGTGCGTTCAGGCGCTCGCACAGCGGTGGCGCGCCGCCGTGCTGGCCCGAGCGCGCGTTGAGCACCACATAGAGCGGGGCTTGCGCCCAGTCCAGCCGAGGCCGCCGGCACACCGGGGTTATCACCGCCGGCAGCGGCAAGGAGGCCGCGGCTGGCGCGTCGGGGAGAGCAAGAGCGGTGGTGGGCATGGTGGCAGTCGTGCTGGGCGAGGACGCCAGAGCCTCGGGACTTGCCCTGCCCTGGTGCGGTGAGTCATGGGCAACTGCCTGGCCCATGCCGCCCCGGGTCAGCACCGTGTCGGCCACCCTGAAGTCGTTGGCGCGATCTTGCCTGCAGGCTGCCGCTTTGTGTGTAGGCCCGCGAGGCATCTGCTTGTAGGAGCGGCCGAAGCGCCCGGGCGATCAAGGCGGGTGCCTCGCCTCGAGCGTCTGCAGCCCCTTGATCACGGGGTCGAGCAGGCGGGCGACACTCTGTCCCAGCGCATCGATGTCTGCGGTCTCATGCAGGCAGGCCTGCTCGAGCGCTGCCGCCTCTTCGTGGACCGCGTACACGCCGAGCGCCGCCGCCATGCTCTTGAGGTCGTGCGCCATGCGGGTTGCGGTGGCCGCGTTGCCCGCCGCGCGCGCCGCGCTGAAGCGGGTCTGGAAGTCGATCTGGCCGTCTCGGAACATGCACAGCAGGCGGAGGTACAGCACGTCGTCGCCCATCATGCCGGCGAGTCCGGCGCGGGAATCGACGCCAGGCAGCGCGGCGAGCGGGCCGGTGCTCCCGTCGCCGCCCCCCGGGGCCGCTCCTCCCGCGGCTGGATGCACCCAGCGAGCGAGCGTGGCAAACATGTCATCGAACTTGATCGGTTTGGCGATGTGGTCGTTCATGCCCGCTGCGAGTACCTTCTCGCGATCGCCGACCATTGCATTGGCGGTCATCGCAATGACCGGCAGGTCCTGCAGCTGCGGCCGCTGGCGCAGCGCCCGGGTCGCGGCATAGCCGTCCAGGACCGGCATCTGGCAGTCCATCAGCACCGCGTCGAAGGACTGCCGTTCCAGCGCGTCGAGCGCCTGCTGGCCGTCGCGCGCGACGCTGACGACGACGCCCGCCCGGCGCAGGACCTCGCGCGCGAGCTCCCGGTTGACGGCGTTGTCCTCCACCAGCAGGATGCGCACGCCGCTCAGCCCGGCCTGGTGGCCGAGCAGCGCTTCCTTGCGTTGCTCGGTGCGCGTGGGGTGTGGCGCCGCCAGGCCGAGCGCGGCGCTGCAGGCATCGAACAGCGTCGACGGCGTGATGGGTTTGGTCAGCAGCGCGCCGACGCTGAGCTGCTGCTCGGCCAGGCGCTGCAGCGCCTCGTCGCGGCAGAAGGCAGTCAGCATCAGCACGGTGGGTGTCGGGTAGCGGCCACGCTCGCGCTGGCCCAGCAGGCGCGCGCACTCCACGCCGTCCATGCCGGGCATCTTCCAGTCGAGCAGCACCAGGTCGTAGGGCCGGTCGCCCGCGTCGGCCAGCGCCACCAGGCGCAGCGCGTCCACGCCGTCGGCAGCGGCGTCGGTTTGCAGACCGAGTGCGCAGGCCATGCCGGCGAGCACCTCGCGGGCGCTGGCGTTGTCGTCCACGATCAGCGCGCGGGTGCCGCGCAAGCCCTCATGGCGCAGCGCGCGCGGCTGCGCGGCGGGCCCGGTCTGCAGCCCGAGGCGCACGCTGAAGTGGAAGACGCTGCCGCGCCCCGGGGCGCTGTCGACCTCGAGCTCGCCGCCCATCAGGCGCACCAGGTGCCGGCTGATCGCCAGGCCCAGCCCCGTGCCGCCGTGGCGGCGGCTGGTCGAGGCGTCTGCCTGGGAAAACGGCTGGAACAGGCGCTGCTGCTGTTCGGTGCCCATGCCGATGCCGGTGTCGCGCACCTCGAAGCGCAGCAGCGCCGAAACGCCATCGCGCCCGGCCACCTCGACGGCCACGGCAACCTCGCCGCGTTCGGTGAACTTGACGGCGTTGTTGCCCAGGTTGAGCAGCACCTGGCGCAAACGCGAGGGATCGCCCATCAGCGCCATCGGCAGCTCCGGCGGCAACGCGAACAGCAACTCCAGGCCCTTGTCCTCGGCGTTCATGCCGACCAGGTTCGCCAGGTCGTCCATCACGTTGCCGAGGTCGAACGGGATGAGTTCCATGTCGAGCTTGCCGGCTTCGATCTTGGAGAAGTCGAGGATGTCGTTGATGATGCCCAGCAGCGATTCGGCCGACCGGTGGACCTTCTGCACGTAGTTGTGCTGCTGCGGGTTCAGCTCGCTTTCCAGCGCCAGGTGCGACATGCCGAGGATCGCGTTCATCGGCGTGCGGATCTCGTGGCTCATGTTGGCGAGAAACTCGCTCTTCGCCTGGTTCGCGACCTCGGCGCGCTTCGTCGCCTCGGCCAGTTGCGAGGTGCGCTCGCGCACCGCCTCTTCGAGGTGATCGCGATGGCTGCGCAGGTCGTCGAGGGCCTGTTTGCGCGAGGTGATATCGGTGATCAGCCCGTCGAATCCCGCGGGCCCGCCGTCACCCGGGTGGGCATCGCCTCGCCGGCGCGCGTTGAGCAGGACCCAGATCGGGTGGCCATCGGCACGCGTCAGTTGCAGCTCCATGCCGGCGATCTCGCCGTCGCGCTCCAGGACAGCGAACTGCGCGGCGATCTGCGCCGGCGTGAACAGCGGCCGGCCGGCGGGCTGCGCTCCGTCGCTGCCCGGGCCGTTCACCGCCGCCATCAGCTCGGCCGGCGTGGCGTAGCCCATCAACCGCGCCAGCGCCGGGTTGGCATCATGCAGGCCACCCGATCGATCGAGCCGGAAGATGCCCTCCAGCGCGTTCTCGAAGATCCCCCGGTACGTCGCCTCGCTTTCACCCAGCCGCAGGGCGGATTCGCGCAGCCGGTCCGCCATCGTGTTGACGCGCGCGGCCAGCCGGCCGAGCTCGTCGCCCGACTCGATCGCGCAGCGTGCGTCCAGATCGCCGACGGCGATTCGATCGACCATCGCCTCCAGGCGATGGATGGGAGCGCTCACCAGGCGCCTGAGCAGCAAGAAGGTCGCCGCGTACAGCAGGGCCACGATGGCGGCCACCAGCGCCAGCGTGGCGCGGCGGGCTGCGGCGACGGCCTGCTCGACCAGCGCGCGTGTCAGCACGACACGCACTTCGCCGATCTTCCGTGGCTCGAGCGCGCCGGGCGGCGTGTATTCGATGGCCTGCACACGCACGATCGGGTCGACCAGGTCCGGCCCCTGCAATTTGGTCACCGCGGACACCCTGCCGTAGCCGACCGCCGTGATGCTGAATTCCGCCACCTCGGGATTGGGCGCCAGTGCGGCGAGCTGGCCGTCGATCGCGGCACGATCGACGTTCCACAGTGGATAGGCCACCGAGCGGCTGTACAGGTCGGCAATGCGCGCCGCGCGGCCCTGGAGCTCCTGGAATCGACGCTCGCGCTCGCGTTCGATCACCATGTAAGCCGAACCCGCCGCCACCAGCGCAACCAGGGTGGCCAGTGCCAACACCAGCTTGGTGTGCAAGCTGGTCGCCTGCGGCATCAGGCGAATCGGCAGGGGCATGTCAGATGTTGCGCACGAGAGGCGCCAGGTTGAAGTCGTAGCGTTCGGTCCTGGGGCGCAGAACCTTCGAATAGACGCTGAAGTCCATCGCGTCGTCCCGCTTGTAGACGGCCCGGTCGTAGCGCGATGCGCTGTCGCGGTTGACGACGTACATGTAGTCGAGCTTTTGCGCGGCCCCGCCCTGGGCAGCGAAGTCCAGGCCGTGGTGGTAGTCGTGCAGCATCACCATGGCCCAGGCACCGATGAAGAAGTGGCTGCCCACACTGGCCGCCAGGCCGCCCTCGCCCATGCTCGCCAGCGCGTCCGGCCAGGCCCCCGTGCCGCCGACCAGCACCCGGGCACCGCGCGCCTTCACCGCGCGCACCGCACCGAGCGCCATCGAATCGTTGGCGGCCCAGATGATGTTGACCTCCGGGTAGCGCGACAGCAGGACGTTGGCCTTGCTCTCGGCGTCGGCATCGCTCCAGTCGCTGAATGCCAGCTGAAGGATCTGGCCCCGCCCGGCGCGCGCGACGAAGTCGCTGACGCCTTGCGCGCGCGCCAGCGAGACCGGCGAGCTGCGGTCGCCGGTGATGCCCAGCACCCGCGGCTCGCGGTCGCCGAGCTGGCGATACAGCTCTTCCATCAGGCGGTACTCGGTGCGCACCTCGTCGGTCGTCACGGTGCCTATCCAGTGGCGCATCTGCTCGCGCTCGTTGCCGATCTCGCGCCGCTGTTCCAGCGTCAGGTCGTTGTGGATCAGCAGGATCTTGACGGCCGTGCGGCTGAACATCTGCATCATCTGCGGCGCGGCCAACTTCTCGTTGACCATCACGACGTAGTCCGGCAGCTTGCTGCGCAGCGCCACCTCCTCGGCCTGGCGCAGCATCAGCAGGTGGTCGCGCTCGGCGTACAGCACCTCGAGCTGCATCCCGAAGGTCTTGGCGGCGGCTACCATGAGCTGTGCCGTCATGCGCCAATGCGGCCCCTTGCCGCGCTCGACCGGTTCGCCGGGATTCAGGAAGACCACGCGCGGCGTGGGCGGCTGCGACGCCACCTGTCCGGCCGCGCACAGCAGGCTGGCACCAGCAAACAAGGTAGTTCGGCGATCCATGGCGCTCTAACTTCGCGGCTTGACGCGCCGGCAGGCTAGATGGGCATTGAACCACGCCGGGCAGCGCTTCACAACGCAGGCCGACCCTGCGCCGCCCTGCTCAGAGAGTGAAGTCGTAGTCGATCACCAGCGGGGCGTGATCGCTGAAGCGCTGTTCCAGATAGATGGACTCGGCCTTGGCGTGCTGGGCGATGCCGGGCGTGGCGAGGTGGTAGTCCAGCCGCCACCCGACGTTGTTGGCCCAGGCCTGGCCGCGGTTGCTCCACCAGGTGTATTGCTCGGCCTTGTCGTTCAGCGTGCGGAAGACATCGACCAGGCCGCCTTCTTCGAGCAGCTTGGTCATCCAGTCGCGCTCCTCGGGCAGGAAGCCGGAGTTCTTCTGGTTGCTGCGCCAGTTCTTCAGGTCGATGTTCTTGTGCGCGATGTTGACGTCGCCGACCAGCACGAACTCGCGCTGGCCCTTGAGCGCCATCAGGTAGGGGTACATCACGTCGAGGAAGCGGAACTTCGCGAGCTGGCGCTCCTCGCCCGACGAGCCGCTCGGGAAGTAGCAGCTGATCACGCTGAGCTTGCGGTGCGGCGTGTCGTAGCGCAGCTCGATGTAGCGGCCTTCGTCGTCGAACTCCGGCACGCCGAAACCGGTGATGACCTCGCTGGGCTCCTTGCGGGTGTACAGGCCGACCCCCGAGTAGCCCTTCTTCTGCGCGCAGTGGAAATGGCCGTTCAGGCCGGCCACGTTTTCGAAGCGGCCGGTGATGTCCCCGGCCTGGGCCTTGAGCTCCTGCACCCCCATACAATCCGGCCGCACGGAGTTCGTCCACTCGACAAAACCTTTGTTGGCCGCTGAACGGATGCCGTTCAGATTGAGCGTTACGAGCCGAAAACTCACTGGGACATCTCCATGACGAACACCACCCCGACCGACCCGCTGGCACAGGAGTTCGTGAAGTTTTCCGTCGAGGCCGGGGTGCTTCGCTTCGGCGACTTCACGACCAAGGCGGGTCGCGCTTCGCCATATTTTTTCAACGCCGGTCTGTTCGACGACGGCGCCAAGCTGATGCGGCTGGGCGAATTCTATGCACGCCGCCTGCTGGCGTCCGGCCTCGAGTTCGACATGCTGTTCGGCCCGGCCTACAAGGGCATCACGCTGGCCGCGGGCGTGGCCATCGGCCTGGCCAAGCACGGCCGCAACGTGCCCTATGCCTACAACCGCAAGGAAGCCAAGGCCCACGGTGAAGGCGGCACGCTGGTGGGCGCACCCGTCAAGGGCCGGGTGCTGATCGTCGACGACGTGATCACCGACGGCGCCTCCAAGCGCGAAGCCGCCGAGATGATCCGCGCTGCCGGTGCTGAAGCCGTGGGCGTGGCCATCATGATGGACCGCCAGGAGCGCGCCAGCGACGACGCGGCCGACCGCCGCTCCGGCGTGCAGTACGTGGAGCAGACGCTGGGCCTGCGGGTCCTGTCGGTCGCCACGCTGGCCGACCTGCTGGCCTTTCTCGCCACCACCGGCGACGCCTCGCTGGCCGCCAACACCCAGCGCGTGGCGGCCTACCGCGAGCGCTACGGGATCTGAGCGGGCCGTGTGATGCAGCAAGCGGGCTCATGGCGGTTTGACGGGCTTGGCCCGGCGGTGTTCGCCGCCGCTGCCGTCGCCGCGTGGGCTGCCGCGCCCGCGGTCGCGCTGGCCGCTCCGCCAGCGGCCGCCTCGGCGCCGATCTACAGCTGCGTGGACACCGCCGGCCGCCGCCTCAGCGCCGACCGGCCCATCCCCGAATGCCTGAGCCAGGAGCAGCGCCTGCTGAACCGCGACGGCTCGCAGCGCGGCGTCGCCCCGCCGCTGCTCAGCCCCGACGAGCGCGCCCGGCGCGACAAGGCCCGGCGCGACGCCGAGCAGGCCCAGGCCCGCAAGGACGAGGCCGTGCGGCGCGACCGCAACCTGCTGGCCCGCTACCCCTTGCCGCTGGCCCACGACGAAGCCCGGGCGCGGGCGCTCACGCCGACGCTGCAGCAGATCGAAAAGGCCCAGGACCGCCTGGCGGCGTTGGCGGCCCAGGCCGGCGCGCTGGCCACCGAGCGTGTCAGGCTGGGCAGCCAGCCGGTGCCCGAGTCGCTGCGCGACCGCATAGGCAGCAACGAAGGCGCCACCAACGCCCAGGAGAGCATCCTGCGCAACCAGGAGGCCGAGCGCGACCGGCTGAACCAGCAGTTCGACGTCGAGCGCGCGCGCCTGGAGCTGCTGTGGCGCGGCCAGGCGCCCGGCACGCTGGACGACAAGCTGCCACGCACCGCCGGCGCGGCCTCGGCTGCCGCGGCCGACTGAGCGACGGCATCGCCGGCCTGCCCGGCGCTACGCCTCAGAGCTTTTTCTTGAGCAGCTCGGCCGCCTGGCCGGGGTTGGCCTTGCCTTTGCTGGCCTTCATGATCTGGCCGACCAGCGCGTTGAAGGCCTTGTCCTTGCCGGCCTTGAACTCCTCGACCGACTTCGGGTTGGCGGCGATCACGGCATCGACGATGGCCTCCAGCGCACCGCTGTCGTTCATCTGCTTCAGGCCCTTGGCCTCGATCAGCGCGTCGACGTCTGAGCTCTCGCCGGACCAGAGCGCGTCGAAGACCTGCCGCGCGGCGTTGTTGGAGATCGTGCCGTCGCTGACGCGTGTGATCAGCGCCGCCAGCGTGGCCGCCGAAACGGGGCTGGCGCTGATCTCCAGCGACTCGGCATTGAGCCGGCGCGACAGCTCGCCCATCAGCCAGTTGGCCACCAGCTTGGGGCTGCCGCTGGCGTCGCGCGCGGCCTCGTAGTAGCGCGCAAAATCCAGGCTCTGCGTCACCATCGCGGCGTCGGAGGGCGCCAGGCCGTCGGCCTGCTGGAAGCGCTCGGCCATCGCGCGGGGCAGCTCCGGCATCGCCGCGCGCACCGCCTCGACCCACTCCGGCGCGATCACCAGCGGCGGCAGGTCGGGGTCGGGGAAGTAGCGGTAGTCGTGCGCGTCTTCCTTGGTGCGCATGGCCCGCGTTTCACCCTTGCCGCCGTTGGCGTCGGGGTTGAACAGCACGGTGGCCTGCTGGATCGCCAGGCCGTCTTCGATCTGGTCGATCTGCCAGTGCAGCTCGGCCTCGATGGCCTGCTGCAGGAAGCGGAAGCTGTTGAGGTTCTTGATCTCGCGGCGCGTGCCCAGCGCCCCGCCGGGCTTGCGCACCGAGACGTTGGCGTCGCAGCGGAACGAGCCCTCCTGCATGTTGCCGTCGCAGATGCCCAGCCACACCACCAGCGCGTGCAGCGCCTTGGCGTACTCCACCGCCTCGGCGGCGGTGCGCATGTCGGGCTCGGTGACGATCTCCAGCAGCGGCGTGCCGGCGCGGTTCAGGTCGATGCCGCTGCAGCCGGGCGTCTCCAGCCCCTCGTGCAGCGACTTGCCGGCGTCCTCCTCGAGGTGGGCGCGGGTCAGGTTGACGGTCTTTTTCTGGTCGCCGACGAAGAAGCTCACCGTGCCGCCCTGCACCACCGGGATCTCGTACTGGCTGATCTGGTAGCCCTTGGGCAGGTCGGGGTAGAAGTAGTTCTTGCGGGCGAAGATCGAGAGCGGTGCGATCTTGGCGCCCACCGCCAGGCCGAGCCGGATCGCGCGCTCCACCGCGCCGCGGTTGAGCACCGGCAGCGTGCCGGGCAGCGCGAGATCGACCGGCGAGGCCTGGGTGTTGGGCGCGGCGCCGAAGGTGGTGGAGGCGCCCGAGAAGATCTTCGAGCGGGTCGAGAGCTGGGTGTGGGTCTCGAGGCCGATCACGACCTCGTAGCCGCGGATGAGGGGGGCTTGGCTCATGGCTTCAGGCGGGGGCGCGGAGGTGGAAGTCGGTGGCTTGCTGGAACGCGTGCGCGGTGTGCAGCAGCCGGCCTTCTTCGAAGTAGTTGGCGATCAGCTGCAGGCCGACCGGCAGGCCGCCCTCGCCAAAACCCGCCGGCACGCTCATGCCGGGCAGCCCGGCCAGGCTGGCGGGCAGCGTGAAGATGTCGGCCAGGTAGTTCTTCACCGGGTCGTCGGCCTTCTCGCCGAGCTGCCAGGCCACGGTGGGCGCCACCGGGCCGGCGATCACGTCGCAATGCTGGAAGCAGGCCTGGAAGTCGTCGGCGATCATGCGGCGCAGCTTTTGCGCCTGCAGGTAGTAGGCGTCGTAGTAGCCGTGGCTCAGCACGTAGGCGCCGATCATGATGCGCCGCTTGACCTCGGTGCCGAAGCCTTCGGCGCGCGACTTCTTGTAGAGCTCCAGCAGGTCGGCAGGGTCCTGGGTGCGGTGGCCGTAGCGCACGCCGTCGAAGCGCGATAGGTTGGAGCTGGCCTCGGCCATCGCGATGATGTAGTAGACCGGGATCGACAGGCCGGTGCGCGGCAGGCTGACGTCCACCAGCGTGGCGCCCAGCTTCTCGGCCTCGGCCAGCGAGGCGCGCACCGCGCCGTTGACGTCGGCCGCCAGGGCCTCGGTGAAGAACTCCTTGGGCAGGCCGATGCGCAGGCCCTGGAGCGGCTGAGCGGCGCTGGCGCCCGCGCGCGCCGCCAGCATCTGCGCATGGAAGTCCTGCGGCGGGCGCTGCGCGCTGGTCGAGTCGCGCTCGTCGAAGCCGCTCATGGCCGACAGCAGCAGCGCGCAGTCCTCGGCCGAGCGGGCCAGCGGGCCGGCCTGGTCCAGGCTGGAGGCGAAGGCCACCATGCCGAAGCGCGAGCAGACGCCGTAGGTCGGCTTGATGCCGGTGATGCCGCAGAAGCTGGCCGGCTGGCGGATCGAGCCGCCGGTGTCGGTGCCGGTGGTCGCCGGCACCAGGCGCGCGGCCACCGCCGCCGCCGAGCCGCCCGAGGAGCCGCCCGGCACGCGGCCGGTGTCCCAGGGGTTGAGCACGCGGCCGTAGGCCGAGTTTTCGTTCGCCGAGCCCATCGCGAACTCGTCGCAGTTCAGCTTGCCCAGGCTCACCGCACCGGCGGCGGCGAGGCGGGCGACCACGGTGGCGTCGAAGGGGCTGCGGTAATGCTCCAGCATCTTCGAGCCGGCGGTGGTGGGCGCGTCGCGGGTGACGAAGATGTCCTTGTGCGCCAGCGGCACGCCGGTGAGGGTGCCGCCTTCGCCGCGGGCGCGCGTGGCGTCGGCCTGGGCGGCGGCGGCCAGCGCGCTGTCGCCATCGAGGTGCAAAAAGGCGCCCAAGTGTTCGTGGGCGGCAACCCGTGCAAGCAGATGTTGGGTGATTTCGGTGCTGGAGACGGCCTTGCCGGCCAGCGCCCTGGCGAGGCCGGCGACGCCCAGTTCGTGCAGATCGGTGCTGCTCATTCGATCACCTTCGGCACCAGGAACAGGCCGCCCTCGACGGCCGGGGCGCTGGCCTGGTTGCGCTCGCGGTCGACCACCTCGGTGACCACGTCGTCGCGCAGGCGCAGCGCCACTTCGTTGACCGCCGACAGCGGCGTGTACAGGGGCTCGACGCCGCGGGTATTGACCGCGCTCATCTGCTCGACGATGCCGAAAAAGCCGTTGAGCTGGGTCAGCATCTCGGCCGCCTCGCTGCCGGAGAGCTCCAGTCGCGCCAGATGCGCGATGCGGCTCACGTCCTCTTGGGTGAGTGCCATGTGGGTAGTGTGCTCGGGAAAACAGTGAGTTTGCGGAGCTGGCCCGAAGCGCGCAGAAGCCCCCCGAACCAGACCGAAGTGGGCCCGAATCGGGGCCGAACCGGGCTTCCGAAAGGGGCGTCGCCCCACGGTTTTCGAGGGGGCTTGGGGTATTATCTCTGGTTATCCACAAGCCGGCGGGCAACCGCTGACTGCGCCGACCGGCCTCGCGTGCCGGCCGCCGCCGTGAGACTCGTTTTGATGCCTCTGCAGCGCCGCCGCGGCTGCTGTGGAGCCTCAGCCGCCCGATTTTTACGCCACCGCCGCCATTCTTCATGCACACCGAGGTTTCGAGCCTGCCCTGCGCCCATCGTGGCCGCCCGGGCCAGCGCTCGGCCCAGGCCCGTGCTCCGCGGTGCCCGCCCCTTTCAGCCTGATTCCCAACAATGTTCGCATCCCTGCGTCGCTACGTTTCGACCGACCTTGCCATCGACCTCGGCACCGCCAATACCCTGATCTACGTGCGAGGCAAGGGTATCGTGCTCGACGAGCCCTCCGTCGTCTCGATCCGCCATGAGGGCGGGCCCAGCGGCAAGAAGACCATCCAGGCCGTCGGCCGCGAGGCCAAGGCCATGCTGGGCAAGGTGCCGGGCAACATCGAGGCCATCCGCCCGATGAAGGACGGCGTGATCGCCGACTTCACCGTCACCGAGCAGATGCTCAAGCAGTTCATCAAGATGGTGCATCAGCGCTCGGTGCTCAAGCCCAGCCCGCGCATCATCATCTGCGTGCCCTGCGGCTCCACCCAGGTCGAGCGGCGGGCCATCCGCGAGTCGGCCCTGGGTGCCGGCGCCAGCGAGGTGTTCCTGATCGAGGAGCCGATGGCCGCCGCGATCGGTGCCGGGCTGCCGGTCTCCGAAGCCTCGGGCTCGATGGTCGTCGATATCGGCGGCGGCACCACCGAGGTCGGCGTGATCTCGCTGGGCGGCATGGTCTACAAGGGCTCGGTGCGGGTCGGCGGCGACAAGTTCGACGAAGCCATCATCAACTACATCCGCCGCAACTACGGCATGCTGATCGGCGAGCCCACGGCGGAGTCGATCAAGAAGAACATCGGCTCGGCCTTCCCCGGCTCCGAGGTCAAGGAGATGGAGGTCAAGGGCCGCAACCTCTCCGAGGGCGTGCCGCGCAGCTTCACGATCTCGTCCAACGAGATCCTGGAAGCGCTCACCGACCCGCTGAACCAGATCGTCTCGGCGGTGAAGAACGCGCTGGAGCAGACCCCTCCCGAGCTGGGCGCCGACATCGCCGAGCGCGGCATGATGCTGACCGGCGGCGGTGCGCTGCTGCGCGACCTGGACCGCCTGCTGGCCGAAGAAACCGGCCTGCCGGTGCTGGTGGCCGAAGACCCGCTGACCTGCGTGGTGCGCGGCTGCGGCATGGCGCTGGAGCGCATGGAACGCCTGGGATCGATCTTCACCTCCGAGTAAGCAGCCCGGGCCGGGCCTCAAGCGCCTGACGACGCACCATGCCACTCGGCACCCTTGACCGCACCCCCCCACCGTTCTTCCGACAGGGCCTCTCGGCGCTGACCAAGCTGGTGTTGTGCTCGGCGCTGGCCGTCTTCCTGATGGCGGCGGACACGCGCTTCGCGATGATCAAGCCGCTGCGCGCCACGATGGCGACGCTGCTGCTGCCGGTGGTCGAGACGCTCAACGTGCCGGTGCGGCTGTGGGAAAACGCCGGCGAGTACCTGCAAGGCCTGAAGCAGGCGCAGGACGACCAGAACCGCATGCGCGAGCGCCTGGTCGCCCAGGCCGAGAAGACCGCCCGCGTCGACCAGCTGGCGCAGGAGAACACCCGCCTGCGCGCGCTGATGGAGCTGCGGCCCGCGATCGCCGTGCGCTCGCAGGCGGCCGAGGTGCTGTACGAAGCGCCGGACCCGTTTTCGCGCAAGCTCTTCATCGACCGCGGCAGCCGCCACGGCGTGGTGGCCGGCTCGCCGGTCATCAACGACGCCGGCGTGCTGGGCCAGATCACCCGCCTCTACCCGCTTTCATCCGAGGTCACGCTGCTGCTCGACAAGGACGCCGCGATCCCGGTGCTGAACCCGCGCACCCAGCACCGCAGCGCCGCCTTCGGCAATGGCACCAGCGATGCGATGGAGCTGCGCTTCATGGCGGGCAACGACGACGTGCAGGTCGGCGACGTGCTGATCACCAGCGGCGTCGACGGGGTCTACCCGCCCGGGCTGCAGGTGGCCAAGGTCACCAAGGTTGACCGGCGCGCCGACTCGGCCTTCGCTCGCATCGCGCTGGCGCCCGCCGCCCAGCCCGACGGCGTGCGGCATGTGCTGGTGCTGGAGCCCATGGGCTTGCAGCTGCCGGCGCGGCCCGAGCCCCCGCCGGAAGCGGCCTCGGCGGCGCGGCCTTCGTCGCGGACGGGGCGGCCGTGATGACGATGCTGCACCCAACCGGCGCCGGTAGTGCTCGTGCCGAACCTGGGAGCCTGGCCATGATCAGGCCGAACCTGGGAGTCTCGCCATGATCATGCCGAGGGGCTCCGACCAACTGCTGCTGCCGGTCAACCCGCTGTTCGTCTGGTTCACGCTGCTGGTGGCTTTTGCGATGAACCTGGTGCCGCTGGGCCGCGTGCCGGCGATGCCGGACTTCATCGCGCTGGTGGTGGTGTTCTGGAACGTGCACCAGCCGCGCCGCGTCGGCGTCGGCGCGGCCTTCGTCTTCGGCCTGCTGATGGACGTGCACGAAGGGGCGCTGCTGGGCCAGCACGCGCTGGCCTACACGCTGCTCAGCTTCGTCGCGATCAGCATGCACCGGCGCTTGTTGTGGTTTGGCGTGGCCGAGCAGGTGCTGCATGTCTGGCCGCTGTTTTTTGCCGCCCACCTGGTTTCGCTGCTGGTGCGGCTGGTCGCCGGCGACAGCTTCCCGGGCTGGGGCCTGGCGCTGGCGCCGCTGTTCGAGGGCCTGCTGTGGCCGGTGGCGGCGTGGTTGTTGCTCGCGCCGCAGCGCCGCCCGCCCGATCCGGACAAGAATCGACCGTTGTAAAGCGTCCGGCCCGGCGCGCTCCCCTCCCGAACTTCTCATGGTCCCCAGGCACGAAGCATCGTGACCGAACTCAAGAACCTCGTCCTCGAACTCGACCGTTTCCGGCTGCGCGTCTTCGCGGCGGCGGCGTTCGTGCTGTTCGGCTTCAGCCTGCTGACGGCGCGGCTGGTCTACCTGCAGGTGATGCGCCACGACGAACTCTCCACCCGCGCCGAGGCCAATCGCATCGCGGTGGTGCCCATCGTGCCCAACCGCGGGCGCATCGTCGACCGCAACGGCGTCGTGGTGGCCACCAACTACACCGCCTACACGCTGGAGATCACGCCCTCCAAGACCGACAGCCTGGAGGCCACCATCGATGCGTTAGCCCAGGTGATCGAGATCTCGCCACGCGACCGGCGCCGCTTCAAGCGCCAGATGGAGGAGAGCAAGAGCTTCGAGTCGCTGCCCATCCGCAACCGGCTGACCGACGAGGAGGTGGCCCGCTTCATCGCCCAGCGCTACCGTTTCCCTGCCGCCGAGATCAAGGCCCGGCTGTTCCGCAGCTACCCGTTCGGCGAGGTTGGCAGCCACCTGATCGGCTACATCGGCCGCATCAACACGGCCGAGAAGCAGGCCATGGAGGAGTGGGAGGACGAAGACCAGGCCAACTACCGTGGCACCGAGTACATCGGCAAGCTGGGGCTGGAGCAGAGCTACGAAGCCCAGCTGCACGGCCGCACCGGCTTCGAGGAGGTCGAGACCTCGGCCGGCGGGCGCGCGGTGCGCCGGCTCAACAGCAAGCCGGCCACCCCGGGCAATACGCTGGTGCTGTCGATAGACATCAAGCTGCAGGCGATGATCGAGCAGCTCTACGGCGACCGGCGCGGTGCGCTGGTGGCGATGGACCCGCGCAACGGCGAGATCCTGGCCTTCGTCTCCAAGCCGGCCTTCGACCCCAATCTGTTCGTCGACGGCATCGACGCCGACAGCTGGCGCGAGCTCAACGAATCGATGGACCGGCCGCTGCTGAACCGAGCGCTGCGCGGCACCTACCCGCCCGGCTCCACCTTCAAGCCCTTCATGGCGATGGCCGCACTGAACGCCGGCAAGCGCACGCCGGGCACGCTGGTCAACGACCCCGGCTTCTTCATGTTCGGCGGCCACCGCTACGGCAGCCCCGAGAACGAGCGCGGCGGCATCATGGACATGCGCCGCTCCATCGTCGAGTCGAGCAACGTCTACTACTACACGCTGGCCAACGAGATGGGCGTCGACCTGATCCACGACCAGCTCTCGCCCTTCGGCTTCGGCCGCCGCACCGGCATCGACCTGGAGGGCGAGGTCACCGGCCTGCTGCCCTCCACCGAGTGGAAGCGCAAGGCCTACAGGAAGCCCGAGCAGCGCCGCTGGTATGCCGGCGAGACCATCTCGCTGGGCATAGGCCAGGGCTACAACAGCTTCACGATGCTGCAGATGGCCACCGCGCTGGCCACGCTGACCTCCGGCGGCCAGCGCTTCGAGCCGCGCCTGGTGCATGAGATCGAAGACGTGACGACGCACGAGAAGCACAAGGCGCCAGCCGACGCGATCGAACCGCTGAACCTCAAGCGCGAGCAGGTGGACGTGATCCTGCAGGCAATGCACGGCGTGACGGTGGCCGGCACCTCGACCCGCATCTTCGCCGGCGCGGGCTACCTGAGCGGCGGCAAGACCGGCACCGCGCAGGCGGTCGGCCTGCGGCAGAACGAAAGATACAGCTCGGTGCGCACCGCCGAGCACCTGCGCGACCATTCGCTCTACGTGGCGTTTGCGCCGGTCGATGCGCCGCGCCTGGCGCTGGCGCTGATCGTCGAGAACGCCGGCTGGGGCGCCGCGGCGGCTGCGCCCATCGCGCGGCGTGTCTTCGACTACGTGCTGATGGACCAGTACCCCAGCGTCGAGGACATCGCGTTGACGCAGAAAGGCCAGTCCGGCCCGCCGACGGGCACGCCGCGCGCGGTCGCCAGCGTGGCCTTGCCGTCCGGGCCGGGGCTGTCGGTGCCGGTCGCGGTGATGGGGCCGGAGCCGGCGGCCTCGGCCCCGCCCGCGCCGCCGCCAGCGGCCGCGATGCCGGTGCGGTTCGTGCCGGCACCCGGCGCCGTGCCGCCCTCCTCCCCTGGAGCGACCCGATGAGCATCGTGTTCGAACGGCCTTCGATCTGGCAGCGCCTGCGGCCCGTGTTCATGGGCTTCGACGGGCCGCTGGTGTTCGCCGTGCTGCTGCTCGGCGGCATCGGCCTGATGACGATGTATTCGGCCGGCTACGACCACGGCACCCGCTTCGTCGACCACGGCCGCAACATGCTGCTGGCGCTGGCCATCCTCTTCGTGGTGGCACAGGTGCCGCCGCAGCGGCTGATGGCGCTGGCGGTGCCGCTGTACACGCTGGGTATCGCGCTGCTGCTGGCCACCATGCTGTTCGGCATCACCAAGAAGGGCGCGACGCGCTGGCTCAACCTGGGCATCGTGATACAGCCCAGCGAGATCCTGAAGATCGCGATGCCGCTGATGCTGGCCTGGTGGTTCCAGAAACGCGAGGGCCAGCTGCGCACGCTGGACTTCGCGGTCGCCGGCGCGCTGCTGCTGGTGCCGGTCGGCCTGGTGATGAAGCAGCCCGACCTGGGCACGGCGCTGCTGATCCTGTCCTCGGGCCTCTACGTGATCTTTTTTGCCGGCCTGTCGTGGAAGCTGATCGTGCCGGTGCTGGCGCTGGGTGCGGCGGCCATCGTCGCGGTGATCGTCTCGGAGCCGACGATCTGCCAGGACGGCGTCAGCTGGTACTTCCTGCGCGATTACCAGAAGCACCGCGTCTGCACCCTGCTCGACCCCACCACCGACCCGCTGGGCAAGGGTTTCCACATCATCCAGGGCATGATCGCGATCGGCTCCGGCGGCGTCACCGGCAAGGGCTTCATGAACGGCACCCAGACCCACCTGGAGTTCATCCCCGAGCGCACCACCGACTTCATCTTCGCGGCCTTCGCCGAGGAGTTCGGGCTGCTGGGCGCGCTCGGCCTGGTGCTGGGCTTCATCTTCCTGATCGTGCGCGGCCTGATGATCGCCGCCGAGGGCCCCACGGTGTTCGCCCGCCTGCTCGCGGGCTCGATCACGCTGAGCTTCTTCAGCTATGCCTTCGTCAACATGGGCATGGTCAGCGGCATCCTGCCGGTCGTCGGCGTGCCCTTGCCGTTCATCAGCTACGGGGGCACGGCGATGGTCTCGCTGGGGCTGGCGCTGGGCATCCTGATGTCCATCGCCAAGAGCCGGCGGCTGATGCAGAGTTGATGTAGGCCCCCACGGTCGCTGGCGCTCCCTGCCCCCCGAGGGGGCGCCGGCAGCGGACCGGCGGAGCCGGATCCGCGCCGGAACCTTGGTGGGCGCGTTGTGCGGTCAGGTGGGGGCGCGTGGGAAGCGCAGCGTGAAGATCGTGCCGGGGGTGTCGGTGGAGCCGGGGGCCGGGTGCTTCGCGGCTTCGAGCACGATCTGCACGCCGTGCCGGTCGGCGATCTCCTTGACGATGGCCAGCCCCAGGCCGCTGCCATCGACGTTGGTGCCCAGCGCCCGGTAGAAGGGCTGGAAGACCAGCTCGCGCTCGGCCTCCGGGATGCCGGGGCCGTTGTCCTCGACCTGCAGCACCACCACCTGGCCGAAGGGGTCGGCCATGATGCGCACTGTCACCGTGCCGCCGTCGGGCGTGTAGTGCAGCGCGTTGTCGACCAGGTTGCGGATGATCTCGCGCACCAGGGTCGGCTGGCCGGCCACGCGCGGGGCGTCGGCGCTGTTGTCCGGCCCCTCGTAGCCCAGGTCGATGCGCTTGTCGAGCGCGCGCGGCACGAACTCCTGCACCGTGTCGGTCGCCAGCCGTGCCAGGTTGAAGGTCTGCTGGCGGCGGGCCTGCTCGTCGTCCTCGGCGCGGGCCATCGCCAGGAGCTGGTTGACCATGTGGGCGGCGCGCTGGCTGGAGCGGGCGATCTGCTGCAGCGAGCGCTTGACCGAGAGCGGGTCGCCGCCGGCGTCGATCTCGCGCTGGGCCAGTTCGGCCTGGGTGCGCAGGCCCGCCAGCGGGGTCTTGAGCTGGTGGGCCGCGTCGGCCAGGAAGTGTTTCTGGCTGCCCATCGACTGGTCCAGCCGGGCCAGCAGGTCGTTGATCGAGCGCACCAGCGGCCCCACCTCCTCCGGCGCGTCGTGTTCGTCGATGGGGCTCAGGTCGTGGCTCTCGCGCTGGCGGATGCGCTGCTGCAGCTGGTTCAGCGGCGCGATGCCGCGCGCCAGCGCAAACCAGACCAGCAGCACCGCCAGCGGCAGGATCACGAACTGCGGCAGTATCACGCCCTTGATGATTTCGGTCGCCAGCCGCGAGCGCTTGTCCAGCGTCTCGGCGACCTGCACGAAGGCGATCGCGCCCGGCGTGTCGTCGGCCACCGGCAGCCGCAGGCTGGCCACGCGCACCGGCTCGTTCTGGATCGCGTCGTCGCGAAAGCGCAGTTCGTCCACCGGGCCGGCCTCGCCGTCGGGCGGCGGCACCTCGGCGTCGCCCGCCAGCAGGTCGCCGCCGGCCGAGCGCACCTGGAAGTAGATGCGGTCGACGTCGTCGCTGCGCAGCAGCGTCGCCGCGGCTTCCGGCAGGCGCAGCGGGCCTTCGCGGCGGGCCGCGGCTTCGCTCAGCATCTGCCGCGAGACCATGCGGGTCAGCTGGCCAAGGTCGCGGTCGTAGGGCCGCGCGGCGATGTTCTGCGCCACCAGCCAGGTCAGCGCCACGCTCATCGGCCACAGCAGCAGCAGCGGCGCGAGCATCCAGTCGAGGATCTCGCCGAAGAGAGAGCGCTGCTCGCGAGGGGCGGGGGGATTGACCACCGCGGCAGCATAGCCGCCCGGCACCTCTACGACGGCACCTTCTCGAGGCAGTAGCCCAGGCCGCGCACCGTGGCGATGCGGATCGGGCCCTGCTCTATCTTCTTGCGCAGCCGGTGGATGTAGACCTCGATCGCGTTGTTGCTGACCTCTTCGCCCCACTCGCACAGCCGGGCCACCAGCTGGTCCTTGCTGACGAGGCGGCCGGCGCGCTGCAGCAGCACCTCCAGCAGGCTGATCTCGCGCGCCGAGAGCTCGATCATCTGCTCGTTGATGTAGGCCACGCGGCCGGTGGCGTCGAAGCTCAGCGGCCCGTGCTTGATGATGCTGGAGGCCGTGCCCAGGCCGCGCCGGGTCAGCGCGCGCACCCGTGCCTCCAGCTCCTGCAGCGAAAACGGCTTGGCCATGTAGTCGTCGGCGCCCAGGTCCAGCCCCTTGACGCGCTGCTCCACCGAGTCGGCCGCGGTGAGTATCAGCACCGGCATCGCCGAGCCGCGCCCGCGCAGCTTGCGCAGCACCTCCAGGCCGTGCAGCCGCGGCAGGCCCAGATCAAGGATCAGCAGGTCGAACTCGTGCGAGGCCAGCGCCGCGTCGGCCTCGGTCCCGCTGCCGACCTGGTCGACCGCATAGCCCGCACCGCGCAGCGAGCGCAGCAGGCCATCGGCCAGGACCTGGTCGTCTTCGGCAATCAGAATGCGCATCGAGCTTGTCTCCTTGGAGCCGGATCGAACGGTCCGATGTGGCGAATTTTACGAACCGGGGCTGGCGCCAGATTGACGCAGATCAGGCACTGTACGAATATCCAGCTTCTGCCATAATCGCCGCCATTGCTCAGGAGATACCCATGGACGCCCCCGTCAAAGCCACACTCAGTCCCGAAAAAGCCAAGGCCCTGCAAGCGGCCCTGTCGCAGATCGAAAAACAATTCGGCAAGGGCTCGATCATGCGCCTGGCCGACGGCGAAAAGATCGAGGACATCCAGGTCGTTTCCACCGGCTCGCTGGGGTTGGACATCGCGCTCGGCGTCGGCGGCCTGCCGCGCGGCCGGGTGGTCGAGATCTACGGCCCCGAATCCTCGGGCAAAACCACGCTGACGCTGCAGGTGGTGGCCGAGATGCAAAAGCAGGGCGGCGTCGCCGCCTTCATCGATGCCGAGCACGCGCTCGACGCCCAGTACGCGCAAAAGCTGGGCGTCAACCTGCCCGACCTGCTGATCAGCCAGCCCGACACCGGCGAGCAGGCCCTCGAGATCGTCGATTCGCTGGTGCGTTCGGGGGCGGTCGACCTGATCGTCGTCGACTCGGTCGCCGCGCTGACCCCCAAGGCCGAGCTCGAAGGCGAGATGGGCGACTCGCTGCCCGGCCTGCAGGCCCGTTTGATGAGCCAGGCGTTGCGCAAGCTGACCGGCTCGATCAACAAGTCCAACTGCATGGTCATCTTCATCAACCAGATCCGCATGAAGATCGGCGTGATGTTCGGCAGCCCCGAGACCACCACCGGCGGCAATGCATTGAAGTTCTACGCCTCGGTGCGGCTGGACATCCGCCGCATCGGCTCGATCAAGAAGGGCGAAGACGTCATCGGCAACGAAACCCGCGTCAAGGTCGTCAAGAACAAGGTCGCACCGCCCTTCAAGGAAGCCGAGTTCGACATCCTCTACGGCGAGGGCATCAGCCGCGAGGGCGAGGTGATCGACCTCGGCGTGGCCGCCAAGATCGTCGACAAGGCCGGCGCCTGGTACTCCTACAAGGGCGAAAAGATCGGCCAGGGCAAGGACAACTCGCGCGAGTTCCTGCGCGAGAACCCCGACCTGGCGCGCGAGATCGAAAACCGCGTGCGGGAAGCCATGGGCGTGCCGCTGATGGCCAGCGAGATCGTCGCCGGCTGAGTTGGCGCTGCAGCCGCGGCCGGGTGGCGGTAGAGCGCCCGGACCGCGGTGACGGCCCTGCCTGGTTTTTTCGGCTTTTTCGGCCTTCCCGATGAAGCGCCCCCTGCTCAGTCTCAAGGGCCAGGCCCTGGCCCTGTTGTCCCGGCGCGAACACAGCCGTGCCGAGCTGCGAGGCAAGCTGCTGGCCCATGCCCGCAAGCGCGCGCTCGCGGCGGCCGAGGCGCTGCGCAGCCAGGCCAGTGCAGGTGCAGGTGCCGGTGCCGGTGCCGGTGACGACTTCGAGCTGGCGTTTTTGCGGCCCGCAGCGGCGCCCGCTGCCGCACCGGTGTTCGACGACCATGAAGCGCCCGACCCCAGCGGCGAGATCGACGCCGTGCTCGACTGGCTGGAGGCGCAGAAGTACCTCAGCGACAGCCGCTTCGCCGAGAGCCGCGTCAACGCGCGCGCCGGCCGCCACGGCCAGGCCCGTATCAAGCAGGAGCTGGCGCGGCTGGGCGTGACACTCGACGCCGAGACCGCGCAGCAGCTGCGCAACACCGAGTTTGAGCGCGCCCGCGAGGTCTGGCGCCGCAAGTTCGGCGAGCTGGCCGCCGACGCCGCCGGCCGGGCCAAGCAGGCCCGCTTCCTCGCCAGCCGGGGTTTTGCGGCCGAGGTGGTCTGGCGCGTCGTCGGTGGCCGCGAGCAAGACTGAGGGCCTGTCGCCCGCTCTTCGAGGTCTCTCGCGGCGCCCCTTGCGCTGCGGTGTTCACGTATGTTGCGCCGCAGCACGCGTGTTACAGTCAAAAATCGCTCGATCCCTGACGTCGTAGGGGCGGAACCGGGAGTCTTGCGCTCCCTGCCGTCACTGCTGCGCCGCTGCCACCGGCCAGAGTCACATGCCGCTGCCCCGCGCCGCCGAAACCCGCCAACTCAAACACCGCCGCGCCATCAGCGTGCAGGCGTATTCGCGCGGCGACGGCTTGTGGGAGATCGACGCCGAGGTTTCCGACGTCAAGACGCGCGACTCGCACAACGTCGCCGGCATCCGCCCCGCGGGCCAGCCCATCCACGACCTGCTGCTGCGGCTGGTCATCGACGAGCGCTTCAATATCCTTGAAGCTGGTGCGGAATCTCTGTCCATGCCCTATCCCGGGCACTGTGATCAGCACGGCGACACCTATTCATTGCTCACCGGCCTGAACCTGATGTCCGGTTTCAAGCGGGCCGTGCGCGAACTGGTGGGCGGCGCGCGCGGCTGCACCCACCTGACCGAGCTGGCCGACGTGCTGCCGACGGCGGTGGTGCAGGCTTTTGCCGGCGACGTCATCGACACGCACGGCCAGGGCGACCATAAGCCCTTCCAGATCGACCGCTGCCATGCCCTCGTCAGCGAGGGCGAGGTGGTGCGCCTGCACTACCCCCGCTGGTACCAGCCGCAGCCGTCCGCCGATACCGCGCCGGGCGCTCGCCCTGCCCAAGCCCACCCCGGGAGCGCCAAACTGTCGCAAAATCGCGACCCGGCGACGCCAACCGGCGAGCCGCCGCGCCCCGATGCCGTTTCCGGGCAGGTCCGCTTGCACCCCGAACACCCGCCGGGGCGATCCGGCGACCCCGTTTCCGTTTCTCCTCCCCCTCCCGTCTCGCCCTGAACTCCAGAAAAGACCTCCCATGAAGATTCACGAATACCAAGGCAAGGAAATCCTGCGCCAGTTCGACGTGCCGGTGCCGCGCGGCTACCCGGCCTTCACCGTGCAAGAGGCCACCGAAGCTGCGCAGAAGCTGGGCGGCAACGTCTGGGTCGTGAAGGCGCAGATCCACGCCGGTGGGCGCGGCAAGGGCGGCGGCGTCAAGCTCGCGCGCTCGGCCGACGAGGTCAAGGCCCTGGCCGGCCAGATCCTGGGCATGCAGCTGATCACCCACCAGACCAGCGCCGAAGGCCAGAAGGTGCGCCGCCTGCTCGTCGAAGAAGGCGCCGACATCAAGAAGGAGTATTACGTCGCTGCGCTGACCGACCGGGCTACCCAGAAGGTCGCCGTGATGGCCTCCAGCGAAGGCGGCATGGACATCGAGGAAGTCGCCCACGCCACGCCCGAGAAGATCATCAAGGTCTTCGTCGACCCGGCCCTCGGCCTGACCGACGACCAGGCGCAGGAGCTGGCCAGCGGCATCGGCGTGCCCGCCGCCTCGCAGGCCCAGGCCAAGGACGTGCTGAAGAAGCTCTACCGCTGCTACATGGAGACCGACGCCTCGCTGGCCGAGATCAACCCGCTGATCCTGGAAGGCAACGGCAACATCAAGGCGCTGGACGCGAAGTTCAACTTCGACGCCAACGCGCTGTTCCGCCACCCCGAGATCGTCGCCTACCGCGACCTCGACGAAGAAGACCCGGCCGAGGTCGAGGCCAGCAAGTTCGACCTGGCCTACATCAGCCTGGACGGCAACATCGGCTGCCTGGTCAACGGCGCCGGCCTGGCCATGGCCACGATGGACACCATCAAGCTGTTCGGCGGCGAGCCGGCCAACTTCCTCGACGTGGGCGGCGGCGCTACCGCCGAGAAGGTCACCGAGGCCTTCAAGATCATGCTCAAGAACAAGAGCGTCAAAGGCATCCTGGTCAACATCTTCGGCGGCATCATGAAGTGCGACACCATCGCCGAAGGCGTGATCGCCGCGTGCAAAGCAGTGAACCTGAGCGTGCCGCTGGTGGTGCGCATGAAGGGCACCAACGAAGACCTCGGCAAGAAGATGCTGGCCGAAAGCGGCCTGCCCATCATCAGCGTAGACACCA
>DATHWJ010000020.1:0-2848 GCA_035460745.1 Ideonella sp. | reverse complement strand
TGCCAGCTGCCGGTGGCGGTCATCAGCACGCTGGACAGCGGCACGAGCAGCGCGGCGGTGCCCTTGGCCGTGTAGAGCATGCCGGCGTTGGCGGCGGCGTACTTCGAGCCGAAGGTGTCGGCGCAGGTCGAGGGGAACAGGCTGTAGATCTCGCCCCAGGCGAAGAACACCAGGCCGGTCAGCAGCACGAAGGCGATCGGGTTGGAGCCGAACTGGTACAGCGCCAGGATCCCCACGGCCTCGAACGCGAAGGCGATGAACATCGTCGGCTCGCGGCCGATGCGATCCGACACCCAGCCGAAGAACGGGCGGGTCAGGCCGTTGAGCACGCGGTCGATCGTCAGCGCGAAGGTCAGGGCCGGCAGGACGATGCCCATCAGGTTGACCGGCACGTCGGCGATCTTGAAGTCCTTGGCGATCGGCGCGAGCTGCGCGGTGGCCATCAGGCCGCCGGCGGCAACCATCACGAACATCAGGTACATGACCCAGAACACGGGCTTGCGCAGCACCTCGCCAGGGCTGTAGTCGCGGCGGCTTTGCGCCAGGTGCGAAGCCCCCGCGCTGCTCTTCTTCACGTACTTGTTCGGATTGGCCAGCGCCAGCGCGATCAGCATCACGATCAGGCCCTGGCCGATGCCGAAGTACAGGAAGGCGGCCTCGTAGCCCTGCGACTTGATCACCATCGTGATCGGCAGCACGGTGATGGCCGATCCGGCGCCGAAGCCGGCGGCGGTCAGTCCCGCGGCCAGGCCCCGACGGTCGGGGAACCACTTCAGGGCGTTGCCGACGCAGGTGCCGTAGACGGCGCCGGCGCCGATGCCGCTGACGGCGGCGGCGAAGTAGAGCATGGTCAGCGTCTCGGCGTGCGAGTTCAGCACCCAGCCGAGGCCGCACAGCAGGCCGCCGCCGAGCACGACGGGACGCGGCCCGAACTTGTCGACGAGGTAGCCCTCGATCGGCACGAGCCAGGTTTCCGTGAGGACGAAGATGGTGAAGGCCACCTGGATCGCGGCGCGCGTCCAGCCGAACTTCTCCGAGATCGGATTGACGAACAGCGTCCATCCGTACTGCAGGTTGGCGATCATCGCCATGCAGATGACGCCCATCAGGAGCTGTCCCCATCGGAATTGAGGACTGCTTGCGCTTTGGGCGGACGTTGAAAGGGCAGAGTGGGCTTGGCTCATGACGGGTGTCTCCTGGGCTGCGCGACAGCGGCGACGGTGGCTGTCGGGTGCCGGTCCAATGTCTTTCCCGGGGCCCGGATTTCTCTTGACGCGAGTCAACTTTCCAAGAACGCGCATAGCCGTTTTCCCGCACGGTCGGCGTGACCTTCGTCACCTCCGGTTCGTGCATGAAGGCGCACGCGGGCGGTGACCTTCCGGTGAATGCGCGGCGTGTCGCGGCCCCTAGAGTCGCTTCGCATGAAGCAGCTTCTGTCGAGCCATTCGCGACGCCACTCCCTGCGCCTGCAACTCACGCGGCATCCGCTGCTGGCCGAGCTCGACGAGGCGGCCTTCACCGAACTCGCCGAGCTGCTGGTGATCCAGGACGCGCACCGCGGCGAATGCCTGCTCGAGCAGGGCGGCCGCGAGCTGCGCCATTTCTTCGTGCTCGAGGGCCTGCTCAAGCGCACGGTCTCCAGCCCGCAAGGGCGCGAGATGACCCTGCGCTTCGCCGGGGAGGGCGACTTCGAGACCTGCTACGACGCCTGGCGCCGGGGCGACGCCGTGGCCTACGCCGTGGTCTGCGCGGCCAGCGGCTGCGTCGCGTCGCTGTCGATGGGCGAATGGTCCGCCTTCCTCGCGCGGCACCCGCGGGCGCAGCAGGCCTTCCACGACCGCGTCGTGGCGCTCGGCCAGACGCTGGTCGACCACGCCGTGGGCCTGCTGCTGCTCGACGCGCAGGCGCGCGTGGACGCGTTCTCGCGCCGGCAGCCGAATCTCGTCGGCCGCCTGGTGCAGAAGGACCTGGCCTCGCACCTGAACCTGTCGGCGGAGACGCTGTGTCGGCTGTCGCGGCGCGCCGACGCGCGTCTGGCCAAGGCCGGGGCCTAGGGCCGGCCGGGCCCCGGCGCGGGGCTTCCCATCGCGTCGACAGGCCCCCGGTGGCCGTTCATCAGGCGGTGGCGCATCGGGCGCAGGACGAACCAGGCCAGCAGGGCTGCGGCGGCACTCATGCCGCTGGCGATCGCGAACACCGCATGCCAGTCGCCGACGGCCGTGGCCAGCAGGCTGGACAGCGGCACCAGCAGCGAGGCCGTCCCCTTGGCCGTGTACAGCAGGCCCGCGGTGGTGGCGGCGTACTTGGAGCCGAAGGTGTCGGCGCAGGTCGAGGGGAACAGGCTGTAGATCTCGCCCCAGGCGAAGAAGACGAGGCCCGTGAGCAGCACGAACACCAGCGGGTGCGCGCCGGATCGGCTCAGCGCGAAGATGGCCAGGGCCTCGAGCAGGAAGGCCACGAGCATCGTCGGCTCGCGGCCGATGCGGTCGGACACCCAGCCGAAGACGAGCCGCGTCGCGCCGTTGAGCACGCGGTCCAGCGCCAGCGCGAAGGTGAGCGCCGGCAGCACGAGGCCGAAGAGTTCCACCGGCACGTCGGCGATGCCGAACTGCCTCGCGATGGGCGCGAGCTGCGCGGTGGCCATCAGCCCGCCGGCGGCGACGAGCACGAAGATCGCGTACATCACCCAGAACACCGGCTGGCGCAGCGCCTCGGCGGGCGTGAAGTCGCGGCGCGACTGACGCACCGTCCGCGAGGGCGGCGGCAGGGTGATGTGCGGCAGCAGCTCGTGCGGGTTGTCCAGCGCCAGCGCGAGCGCCATCACGACGAGGCCCTGGCCGAGCCCGAA
>DATHWJ010000019.1:0-1503 GCA_035460745.1 Ideonella sp. | reverse complement strand
GGATGCGTTTTATGTCGCGGTCGGAGCGCATCCGGGGTCTTTCATGGGGCGTCGGGGGGACACCGTGTGGAGGGGGCGCGGGGGCAAGCTCAGCGCCCGCGCAGGAACAGCGCGTCCAGCTCTTTCATCGCGAGCTGGCGCCAGGTCGGGCGGCCGTGGTTGCACTGGTCGGCGCGCTCGGTGGCTTCCATCTGGCGCAGCAGGGCGTTCATCTCTTCGATGGTCAGGCGGCGGTTGGCGCGCACGGCGCCGTGGCAGGCCATGGTTGCCAGCAGGTCGTCGCGGGCGCGCTCTATCAGGCGGCCGGCGTCGGCCTCGGCCAGCTCGCCCAGCTCCTGCAGCACCGAGCGGGCGAGCTCGACCGGGTCGGCGTCGGGCAGGGCGGCCGGGCGGGCGCGCACGGCCAGCGTGGTCGGACCCAGCGGGCTGATGTCCAGCCCGAGGGCGAGCAGGTCGGCGTGGCGGGCCTCGGCGGTGGCGACCTCGGTGTGGGTCGCGGCGAAGGTGGCGGGGATGAGCAGCGGCTGCGAGGCCAGCGTGGCCTCGCGGGCCGCTGCCTTGAGCCGCTCGTAGACGATGCGCTCGTGGGCCGCGTGCATGTCGACGATCACCAGGCCCTGGGCGTTCTGCGCCAGCACATAGACGCCGTGCAGCTGCGCGAGCGCACGGCCCAGCGGCCACGCCTGTGTCTCGTCCAGCACCGGCCCGGCACCGGGCAGGCCGGCCTGCTGCGAAGCGGGTGCGGCCCAGGGCGGCGGCGCGCTCCCGGCCGCGCCGGTCTGCCAGGGCCCTGGCGCCTCGCGGGCATAGAGCACCGAGAGGTCGGCCAGGCTCAGGCGCTGCTGGTGCGCGGTGGGCGGCAGGCCGGCGAAGGGGCTTGACGGGCTTGACGGGCCGGCGTAGCCGTCCAGCGGGGTGAGTGCGGGCGGGGTCCGCGCGGCGGTGGTGGCAGCAGACGATTCGGCGGCGGCGTTGCCCGCGATGGGCCGGATAGGCGCAGCGCCGCCGGGCACCGACAGCACCGCGTCCACCGCCCGCCGCACCGACTGGTAGACCTCGCCGGATTCGCGAAAGCGCACCTCGATCTTGGTCGGGTGCACGTTGACGTCCACCCGCGTCGGCTCGATGTCGATGAAGAGCACGTAGGCCGGCTGGCGCTGGCCGTGCAGCACGTCTTCGTAGGCGCTGCGCAGTGCGTGGCCGATCAGCTTGTCGCGCACGTAGCGGCCGTTGACGTAGGCGTACTGGTGGTCGGCCCGGGCCCGCGCCGCCTCCGGCAGCCCGATGCGGCCGATCAGGCGCAGCGGGCCGGCCTGCTGGTCGAGGTAGCGGCTCTGCTCGACGAAGTCGGCGCCCAGCACGTCGGCCATGCGCTGCTCGTGGCTGGCGCGGCGCCACTGCACGATCAGCCGGCCTTCGTGCCAGACCGCGAAGCCCACGTCGGGCCGCCCCAGCGCGTGGCGCCGCACGGCCTCGACCGCGTGGCCCATCTCGGTGGCGTCG
>DATHWJ010000018.1:0-9057 GCA_035460745.1 Ideonella sp. | reverse complement strand
GAAGAACGGGATCATCGCGACCGTCAGGTAGACCGCCGAGTCCAGCATCACGCCCGAAAAGCGCTGGCGCAGCACCACGCGTATCAACAGGATGATGCTGATGTGAACCATGGGCTCGGCGATGACCCAGAACAGGCCGATCAGACGCCCGCCGAAGCGGGTCTGCAGCTCGCGTACCACGAGCGCAAAGATGACGGCTCGCTGAATCTGCCAGGAAGTGCGTTTCATGAATCCATCAAAGCTTGTCGACCATCATCGGTGCACTACAACGAACAGCGCCGATGCGGCGCCCAGGCCCTCCGCCCGGTCGCCAGCAACCCGGGACTCTATACGACAGCATAGGCGCCGCCTTTGACATCGACGCATCCGTGCACTTTGTGAAGCCCCATCTGGTCCTGAATCTTGAAGATATTTGATTGTGTTCAGCCGCCGAATGCCGCATACGCGGGAACCGAATGCCCGTCAAGTGCCTTGGGCGACATCCGCCCAAATCCAGCCTGCCGTGCGGCCGGGGAGCGTCGGCTCCGATAGCACAATGCCTGCCAGCCCGCAGCCTGCGGCGCCCGCTCAGCCCGCATGAACATCCTCTTCCTGCACCAGAACTTCCCCGGCCAGTTCCGGCATCTGGCCCCGGCGTTGGCCGCCTCCGGCCACCGGGTCAAGGCGTTGGCGCTGCGCGACGGTGCGGTGCCGCCGGGGGTTGAAAAACACGTCTACACGATCAAGCGGCCGGCGGCCAAGGAGACCCACCCGCTGTTACGTGAATCAGAAAGTAAAGTCCTGCGCGGCGAGGCCTGTGCCGCCGCGATGCTGAAGCTCGCAGCCGACGGCTTCGTGCCGGAGCTGGTGATCGCCAACCCCGGCTGGGGCGAGGCGCTCTTCGCCAAGGACGTGTTCCCGCGTGCGCGGCTGCTGTGCCTGTTGGAGTTCTTCTACGGCACGGCCGGGGCCGACTTCGGCTTCGACCCCGAATTCGGCCTGCCCACGCTGGACGCCAGCCTGCGCCACCGCATGAAGAACCTGGCGCTGGTGGAAGCCCTGCTGGCGATGGACCACGGGGTCGTGCCGACACCCTGGCAGGCCTCCCGGCTGCCTGCGGGCTTTCGCACCAAGCTGGACGTGATCTTCGACGGCATAGACACCAGGCAGGTGCGGCCCGATCCGACGGCCCGCTTTGCGCTGCCGCAGGCCGGGCTGGAGCTCGCGCCCGGCGACCCGGTGGTGACCTTCGTCAACCGCAACCTCGAACCCTACCGCGGCTACCACAGCTTCATGCGGGCGCTGCCCGAGGTGCTGCGCCGGGCGCCGCAGGCGCAGATCCTGATCGTGGGCGCCGACGGCGTCAGCTACGGCGCCGCCGCGCCCGCCGGCACGACCTGGAAGCAGCGCTTCCTCGACGAGGTCAAAGACCGCCTCGATCTCTCCCGCGTGCACTTCCTCGGCCAGCTGCCCTATGCGCGCTTCTTGCAACTGCTGCAGGTGTCGGCCGCCCATGTCTACCTGACCTATCCCTTCGTGCTCTCGTGGAGCTGCCTGGAGGCGATGAGCGCCGGCTGCCACGTGATCGGCAGCCGCACGGCGCCGGTGATGGACTATCTGGAGGACGGCGTCAACGGCACGCTGGTGGACTTTTTCGACCCGCAGGGGCTCGCGGAGGCCGTCGTCGGCGTGCTGGAGCGGCGCGGCCACGACGGCGCGTTGCGCGCCGCCGCCCGGCAGACCGCCGTCGAGCGCTGCGACCTGCATCAGGTGTGCCTGCCGCGCTGGCGCGCGCTGCTGAGCCGGCAGATGGGGCAAGTGGTATGACGGCGCCGGCCTGCCAACCCGGCGTCGCGCGCTGATGTGGCGCCGCCTGCTGCCCGGCAGCGCCGGCGTGCCATTGCCGCCGGCTTTGCCGTTGAGCCAGGCGCGCCGCATCGTCGTGCTGGAGGAGGGGGCCACGCCCAGCGGCGACTACATCCTGCACCCCTGGCTGGCGACGCAGGGCGTACCGGTGCTGCGGCTGGACGTGCGCCTGCCCCCCCGCACCGGCCAGCTCGAAGTCGGCGACTTCGTCGTGGTGCTGCGCTACCTGCACGCCGCCTGGAAGCGCGCGATCGAGCGGCAACGCGCCGACCTCTCTGGCCTGGCCTGGTTTCTCGACGACGACCTGCTCGACCCGGCCGCGCTGGCGGAGCTGGCGGCGCCCTACGCGCGCAAGATCCGCACGCTCGCCACCGACCACCAGCGCTGGGCCGAGCGCATGGGCGCTCAGTGGTGGATGTCCACCGAGGCGCTGGGCCGCAAGTACGCCGCCTTGTCGCCCCGGGTGCTGCCGCTCGCGCCGCCGCCGGGGCTGTGGACCCCGCAGCCCGGCGTGAAGATCGTCTACCACGGCACCGCTTCGCACAGCCGCGAGATCGAGTGGCTGCGCAAGGTGGTTGCCGAGGTGCAGGCGGCGCGGCGCGACACCCACTTCGAGCTGTTCGGCGACTTGAGCGTCAACCGCCTCTACCGCGACCTGCCGCGGGTTGCCGTGCTGCACCCGATGCGCTGGGACAACTACCTGGCCTACAGCGCCAGCCATCCGGCCGACATCGGCCTGGCGCCCTTGCTGCCCGGCCACTTCAACGCGGGCCGCGGCCCGGTGAAGTTCTTCGACCACGCCCGCATGGGTGCGATCGGGCTTTACAGCGACCTGCCCCCCTACGCCGGCCATGTGCGCGACGGCGTCGATGGCGTGCTGCTGCCCGGGTCGCCGGCCGCCTGGGTCGAGGCGATCACCCGCTGGGCGGGCGATTCGGCGGGGCGTCGGGCGATGTCGGCGGCGGCGCGCCAGAGGTTGGCGGTGACGCCTCGGTAAGGCGGTGCTCGGCGAGCGCGCCCGGCCTGGCGGGCGGCGCGCCGTTCGAGGCGACGGCGCTCAGCGCTCCGGCAATGCTCGCCGGTACTGGATGGCCTCCGCCACGTGGGCGGTGAGCACCGCGTCGCTGGCCGCCAGGTCGGCAATCGTGCGCGCCAGCTTCATCACCCGGTGCAGGCTGCGGCCCGACCAGGCGAGCCGGCCGGCGGCGGTTTGCAGAAACTGTGCGGCGGCGTCGTCCAGACCGATGCGGGCGTCCAGCTCGCCGGCCGGGATCTGGCTGTTGACCTGCTGCTGGCGCGCCCACTGGCGGTCCCGGGCGCGCTGGACGCGGGCGGCGACGGCGGCGGTGGTTTCGCCGTCGGCCTGGCCCATCAGTTCGGCGGCCCTGATCGCGGGCACCTCGACCTGCATGTCGATGCGGTCGATGAGCGGGCCGGAGAGGCGGCCCTGGTAGCGGCCGATCAGCTCCGGCGAGCAGCGGCATGTGCGGCCGGTGGCGGCAAAAGCGCCCAGCCAGCCGCAGGGGCAGGGGTTCATCGCGGCCACCAATTGGAAGCGGGCGGGGTACTGGGCTTGTCGGGCGGCGCGCGAGATCGTGATGTGGCCGGTCTCCAGCGGTTCGCGCAAGGCCTCCAGCGCGGCGCGGGGGAACTCGGGCAATTCGTCCAGAAAGAGAATCCCGCCGTGCGCCAGCGAGATTTCGCCGGGCCGCGGCGGCGAGCCGCCACCCACCAGCGCGACCGCGCTTGCACTGTGATGGGGCGTGCGCACCGGTCTGGCGCACCAGTGGGCCGGGTCGAAGCCGCCTATCGAGATGCTCTGCAGTGCCGCGCTGGCCAGCGCTTCGTCTTCGCTCATCGCCGGCAGCAGGCCGGGCAGGCGCTGCGCCAGCATCGACTTGCCGGTGCCTGGCGGGCCGACCAGCAGCAGACTGTGCGCGCCCGCCGCGGCCACCTCCAGCGCACGCTTTGCGGCGGCCTGGCCCTTGATGTCGCGCAGGTCGGTGGTGGCTGCCGCCGCCGGGCTCTCCAGCGGCCGGGCGCGGCGCAGGCTGTCGGTCGAATCAGGCAGCAGCGTCTGCACGACCTCGCCCAGGTGGCTGGCGGTGCGGATGTCCAGCCCGCCGACCCGGGCGGCTTCCGCGGCGCTGGTGGCCGGCAGCACCAGCGCGCGCCGGTGTTCGCCCTGGCGGGCGGCCAGCGCCAGGGCCAGGGCGCCGCGCACCGGCCTGAGCTCGCCGGCCAGCGAGAGTTCGCCGGCGAACTCGTAGCCTGCAAGGCGGTTGTGGTCGATCGTGCCCTGGGCGGCGAGGATGCCGAGCGCGATCGGCAGGTCGAAGCGGCCGGATTCCTTCGGCAGGTCGGCCGGCGCCAGGTTGACGGTGATGCGGCGGTTGTGGGGAAAGCCGAAGCCGCTTTGCGCTAGCGCGGCGCGCACGCGCTCGCGCGCCTCCTTGACCTCGGTATCGGCCAGGCCCACCAGCGTGAAGCTGGGCAGGCCGTTGGCCAGGTGCACTTCCACCCGCACCTCGGGCGCCGACAAGCCGTCGAGGGCTCGGCTGTGGACCACTGCCAATGTCATCGGTGAGGCCTCCCGCCTGGTGATTGCTGCCGCGGCGGTGCGTGTGCCGGCGCGGTCGGGACACATTGTGGCGGGCCCTTTCGCGCAAGCGGTTGCGAAATAGGCACCAGTTTGGTGCTTCAATGCCAAGGCGTGCGCGATTGGTGCAAATTGCACGGTGTGCCGGTTTGGCGGACGAGGCTGAAAGAGGGCTCTCGGCACCGGTATGGACACCGGCATGGCACGGAAGCTGCAAATGCGGTTGCGAATTCGCCCCCGCCCCCTACACCCAGACGGAGAAACAAACCATGAAGATGGTGACCGCCATCGTCAAGCCCTTCAAGCTTGATGAAGTGCGTGAAGCCCTGAGCGCCATCGGCGTACAGGGCATCACAGTGACGGAAGTCAAAGGCTTCGGCCGCCAGAAGGGCCACACCGAGCTGTACCGCGGCGCCGAGTATGTGGTCGACTTTCTGCCCAAGGTGAAGATCGAGGCCGCCATCGACGATGCGCTGGTCGACCGGGTCATCGAGGCGATCGAGTCGTCGGCACGCACCGGCAAGATCGGCGACGGCAAGATTTTTGTCTCCGCGCTGGAGCAAGTGGTTCGCATCCGTACCGGGGAGACCGGCAAGGACGCTCTTTGAATCGCTGAAGCGCGCTGCCTGACGAAACCCACGCAGGCCGACACACGAACACCACAAGAGATTCACACACCATGAGAAAGCTGATTGCTTCCCTCGCCCTGGGCCTCGCGGTCATGGGCTTTGCGGGGACCACGTTTGCGCAGGACGCCGCGTCCGCACCCGTCGCCGAAGCGAGCGCGCCGGAGGCGGCACCCGCGGCCTCCGAGCCTGCCGCCGCCGCGCCGGCCGCCGAGGCCGCGTCGGAGCCGGCTGCGGCGCCGGCTCCGGTGCCCAACAAGGGCGACACCGCCTGGATGATGCTGTCCACGCTGCTCGTCATCATGATGACCGTACCCGGCCTGGCCCTGTTCTACGGCGGCCTGGTGCGCAGCAAGAACATGCTGTCGGTGCTGATGCAGGTGATGGTCACCTTCTCGCTGATCGTCGTGCTGTGGGCCATCTACGGCTACAGCCTGGCCTTCACCGAGGGCAATGCCTTCATCGGCGGCTTCGACCGGGTCTTCATGAAGGGCGTCTGGGACAACGTCGCCGGCACCTTTGCCAACGGCGCCACCTTCAGCAAGGGGGTCTACATCCCCGAGATCGTGTTCGCGGCCTTCCAGGCCACCTTCGCCGGCATCACCTGCTGCCTGATCGTCGGCGCCTTCGCCGAGCGCATCAAGTTCTCGGCCGTGCTGCTGTTCACCGCCATCTGGTTCACCTTCAGCTATGCGCCGATCGCGCACATGGTGTGGTTCTGGATGGGCCCGGACGCCTACTCGGGCAAGGACGTGGTCGATGCGATGAACGCCAAGGCCGGCTACATCTGGCAATCGGGCGCGCTCGACTTCGCCGGCGGCACGGTGGTGCACATCAATGCCGCCGTGGCGGGCCTGGTGGGTGCCTACATGGTCGGCAAGCGCGTGGGCTACGGCAAGGAGTCGATGGCGCCTCACAGCCTGACGCTGACCATGGTCGGTGCCGCGCTGCTGTGGGTGGGCTGGTTCGGCTTCAACGCCGGCTCGGCGCTCGAAGCCAACGGCTACGCCGCCCTGGCCTTCATCAACACCCTGTTCGCCACGGCCGCCGCGGTGCTGGCCTGGTCCATCGGTGAAGCGCTGATGCGCGGCAAGGCCTCGATGCTGGGTGCCGCTTCGGGCGCCGTCGCGGGCCTGGTGGCGATCACGCCGGCGGCCGGCAATGTCGGCATCGGCGGCGGCATCGTGATCGGCTTCATCGCCGGCTTCGCCTGCCTGTGGGGTGTCAACGGCCTGAAGAAGCTGCTGGGCGCGGACGACTCGCTCGACGTGTTCGGCGTGCACGGCGTGGGCGGCATCGTCGGCGCGCTGCTGACCGGTGTCTTCAACTCGCCCAACCTGGGCGGCCCGAGCGCCGTGGCCGACTGGACGACCGTCGCGATGATCGCGCCGGACGCCTACACCATCGCCGGCCAGGTCTGGATCCAGGCCAAGGCGGTGGCGATCACCATCGTCTGGTCGGGCATCGTTTCGCTGATCGCCTTCAAGATCGTCGACCTGGTGATCGGCCTGCGTGTGACCGAGGAAGAAGAGCGCGAAGGCCTCGACATCTCTTCGCACGGCGAGACTGCCTACAGCAAGTGATGTTCTGCAGGCCAGGCGCCCGGCGCCTGGCCTGAAAAATTTCAGAGCGAGCTTCGGGGCTGCCCAGTGGGTGGCCCCGCTTTTTTTTGTGCGGCGCGGGGGCTGGCATCGCCTCTTGCAAACGGCTTATGCAGCCCTGATCTGCCTAAAATCGTTTTCCAACCTTCGCTCCGGCAACATCCATGGTCCCGCACCTCGTCACCGCGCTCACCGGCCCCATCAACGAGCTGGAGCAGCGCATCCTGGAGTCGATGCCGGCCATCGAGCGCTGGTTCCGCCTCGAGTGGATGGAGCACACGCCGCCGTTCTACTGCTCGGTCGATTTGCGCAATGCCGGCTTCAAGCTGGCGCCGGTGGATACCAACCTGTTCCCGGCCGGTTTCAACAACCTGACCCCAGAGATGCTGCCGCTGGCGGTGCAGGCTGCGATGGCGGCGATCGAGAAGATCTGCCCCGAGGCGAAGAACCTGCTGCTGATCCCCGAGAAGCACAGCCGCAACGGCTTCTACCTGACCAACGTGCAGCGGCTGGTGCAGATCTTCTCGCTGGCCGGCCTCAACGTGCGCCTGGGCTCGCTGGACGAGAGCGTCACCGCGCCCACCCCCATCGAGCTGCCCGACGGCAGCACGCTGCAGCTCGAGCCGCTGCTGCGCACCCCGCGCCGGCTGGGGCTGAAGGACTTCGACCCCTGCACCATCCTGCTCAACAACGACCTCTCGTCCGGCCTGCCGCAGGTGCTGGACAACATCCACGAGCAATACCTGCTGCCGCCGCTGCACGCGGGCTGGGCGGTGCGGCGCAAGTCCAACCACTTCCACAGCTACGAGGAGGTGGCCAAGAAGTTCGCCAAGCTGCTGGGCATGGACCCCTGGCTGATCAACCCGATGTACGCCCGCTGCGGCCAGGTCGACTGGGACGAAGGCGCCGGGCTGGACTGCGTGCAGACCAACGTCGACGCGGTGCTCACCAAGATCCGCCGCAAGCACAAGGAATACGGCATCAACGAGAAGCCCTTCGTCGTCGTGAAGGCCGACAACGGCACCGACGGCATGGGCATCATGACGGTGCGCGATGCCAAGGAGCTCGAGGCCATCTCCAGCCGCGCGCGCAGCCGCATGGCCGAGGCCAAGAACGGCGGCAGCGTGGCCGAGGTGATCATCCAGGAAGGCGTGCCGACCTACGAGCGCGTCAACGACGCGGTCGCCGAGCCGGTGGTCTACATGATCGACCGTTACGTGGTGGGCGGCTTCTACCGCGTGCACGCAGGCCGCGGCATCGACGAGAACCTCAACGCCCCCGGCTCCAGCTACGTGCCGCTGGCCTTCTCGGCCAGCCACCACCTGCCCAAGCCGGGCGAGCGCCCCGGTGCCAGCGCGCCGAACCGCTTCTACATGTACGGCGTGATCGGCCGGCTGGCGATGCTGGCGGCGTCGTACGAGCTGGAGGCGACGGACCCGGACGCCGAGGTTTACGACTGAAAAACGTCGGCCCCCCAGTCGCTTCGCTCCTGCTCCCAAGGGGCACACACCGGCCTTGGGGCGGCCCGGCGCTGGTGTGTCTGCCGCTTATGCGGCCTTGATCAAGGCGTTCGCGAGCAGGTCCGGATGGGCCGCCAAGTCCACCGGCACGATGATCGCATCGACGCCCGCCGCGCGCAGCCGGCGGGCCGGCGCGCCCAGGTCGAAAACGGCGATGCGCCGGCCCGACTTCATAGCGCCGCTCAGCACGTAGCTGTAGGTCTCGGGCCAGACCGACGGCAGCAGGATCAGGTCGGGCTGCAGCTCGGCGATGCGAGCCTCCAGCTGCTCGTCGTCGTAGCGCCCCAGTACCGTCACGCCGGCCTCGCGCAGCTGGCGGTCGTTGGGCGAGTGGCCCAGCAGCGTGAAGTGCAACCCGGCTGCGCGCGCCACCGGCGACGAAGCCAGCCCCAGCAGCACCTCGTAGCCCTTGATCACGCTCAGCGAGCCTATCGCCAGCACCTGCCGCACGGCTCCGCGGCCGCCGGCCTCGACAGCCGGCAGCACCGGCAGCGGCTCGTGCGGTCGCACCTGCACCGGCAAGGCCGGGAAGTACCTGCCCAGCCGAAGCGAGACGTCGCGGTCAGGCACGATGACCTCGTCGGCCTGCTCCAGCAACTGGCGGTGGGCGGCACGCCACCCGGCGATCGGGCCTGCCGCGCGGCCCTCCGCGTCGGCCTGCAGGCAGCGATTGCACACGGCCGGCTGCGGTTCGCCGCAATAGCGCCCGGTCGCATCCACGAGATTGATGCGCGGGCAGATCACGTGGTAGTCGTGCAGCGTGATACGCAGCGGCACGCCGAGTTGCCGGCACAGCGTGGGCAGCAGCTCGCGCAGCGTCGGCGCATGGTCGGCCAGGTGATGCAGCTGCACCTCGCGCAGCCCCA
>DATHWJ010000017.1:0-3004 GCA_035460745.1 Ideonella sp. | reverse complement strand
CCGGCGGCCGCGCGAAAGACGGCCACGATCGCCGCCGCCCGGCGCAGCGCCCGCTCGACCCGCGGCGGCCGCTTGCCGAGCTGCGCGGCCGCCTGCTCGCCCCGCTGGAGCGCGTCGTCGGCCCCGGCCAGCCGGCCGGCGCTGGCGCGCACGATGGCCAGGTTGCCCCACCAGATCGCGGCGGTGTCGGTCGGCCGGTCGCCCGAGCGGCGCGCCAGGCCGTCGAGCGCCTGCTGGAAGTCCTGCTCGGCCTCGGGCCAGCGGCCCAGCATCCAGCGGGTCTCGCCGAGGTCCTTGTTCAACGACGGCAGCGAGTAGACGTCCTGCCCGCGTGTGGCCACCGTCAGCGCGGCCCGCAGCTCGAAGAGCAGTGCCAGCGCCGCCAGCGGCTCGCCGGTGCTGCGGCGCATCAGCGCCACCCTCAGCCCCGTCTGGATGGTGTCCACGTGGGCAGGCCCCAGGCCGTCCAGGCTGCGCCGGTAGGCCTCCTCGTAGAGGGCGCGCGCGGCGCCGAAGTCGCCCTTGCGGGTCAGCACGTCGGCCAGCTCGGCCTGCGGCTTGGTGAGCCAGAAGGCCGGGATCGCCGGGTCGGCGCGCAGCGCGGCGAGCGCTTGCAGGTAGAGGTCGCGGGCCTCGTCGTAGCGGTTCTGGCCCAGCCAGCGCACCCGCGCCAGGCCGATCAGGCCGCGGCTGTAGTGTTCGGTCTGCCCGGGCTGGCCGCGCAGCAGCCGGACGGCTTCGCCGAAGGCGTGCTCGGCCTGGGCGGCATCGCTGGCCTCGACCAGGTTGCCCTGCGCCAGCCAGTAGCGGCCCAGCGCGTCGATGTCGCTGGCCGGCACCACGTCGAGCAGCCGGCTGGCCTCGGCCAGCGTGGCGGCGGCAGCGCTGACGTCGATCGCGTTCTGCGTCAGGCTCCAGCGCACCAGCGCGTCGAAGTGCTCGGGCGAGCGCTCGCCGAAGTGGGTGCGGGTGTGCTCGACCAGCTCGCCGGCCAGCGCCTGCGCGTTGTCGGTCGCGCCGACGTCGCCGTACAGGTCCGCCAGGGTGCTGAGCACGTCGCGCTGCACTTCGGCGTCGCCGATGGGGTGCTCCTTCAGGCGCTGGGCCGACATGTCGAGCAGCTCGCGCGCGGTCACCTTCTGGCCGCGCGAGGGGTTGGCGTCCAGCCACGAGACCGGCTTGTACAGGCCCAGCAGGAAGTCGCGCGTCGCGCGGGCGCGGCTGGCCTCGCGCTCGGCCAGCAGGCTCTGGCGCACCGAGACCGCGGTCGTCGCCACCAGCACCAGGGCCACGCCGGCCGCCACGCCCACGCCCACGCGGTGGCGCCGCACGAAGCTGGCGAAGCGGTAGGCGGCGGAGTCGGGCCGTGCCTGCACCGGCAGGCCGGCCAGCCAGCGCTGCAGGTCGGCGCGCAGCGCACCGGCACCGGCATAACGCTCGGCCGGCGCCTTGCGCAGCGTGGCCAGCACGATGGCGTCGAGCTCGCCGCGCAGCTCGCGCGCCAGGCGGCGCGGCGTCAAGCCGCGCGAGTGGGCCTGCGGCTCGGCCGGGCGGGCGCTCGGGCGCGTGGGCACGGCCTCGAGCACGGCCGTCTCGAGCTGGGCCGCGCTGCGGTGCCGCAGCCGGTAGGGCCGTTCGCCGCAGAGCAGCTCGTAGAGGATCACGCCGAGCGAGTAGACGTCGCTGGCGGTCGTCAGCGGGTCGCCGCGCACCTGCTCGGGGCTGGCGTAGTCGGGCGTCAGCGCGCGCCCGCCGAGTTGGGTGAGCTGGGTGTCGGCAGTCACGCCGGCGTCTTCGTCCATCAGCTTGGCGATGCCGAAGTCCAGCAGCTTGACCTCGCCGGCCTCGGTCACCAGGATGTTCGACGGCTTCAGGTCGCGGTGCAGCACCAGCGCCGCATGGGCGTGGGCGACGGCGTCCAGCACCTGCAGAAAGAGCCCCACCCGTTCACGCGGCGGCAGCTTGCGTGCGTCGCACCACTCGGTGATGGGCTGGCCGCCGACCAGCTCCATCGCCAGCCATGGCAGGTTGCCGCGCACCGAGTCGCCGATGGCGACGCCGGCGTCGTACAGGCGCGCGATGTGCGGGTGCTCCAGGCGGGCCAGGATGTCGCGCTCGCGCGCCAGCCGCTCGGCCAGGTCGTCGCGCCAGGGCAGGCGCTGCGGCAGCTTGAGCGCCACCTCGCGCTGGTAGGCGCCATCGGCCCGCTGCGCACGCCACACCACCGCCATGCCGCCGACACCCAGCGGCGCCACCAGCTCCCAGGGGCCGATGCGCTGGCCGGCCGACAGCCCATGCTGCGGATCGCCGGGGTCGCGCGCGCGCTGGGGCCCAAGCGGCGGCAGGCTGGCCAGCGGGTCGCGGGTGTTCTCGGTGCCATGCGCGGCGAGCAGGCGCTCCAGCTCGGGCACCAGTGAGGGCTCGGAGGACCGCAGCGCGGCCAGCCAGGCGGCTCGCTCGCCGCTCTCCAGATCCAAGGCCTCGTCGAGCAGCCGGGAGAGCTTCTGCCAGCGCTGTTTGGCGTCGGTGGCGTCGTGCGGCTCGTCTGCCATGGGCAAGCTCAATCCCTCATGCTGACCAAGAGAAATGCGCGCGCCTTGTCCCATTGCCGGCGCACGGTGCGCTCGGAGGACTCGGTCAGCTCGGCGATCTCGGTCTGGCTGTAGCCGGCGAAGTACTGCATCTCGACGATGCGGGCCAGCTGCGGGTCCATCGCCTCCAGCTCGCTGAGCGCCTCGTGGATCTTCAGCAGAGTCTGGTCGCCGGCCGCCGCCGGGTGGTCGGCCGGCGAGAGATCGTCCAGCCCGACATGCGCCGCGCCGCCGCCGCGCCGCTCGGCCAGGTGCTCGCGCGCGAGGTCGACGATGACGTTGCGCATCACCGTCGCGGCGTAGGTGAAGAAGTGCTTGCGGTCGGTCAGCTCCAGCGCGCGAGCGCGGGTGAAGCGGATGAAGCTCTCGTGCACCAGCTCGGTGGTCGACAGGAAGCCCTGCCCACCCCCGAC
>DATHWJ010000016.1:0-2053 GCA_035460745.1 Ideonella sp. | reverse complement strand
GGCCATCACCGCGCGCGCCAGCGGGTGCTCGCTGCCGGCCTGCAGCGCGGCGGCGGCGGTCAGCAGCTCGCTGCGCGTGCCCGGGGCGATCGCCTCGGCCGCCACCAGGCGTGGACGGCCTTCGGTCAGCGTGCCGGTCTTGTCGAAGGCCACCACGCTGACGGCGTGCGCCAGCTCCAGCGCCTCGGCGTCCTTGATCAGGATGCCTTGCCGCGCGGCCACGCCGGTGCCGGCCATGATCGCGGTCGGCGTCGCCAGCCCCAGTGCACAGGGGCAGGCGATCACCAGCACCGCCACCGCGTTGAGCAGCGCCTGTTCCCAGTCGCCCTGGGCCAGGCCCCAGCCCAGCCAGGTCGCCAGCGCCAACACCAGCACCACCGGCACGAAGACCGCGCTGACCTGGTCCACCAGGCGCTGCACCGGGGCCTTGCCGGCCTGCGCCGACTCCACCAGCCGCACGATGCGCGCCAGCGCGGTCTCGGCGCCGACCGCGGTGGTGAGCACCACCAGCAGTCCGTCGCCGTTGACGGCGCCGCCGGTGACGTGGTCGCCGGCCTGCTTGTCCACCGGCAGGCTCTCGCCGCTGATCAGCGACTCGTCCACCGCGCTGGAACCCTCGCGCACCGTGCCGTCCACCGGCAGCCGCTCGCCGGGCCGCACGACGACCAGGTCGCCGACGCGCACCTGGGCCAGCGGCACGTCGTGCTCCGCGCCGTCGCGCCGCACCCGCGCGGTGTCGGGCCGCAGCGCGTTCAGCGCCCGTATCGCCTCGGTGGTCTGGCGCTTGGCGCGGCCTTCCAGCCATTTGCCGAGCAGCACCAGCGTGATCACCACCGCCGAGGCTTCGAAGTACAGGTGCGGCTTGCCGTGGCCGGCGTGCTTCAGCAGCAGGTAGACGCTCAGGCCGTAGGCGGCCGAGGTGCCGAGCGCGACCAGCAGGTCCATGTTGCCGCTGCCGGCGCGCAGCGCCTTCCAGCCCGCGCGGTAGAAGCGCGCGCCGAGCCAGAACTGCACGGGGGTGGCGAGGGCGAGCTGCCAGGCGCCGGGCAGCATCCAGTCAGCGCCCCAGAGCGAGGCGGCCATGGGCAGCATCAGTGGCAGCGAGAGGGCGGCGGCGAGCAGCACCTGCCAGGGCAGGGCGGTGGGGTGCTGTTTGGTCGCGGTGGCCGCTGTCGAGGCCGAGTCGTCGTGCGGCATGCGCGCGCCGTAGCCCGCCTTTCCCACCGCCGCGATCAGGCTCTGCAAGTCCGGCTCGCGCCGCGCCAGCGTGACCTCGGCGGTCTCCGTAGCCAGGTTGACGGTGGCGCCGGTGACCCCTGGCACGCGCTTCAAGGCCTTCTCCACGCGCCCGCTGCACGAGGCGCAGGTCATGCCCTCGATCTGCAGCCGCAGCGTCTGCTGCCCGACCGTGTAGCCAGCCTTCTCGACCGCGGCGCGCAGCGTCTCGAATCCGATGACGGGGGTGGCCTGCACGCTGGCGGTTTCGGTCGCCAGGTTGACGCTGGCCTGCGTGACGCCCGGGATGGCGGCCAGGGCGCGTTCGACGCGGCCGGCACAGGAGGCGCAGGTCATGCCCTCGACGGGCAAGGTCCATTCGCTGCCCGTGCCTTGGGTGGGCAGCGGAGTGGCGGGGAGCGTGGCGGTGGCGTGGTTCATGGCGGCAGGATGAGCAGACGAGTGGAACCCAGTCTGGACCTTGCCACGATGGTAGGGTCAAGCCTTCCATGCGATGCAGCGTTGTTTGCCGCCGTCAGCGGTTTTTGGTATCTTGGTAAGAATTGTTCCTACCGCTTTGGCCCCGATTTCGCCAGGAAGTACCCATGACCACCGCCGAAAAGATCAGCATCGCCCTCCCATCCGAGATGGTTTCCATCGTGCGCGGCGCCGTGGCGACGGGCGAGTACGCCTCCAGCAGCGAAGTGATTCGCGATGCGCTGCGCGACTGGATCCGCAAGCGCAGCCTGCGCCAACAGGGGGTCGATGAACTGCGCCAGGTCTGGCAAGCCGCCCTGCAGGACAAGTCACCGGGCGTTTCCGCCGATGAGGTGTTGGA
>DATHWJ010000015.1:0-13653 GCA_035460745.1 Ideonella sp. | reverse complement strand
CGGTGCGCGTGGGCAGCCGGGCGCTCGAGGTCTTGTGCGCGCTCGTGGAATCGCCCGGCTCCCTCGTTACCAAGCGCGAGCTGATGGCCCGCGCCTGGCCCCGCACGGTGGTCGAACCGAGCAACCTGAAGGTCACGATCGCGGCGCTGCGCCGCGCGCTCGGCGACGGCCGGCCCGGGCATCGGTACATTGCCAACGTCACCGGACTGGGCTATCGCTTCGTCGCGCCCGTGCGCTGCACGGACGCCGAAGGGCTTGACGGCGCGTCCCCAACGGCCCGCAGCAGCGGGCTGCCGCAGTCGGCCACGCGACTGGTCGGCCGCGCCGACGTCGTCTCGGCGCTGGTGCGCGCGCTGCCCGAGCGGCGTATCGTGTCTATCACCGGCGCCGGCGGCATCGGCAAGACGAGTGTCGCGCTGGCCGTCGCCGCGGCACTCGCCGAGGGCCACGAAGACGGCGCGCGTTTCGTCGATCTGAGCCCGCTGGCCGATGCGCGCTTCCTGCCGATGGCGGTGGCCAAGTCGCTCGGGATCGCGATCTATGCCGAGGATGCGGCGGAGGCCTTGATCTCTGCGCTTCGCAGCCGCCGGCTGATCCTCGTGCTCGACAGTTGCGAGCATGTCCTCGAGGCCGTCGCCGCGCTGGTCGAGCGCATCGTCGCCACCGCGCCCGGCGTGATGGTGCTCGCCACGACACGCGAGCCCCTGCGCATCCGCGGCGAGACGGTGCATCGCTTGCCGCCGTTGCCGACGCCGCCACCGCGCACGCCGCTCACCGCCCGGGAGGCGCTGGCCTTCCCTGCCGTCGAACTCTTCGTCGAGCTGGCCTCGGCGTGTCTCGACGGTTTCAGCCTGTCCGATGCGGACGCGCCCGTCGTCGCCGGCATCTGCGACAAGCTCGACGGCATCGCGCTGGCGATCGAACTCGCTGCGACCCGGGTCGAGGCGTTCACGCTGCGCGAGCTCTCGCTGTTGCTGGAAGACAGGCTGCGGCTGCTCAGTCTCGAGCAGCACGGCACGGCGCCGCGGCACCGCAGCCTGGCTGCCGCGCTGGCATGGAGCCACGACCTGCTGGCGCCCAACGACCGCACGGCGCTGCGCCGCGTGGCCGTCTTCGCCGGCTCGTTCACACTGGCCTCGGCCACTGCGCTGGCCGGCAGCGACTGCGACATGGTGGCGGCACTGGAGAGCCTGACCTCCAAGTCGCTCGTCTGCGCGGACGTGCGAGGCTCGGCGGTCAACTACCGCCTGCTCGACACCACGCGCGCCTTCGCCGTGCAGAAGCTGCAGGAAAGCGAGGAGTCGCACGAGCTCCGGCGGGGTCTGGCAGCGCACCTGATCGACGTGCTGACGCTGGTCGAGCGCGAATCGGGCCGCCAGCACAGCGCCGACTGGGTGGCCGCGCACGGCTACCGCGTTGACGACGTGCGCAGCGCGCTCGCCTGGGCCTTCTCGCCCGAGGGTGACGCGAGGCTCGGCATTGCGCTGACGGTCTGCGCCATCCCGCTGTGGACGCAGCTCTCGCTGCTCGACGAATGCCGCGACAGCGCCGAGCTGGCGTTGGCGATCGGCGCCGGGCAGTCGTTGCTGACGGTGCGCGACCGCATGCACCTGAGCGCCGCACTGGCGCTGTCCACCCTCTACACGCGCGGACCGCGCCCCGAGACCGATGCGCTCTGGAAAGCCGCGCTGCGCGACGCCGACGATACCGGCGACGCCCAGTTCCAGCTGCGCACCTTGTGGGGCCTGTCGGTCTACCTGGTCTTCGCGGGCCAGTACCGCACCGCGCTGGGCTATCTGCGACGCCTGCGCATCGTGGCGCGTCGGCACGGCGATGCCGCCGACCGGCTCGGCGCCGAGCGCCTGATCGCGACCAGCCTTCACTACTTCGGCCGGCAGGTCAGCGCGCGCGCACGCCTGGACAAGGTGCTGCGCGCCTATGCCGACCCGGTGCAGCATGCGGACATCTCCCGCTTCCAGTTCGACCAGCGCGTGGTAGCGCGAGGCACGATGGCCAACGTGCTGTGGCTGCAAGGGCTGGCGGAGCAGGCGGTGAGCATCGCGCACGAGGCCGTCGAGAGCGCGCAAGCCGCGAGCCATCCGATATCGCTGTGCAATGCACTGGGGCACACCGCGATCCCGATTGCCCTCTACATCGGCGATGTCGAGGCCGCCGACGCGCTGATGACGCGCCTGTCCGACCATCTGAGGCAGCACCCGCTCACCATCTGGCGCGTGCTCAGCCGCTGCCTGCAGTACATCATCCAGATCGAGCGCGGCGACGGCTCCCACGTCGATGAGCTCGAGTCCTTGCTCGGCAAGCTGCGGGAATCAGGCTATTGCCTGCGCCAATCGTTCTACCTGGGCGCACTCGCTCGCGGCCAGGCACTGACCGGCCGGCGCAGCGAGGCACTCTCGACCCTCGACGGCGTGCTCGCGCTTTGCGAGCAATCCGCGGAGCGCTGGTTCCTGCCCGAGGTACTTCGCGTCAAGGGGGAGGTGCTGCGTCAAGGCGGCTCGCCGGCAACCTACCCCGAAGCGGAACGGCTCTTCAGGCAGGCTATGGCCCTGGCGCAGCGGCAACACGCGCTGTCGCTGGAGTTGCGCGCGGCGATCAGCCTGTCCGAGCTGTTGATCCGCTGCGACCGCGCCGCCGATGCGGCGGGCCTCGTCGAAGGCGTCCGTGCCCGGTTCACCGAAGGGCATGAAACGGCCGACCTGAAACGGGCCGCGCAGGTTGCCGCCGACCTGCACAAGCGGCTGGCCAACAGGCGCAGGAACGACCACTCGGTTCACCGGAACTGACCGGCTTTCACACACGCGCTGCACCGAGTGAACGTCGAATCAGCCCGGCATGTTCTCGAACTGCGGCATGTCCAGCGGCGTAGCCCACGGAAGCCGCCGCTTGGTGAACATCTCGAGCTTGGGCTCGATGCCCTTCGGATCGCCGAGGCTGCCGAGCGTCACAAAGACCAACCCCGGAAAGCTCTCCAGATTGCTGCTGAACACCCGCGCGCCGCATTCGGGACAGAAGTTGCGGTCCAGTCCTTTGCCCGACTGCGCCGTGTAGTGATAGGCCTTCGGCCGACCGCTGGTCAACGTGAAGTCGTCGGCCGGCACGCCGAAGAAGGTGGCGGCCTCGCCGCCGGAAGCCTTCTTGCAGTCCAGGCAGTGGCAGATGGCAATGAAAGTCGGCTCGGTGTCGAACTCGAACTTGACGCTGCCGCATGCGCACTGGGCCGTATGCTTCTTCGCCATGAAGTCACCTCCGTGTCGATCGAATAGGGAAGATCCAGCCCGCGGAATCTTCATTCGCGTGAAGGCCAGTCTATGTGCGGCTGATGGATGTGGCCGGTAAATTGCGGTCAATCGTGGTCAGCGCCATTGCCCTCGGCTCGATGTCGATGAGGCGGGCCACCGGCGATCGACGCGGGCCATGCACCTGTGCCGCACTGCCCGCAAGAGTCCTCAGCCGGGCGGCGCCGCGGCCAGGAACTCGACATTGCGCTCAGACAGCAGCGGCATGATGCGCCGGACGACCAGGTCCTGGTAGTGCGGCGTCGCCCGATGCGCGTCGACCGCGGCGGCGTCGAGGTAACGTTCGATCAGCAAGATCTCGCCCGGCGCCTCGACGCCGCGGAAGACGTCGTAGGCCAGGCAGCCCACCTCCGCAAGCGTGTCTTTCCTGAGCGCTGCGACCAGCGAGAGCACCGTGCTGACCTCATCGGCGGCAACCTTCCAGCGCGCCAGGACCGTCACCGGCCCCCCGTCCATCACCGCGCGCCCTTGTCGAACGCCTCGACCATGGCCCTGGCCAGCGCGCCGCCGGAGGCCGGGTTCTGGCCTGTCATCAGGCGGCCGTCGACCACGATCCTCTCCTTCCAGGGATCCGCCGACTCGTACTTGGCACCTTCGGCCACCAGTGCCGTCTCCAGCTGGAACGGCACGTCGTCCGCCGCATACCCGTCCTCCTCGGCGTTCGAGAACGACGTCAGCCGGCGGCCCTTCACGAGCGGCGTGCCGTCCTCGAGCTTGACCCCGAGGAGCGCCGCGGGGCCATGGCAGACGGCCGCCACGATCAACCCCCCCTCCTACGCCCGGATGACCGCCTGCTTCACATCCGCATCCTTCGCAATGTCGACCATCGGCCCCAGCCCGCCGGGAACGAAGATCGCGTCGTAGTCGAGCACATCGACTTCGGAGAGCTTGCGGCTGTGCGCCATGCGGCGCAGCGACATGCTGTCGCGGAACGCCCTCTGTGCCGGATCCTTCTCGTCGTAGCCGTCCTCCGAAGGTTTGCCACCCAGCGGCGAGACGTACTCGAGCGCGATGCCGGCCCTGTCGAACACCTCGAATGGATGCGCGACCTCCGGAAAGAAGAAGCCCGTCTTGCGCTTGTGCGGACCGATCTCGTGGGTGTTGGTCATGATGAACAGGACATGTCTGACGCTCATCGCGCTCTCCAGTTTCGTTGGCAACCTGCGGCCGGCAGGCACGTGACACCCACGGCGCAGCGCGCAGCAAGGGTTCCGAGCCAAGGTAACCGCGGCCATCGGCGGACGAAAGTACAACGCGGTGAAATCTGGTCAAACAAGAGGGAGGCGGGCTCGCACCGTCGGCCCTCTGGCCTATTCCAGCCTCGCGGCTCCCTCCACACAATCGTCTGCACGCCAGGTGCTTCGCGAGTTCGTTGTGATCAACTTACGGCGGGGCTCGCACCCGCAAGAGTGCGCCTGTGCCGGGCGCAAAAGAAAAAAGCACTTGGCGAAACCGCCAAGTGCTTGATTTTCCTACCAAATTTGGTAGGCGCGATTGGATTCGAACCAACGACCCCCACCATGTCAAGGTGGTGCTCTAACCAACTGAGCTACGCGCCTGCGAAGCCCACTACTATAGCAGCAAAATTCCCAGCCCCTCAATCAAGGCCTAGCGTCTGCTGCGAAGCAGCCCTCAGAACCCCGCCAGCACCGCCTTGCCTATCGCGCTGCCACTCTCCACCCAGGCGTGCGCGGCCTTCAGGTTCTCGGCGTTCATCGTGCCGAACGAGCGGGTCATGGTGCTGCGCAGGCGGCCCTCGTCGACCAGCGAAGCCACCCTGGCCAGCAGCTTGCCCTGCTCGGCGATGTCCGGCGTCTCGAACATCGAGCGGGTGAACATGAACTCCCAGTGCAGCGAGATGCTCTTGCGCTTGAGCAGGCCGATGTCCAGCGGCGTGGCCGGGTCGTCGATCAGCGCGAGGCGGCCCTGCGGCGCGAGCGCCTCGGCCAGCGCCGGGAAGTGGCGCTCGGTCTGCGTCAGCGCGGCCACCAGGGCCACCTGCGGCCGGCCGATGCGGGCGAGCTCCTGCGCAAGGTTGTGGCGGTGGTCTATCACCTGGTGGGCACCCATGGCCCGCGTCCATTCGACGGTCTCGGGCCGCGAGGCGGTCGCGATCACCTCCAGCCGGGTCAACTGGCGCGCCAGCTGCACGAGGATGGAGCCGACGCCGCCGGCCGCGCCCACCACCAGCAGCTGCTGGCCCTCGCCACCGCCGTGCGCGACACCCAGCCGCTCGAACAGCAGCTCCCAGGCGGTGATGGTGGTGAGCGGCAGCGCGGCAGCCTGTTCGAAGCCCAGGCTGGCCGGCATGCGGCTGGCGATGCGCGCGTCCACGGCGTGCAGCGCGCTGTTGCTGCCCGGCCGGGTCAGCGCGCCGGCGTACCAGACGCGGTCGCCCGGCTGGAAGCCGGCCACCTCGGCGCCCACCGCGCGCACCACGCCGGCGGCGTCCCAGCCCAGCACCTTGGCTTGGCCCTCGGCCGGCGCGACGCCCTTGCGCACCTTGGTATCGACCGGGTTGACCGAGACCGCGCGCACCTCCACCAGCAGGTCCTGGGCGCCGGGCACGGGCTCGGGCAGCTCGAGGTCGAGCAAGGCCTGGGGGTCGCTGAGCGGCAGGTTGTGGTGGTAGCCGACGGCTTTCATGGGGTGCTCCGGTTCGGGATGACGATGGCGCCACTGTGCCGCGCCTTTCACAGGCAAACCAGGGCTGTCAGAATGCGGCAGCCACAAACGCTGTTTGTCAATCGACCCACCATGTCCACCACCCTGGCCAACCCGCTCGACCTGCCCGCGCTGCGCCTGGCGCTGCGCGTGGCCGAGCTCGGCAGCGTGGCAGCGGCGGCGCGCGAGGGCGACCAGCTGCCGGCCACCGCCACCGCCGCGATACGCCGGCTCGAGGAGCAGCTCGGCGTGGTGCTCTTTGCGCGCAGCAGCCGCGCACTGCGGCCGACGCCGGAGGGCGCGCTCTTCATGCAGCGGGCGCGCGAGGCGCTGGCGCTGCTGGACGACGGCGTCAGCGAGCTGCGCGCGCCCATGACCCAGGTGCGCGGGTTGCTGCGGCTGGGTGTCTCGGTGGACCTGGGCACGCAGGTCGTGCTGCCGCTGCTCGACGAGTTCCTGCAGCTGCACCCGCGGCTGCAGCTGGAGCTGCAGGCGAGCGACCGGGTGGCCGACCTGGGCCGCGAGCCGATCGATGCGGCCGTGCGCTACGGCGTGCCGGCGCAGGCAGGCCAGATCGTGCGGCACCTGGCCGACAACGTGCGCATCCTGGTCGCGTCGCCGGCCTACCTGCAGCGCCAAGGCATGCCGGACTCGATCGCCGCGCTTGCGCAGCACGAGGGCATTGCGCTGCGCCTCTCGGGCCGGCCCGGCGCGGTCTGGAAGATGCTGTGGCAGGGCAAGCCGGTCGACGTCGCGCCGCGCATCCGGCGCACCACCGACAACGGCCTGGTGGCGCGCCAGTGGGCGCTGGCAGGCCACGGCATCGCGATGAAGTCGCAGCTCGACGTGCAGGCCGACCTGGCCGCCGGGCGGCTGCTGCGCGTGCTGCCGACGCTGCAGTCCGCGCCCTACCCTCTTGTGCTGGCGCTGGCCAACGGCACCCACCTGAGCGCACGGGTGCGGGCGCTCGGGCAGTTTCTCCAGGCAAGACTGCACGCGGCCGGCCGGGCCGAACCGACCACTGCGGCAGGGTGAGGCAAGCTGGCGGGCCTCGCCAGGAGCCTTCGCCATGCCCTCATCACGCCCCGCCCGTCTTGCCCTCGCCTTCGCCCTGCCGTGGCTGCTGTGGCTTCCGGCCCTCACCTGCCATGCGGTCGACCTGAACACCGCCAACCAGGCCGAGCTGGAGCAGGTCAAGGGCGTGGGGCCGCAACTCTCCGGCCGGCTGCTGGCCGAGCGCCGCAACGGCCCGTTCGGCGACTGGGCCGACGTGATACGGCGCATGAGGGGGGTCGGGCCGGTGAGTGCCGCCAAGCTCTCGGCAGGCGGGCTGACGGTGGCAGGGCAGGCCTACCTGCCCGCGGCGACGGCAGCGCCGGCCGCATCTGCCGCATCTGCCGGGTCTGCCGCCAGCGGCGCTACGCGCTGACCTGTTCCGGCGCCACGCGCGGGCCGGGATCGGCCATCTGCTGCGCGGCGGCGAGCGGCTCTCGCAAAACCTCCGCGCCCTCCTCCACGCCGTGCGCAACCTGCGCTGCCGGGTGGGCGCTCTGCGGCGGCACCGCCGCCAGGCCTGGCCAGCCAAAAAAGGCCACCACCTCGTCGCGCCGCGCCAGCGTGTCGGCCTCGCCCAGCGCCATCAGCTCGCGCGTGTAATCGGGCTCGAAGAGCAGGTAGCTCGCCAGCGCCGCGCTGCGCGTGTCGGTGCCCTTGCCGCTCACGCCCAGGCCGCGCAGCAGCGCGCGTATCGGCACCGGCAGCGCGTGCAGGTGCCGCGCCGCGATGTCGTCCAGCCGCTGGCTGGGGGCGATCACCAGCACGTCGATGGGCCGCAGCGAGGTCTGGGCGCGAGCCTCCGGCGTCAGCAGGCTGAGCGTGTGGTTGATGCGCTGCAGCCGTTCCACGTCCACCGCCAGCGCGTCGAGAAAGATGTTCGACAGCGCGTGGCCTGCGATCTGCGCCATGTTGGGGTAGTCGGCGCTGACGCGGCGTGCGCCCGGCGGCTCGTGCATGCGGCCGGCGCCTATCACCAGCACCCGCTCGGCGCCCAGGTGTATCGCGGGCGAGATCGGTGCGGCCTGGCGCATCGAGCCGTCGCCCAGCCACTCGGGCTCGCCGTTCACCTCCAGCAGGCTGGCCGGGAAGACGAAGGGGATGGCCGACGAGGCCAGCAGGTGCTCGATGCGTATGGTGTCGTGCACGGCCATGCGCTGCGAGCGTGTCCAGGAGCCGACGGCGTGGGCCGCGTCGTAGAAGGTGACGTGCTGCCCGGTGCTGTAGCTGGAGGCGCTGATGGCCAGCGCCCGGATGTGGCCCTCGGCAATGAGCTGCGGGATGCGCTCCAGCGGCACCATGTGGCGCAGCAGCGCCGCCAGCGGCGAGTTGTCGAGCAGCGAGCGCGGGTTGGTCCGGCGCCAGCGGGCGATCAGCCAGCCCAGCGACATCATCGTCAGCCAGCGTGCGCCGGTGCGTATCACGCCGATCGAGTCGGCACGGTAGATGTCTTCGGCGTGGAAGTTGTGCCAGGCCCGCGCGAGCTGCGCCAGCACCTGGTCGAAGTCGTCCGCCCCGCAGGCCAGCGCCGCCGCGTTGATCGCGCCGGCCGAGGTGCCGGCGATGACCGGAAACGGGTTGCCTGCCGGCGCGCCGGACTGCGCACCGATGCGCTGCACCGCGCGCAGCACCCCGATCTGGTAGGCCGCCCGGGCGCCGCCACCGGTCAATATCAGGCCGGTGACGGGTGTGGCGGTGGGGGATGCGTCGGCCATGGTGGAGGCAGTCTAGGCAGGGCCGGCGATTCCGCTTATCCCAAAAACAGCACAAACACGACACATTTCGGTGCCGAGCTTGGGGGGCCGGCGCGGGTTTGCGAGCATGGCTGCCATGCGGCGGGCATTAGCAGCCTTCGTGCCCGGCTTGGGTCCCAACCTCGGCCCTACCTTCGCCCTCACCCCGCCACCGCCCCGCCCTCGCCCGGCAGATGCATCAGCGCCTGGCCCGCGCGGATGCGGCTGCCCACCTCGATGCCGGGCGCCAGCGCAAAGCCGGGTGGCGCAAAGACGATGATGGTGGAGCCGTGCTGGAACCAGCCCATCTCGTCGCCCTTGGCCACCGGCGCGTCGCAGGGCAGCTCGTGCGGCCCGGCATAGCGCCCGTGCAGCAGCAGGTCGAGAAAATGCAGCCGCAAGCTGGCCACCAGCACCGCCGCCACGGGCACCAGCGCGACAGGCTGGCCGCCGCGCTGCAGCCGCAGGTGCACCGCCGCACGCTCGTTGCGGCAGAACAGTCGCTCGACCCGCTTCAGCGCGATGGGGTTGACGTTCCAGGTGTCGCCGGCCAGGTGGGTGACGTGCTCGACCCGGGCGTCGTGCGGCGCGTGGAAGCGGTGGTACATGCTGGAGGTAAGCCGCAGCGTCGCGAAACAGCCGTCGTGGAAGGCCTCGGCGCGCGCCGCGTCGCCGAACAGCTCGGCCAGCGTATATGGGAAGCCCTTGGCCTGCCAGACCTGCCCGCCCTGCACCGCGCCGCAGGCCCCGACGATGCCGTCGCAAGGGCTGGCCAGCACGCCGGGGCTCGCGTCGAAAGGGCGCGCACCCGGCCGCAGCTCGCGGGTGAAGCAGTCGTGCAGGCTCTCGAAGTGTTGCTTCTTCGCATCGCTCAGGTCGAGCTCGGTGAACAGCCGCCAGGTGGCGATCGAGAGATCCCTCACCCACGGATGGCGGCGCTGGCTGAACCAGCCCATGAAGCGTGTCAGCGCGATGCGCGGAATGCGGTTGGTGAGCAGGAAGTTCAGGTCCTCCTGCTGCAGCAGGCGATCTCGCCAGTGCCGCAGTTTCATCGCGCTGTCAACCGGCGCTGGTACAGATGGCACATCGATAGCTCCTGGCAAGACTCATGGACGAAACATTGGCCCTCTGGGCCCTGGGCGGCGCGGCACTCGCCGCGGCCCTCCCCAAGCTGCTGCGCCGGCTGCAGCTCTCGCGCGCCAAGCACCCCTCGCTGACCGGCCACTCGCGCATGGCCAAGCGGGTCGCTTCGCTGCTGCCCGGCTACGCCTATGGCGAGACGCAGTTCTTCGCCTCCGACCAGGCGCCGGACGAGGTGGCCGCGCGCCGCCGCGCCGGGCTGCGGCGCCTGGCCACCGGCTTCGCCGAGCGCTGCCCGCAGACGCTGGCGCTGAGCGCCGCGGCGCGCGAGGGCATCCCGGACATGCAGTTCACCGCGGCCTACCGCGTGCCCTTCCAGTACAGCGCCTACTTGCGCAGCCAGCTGCAGATCGGCGCCTTCATGCAGGCCAGCGAGGGCGTCACGCTGACCGACCTGGACGGCAACCGCTACTTCGACCTGACGGGTTCCTACGGCGTCAACGTCTTCGGCAACGACGTCTACAAGCGCTGCATCGCCGAGGGCCAGGCGCTGGTGCAGGCGCTGGGCCCCGTGCTGGGCAGCTACCACCCCTGCGTGGCGTCCAACGTGGCGCGGCTGCAGCGCATCTCGGGGCTGCCCGCGGTGTCGTTCCACATGTCCGGCACCGAGGCGGTGATGCAGGCGGTGCGGCTGGCGCGCTACCACACGCGCCGCAGCCACCTGGTGCGCTTCTGCGGTGCCTACCACGGCTGGTGGGAGGACGTGCAGCCGGGCCCCGGCAATCCGCTGCCGCCGCGCGAGACCTACACGCTGCGCGACATGGACGAGCGCAGCCTGCAGGTGCTGCGCAGCCGGCGCGACATCGCCTGCGTGCTGATCAACCCGCTGCAGGCGTTGCACCCCAACAAGGCCGCGCCCGGCGACTCCACGCTGATGGACAGCTCGCGCCGCGCCGGCTTCGACCGTGTGGCCTACACCGCCTGGCTGAAACAGTTGCACCAAGTCTGCACAGAGCGCGGCATCGTGCTGATCTTCGACGAGGTCTTCGTCGGCTTCCGGCTGGCGCCGGGGGGCGCGCAAGAGTACTTCGGCGTGCAGGCCGACATGGTGACCTACGGCAAGACGCTGGGCGGCGGCCTGCCGGTGGGGGTGGTGTGCGGTCGGCATGAGCTGATGAAGCGTTATCGGGAGGAGCGGCCGGCGGACATCTGCTTTGCGCGCGGCACCTTCAACGCCCACCCTTCGGTAATGGGCGCGATGAAGGCCTTTCTGGACTACCTGGAGAGCGACGAGGCGCGCAGCCGCTACGAAGGCCTGGAGGCGCAGCAGAGCCGCCGCGCCGCCGCGCTGAACACCCAGCTCGAACAGGCCGGGCTGCCGGTGCGGGTGGCCCATCTCTCGTCGATCTGGACCGTGACCTACACAAGCCCGTCGCGCTACAACTGGATGCTGCAGTTCTACCTGCGCGCCCACGGCCTGGCGCTGAGCTGGGTGGGCACCGGTCGGCTCATCTTCAGCCTGAACTACAGCGAGGCCGACTTCGCCGAGGTGGGCCGCCGCTTCGTGGCCGCCGCCCGCGAGATGGCGGACGACGGCTGGTGGTGGAGCGACCCGGCGCGCACCGACAAGTCGATCAAGCGCGGCATCCTGTGGGAGATGCTGGGGCAGCGCCGCGGCGGGCGCTGAGGCCTCGTCAGTGGCCGTGGCGAGCGTGCATCAAGGGGTCGATCAGCTCGCCGCGCATCAGGTAGAGAGGCGCCTTGCGGTACAGCCACAGGTCGTGGAAGGGGTCGGTCAGGATCTTGGTCATCCAGACCAGCCCGGTCATCACGCCCTGCAGGAAGAACAAGTGCACGGTGCGGAACAGCAAGCCGCCCACGCCCAGCGCCAGCCAGGCCAGGCCCACCTGGTGCCAGTAGCCGGTCTGCGCGTCGGGCGGCGCCACCAGCGAAGCCAGGTCGGGGAAGGCCCAGAACAGCAGCGGCACCGCGGCCCAGATGGACATCAGCACCACCTTGCGCTGCAGGTTGTAGCCGACCTTGATCTCTTCCTTGTGCTGGTGGGTGGCCTGGTTGACCTCGTCGTAGCCCTTGGGCTCGAAGAAGAAATGGCCGGACTGGCGGCTCACCATCGAGATGCCCCAGCCGACCAGGGCCGCCATCGCCGGGTCGGTGAACATCAGGCCATAGGCCACGATGAAGCTGATCGCGCTGAGCAGGTGCAGCGACTGGTTGATCCTGCTGTGGTGGTAGTAGCGGTGGTCGTCCCAGCGCTGGATCGCGAGCATTTGCAGGAAGTCTTTCAACATCGCTCCTCGTCTGTTGAGCCGACGGCGTCGGCGGGGCTTGCGGCGGGTCATTTCGCCGCGTGACCGAATGGTGACGGCGCTTCATGAAAAGGTCGTGACGCCACCGTCATCGAACTTTTGCAATTGCACGACACCATGGGCGGATGACAGCCGCCACCGACATCCCGCTGCAGGTCGAAGACTTCCCGGCCCAAAGGCGCTCGCTGCGTGTTTGTGTCGTCACCGAGACCTACCCGCCGGAGGTCAACGGCGTGGCCCGCACCATCGCCTGCGTGGTGGACGGCCTGCGCGCACGCCACCACGAGGTGCAGCTGATACGGCCCAGCCAGGCCAGCGAGCCGCGCGCGGCCGGCGACGAGCGCTTCCACGAGGTGCTGATGCGCGGCCTGCCCATCCCGCGCTACCCGCACCTGCGCATGGGCGTGACCTCGCGCAAGGCCCTGGTCAAGCTGTGGTCGCGCAGCCGGCCCGACGTGGTCCACATCGCCACCGAGGGGCCCATGGGCTGGACGGCGCTGCAGGCCGCGGTGCAGATGAAGCTGCCGGTCTGCTCCGACTTCCGCACCAACTTCCACGCCTACAGCAAGCACTACGGCATAGGCTGGCTGCACAAGCCCATCATGGCCTACCTGCGCAAGTTCCATAACCTGACGCAGTGCACGATGACGCCCGACGACGGGCTGCGCCGCAACCTGACGGACTACGGCTTTCGCAACATCGCGCTGGTGGCGCGCGGGGTCGACACCGCCCTCTTCCACCCTGCCCGGCGCAGCGAGGAGTTGCGCCGCCGCTGGGGCGTCGGGCCGGGCGACCTGGTGGTGCTGCACGTGGGCCGGCTCGCGCCGGAGAAAAACCTCGGCACGCTGGCCCAGGCCTTCGACGCGATACGCCAGGTGCAGCCCGGCGCACGGCTGGTGCTGGTGGGCGACGGCCCCAGCCGCAAGGAGCTGGAGCAGCGCTGCCCCGGCGCCGTCTTCGCCGGCATGCGGCATGGCGACGACCTGGCGGCCCACTACGCCAGCGGCGACCTCTTCGTCTTCCCCAGCGTGACCGAGACCTACGGCAACGTCACGCCCGAGGCCATGGCCAGCGGGCTGCCGGTGCTGGCCTACGACTACGCCGCCGCCAGCCAGCTGGTGCGTCCCACGCTGAACGGCATGCTGGCGCGCTTCGGCAACATGGACGACTTCGTGCGCCTGGCCGCCAGCCTGGGGCAGGACCGCGACGCGCTGCGCGCCATGGGCGACCAGGCCCGCCGCACCGCCATCGACGTCAGCTGGGACCGCACGCTGGGCGGCATCGAGCAGATCTACCAGGCGCTGACCAGCGGCGCGCCGCTGCCGCAGCTTGCCGCACCGCTGCTGCAGGAGCCTCAGCCCGCCTGACTCAGGCGCCGCCTTCCACCAGGCGCCCTGCCCGCCCGCGCAGCAGCATCAGCGCCGACATCGCCGCCGCGATGGCCAGGCCGAAGCCGACCAGCAGCGGCACCACCGGCAC
>DATHWJ010000014.1:0-31649 GCA_035460745.1 Ideonella sp. | reverse complement strand
TCGCCGCAATGGGTCAGCATCGGTAACCCCGAGCTGATCGACAAGCGCGCGGGGCGCACCGTGCCCGTGGCGCCCGGGGGCGTGCTGAACGACTATGTCCCTTTCTACTTCACGCCCTTCTCGGTGATGCTGCGCAACATCCACACTGGCTGGAACGGCATCAAGCAGGTACGTAACGAGGACATCGTGATCCTGGTGTCCAGCCTGTTCCAAGTGAGGGATCTGGGTCTGCGTTTCTTGTTCACCAACAGCCACGCCTACAGCGGCGTGGCCCACTACTTCGATGACCTGATCCACCTGGACCAGGTCGACTGGCCGCTGCTGCAGCGCCGTGACTTTAAGCGCGACCCCGAAGACCCCGGCAAACTGGAGCGCTACCAAGCCGAAGCGCTGGTGCATCACCATGTGCCGCTGGCCGCACTGCTGGGTATCGTGTGTTACACGGATGCCGTGCGAGCGGACATCGAGCGCAGAATGCAGGCCCAGGGCGCGGCGTTGCCTGTGTACACGCGGGCCGACTGGTACTTTTGATGATCTCCTACACCCAAGGCAATCTACTCGAGGCGCGCGTCGATGCGCTGGTGAACACCGTCAACACCGTGGGTGTGATGGGCAAGGGCATTGCCCTCATGTTCAAGGAGCGGTTCGGTCCGAACTTCGACCTCTACGCAGCGGCATGCAAGGCCAAGCAGGTGAGGGTGGGGCAGATGTTCGTGACCGAGGCGGGCGAGCTCGACGGCCCGCGCTGGATCATCAACTTCCCGACCAAGGATCACTGGAGAGGTTCGTCGCGCCTCGAATGGGTGGAATCCGGCCTGCAGGATCTGAAGCGGGTTCTGCGTGAACGCCAGATCAAGTCCGTCGCCATTCCGCCGCTGGGCGCCGGGAATGGCGGCCTCGATTGGCCCACGGTCAAGTCGCGCATCCATGCGGCGCTGAGCGACGTGGAGGGCGTGGACATCATCGTCTACGAACCCACCGACAAGTACCAGAACGTGGCCAAGCGGGCCGGGGTCGAGAAACTCACGCCGGCACGCGCGCTGATTGCCGAAGCGGTGCGCCGGTATGGGGTCATGGGCATGGAGTGCAGCTTGCTCGAGATCCAGAAGTTGGCTTGGTTCCTTGAACGCGGCGTGGAGCACCTGCAGCTCCGGAACGACCTGAAGCTGGAGTTCAAGGCTCATCGCTACGGCCCTTTCGCTCCAAAGCTGAATCACCTTCTGAACAGCCTGGACGGCAGCTACCTGCACTGCGACAGACGCATTACCGACGCGAGCCCACTGGACGTGATTTGGTTCGACGACGGACGCAAGGAACTGGTGCAATCTTTCTTGAAGAGTGAAGCCAAGGATGTGGCCCCGGCGCTGGAGCTGACCGCCACGGTGATCGACGGTTTCGAATCGCCGTTCGGCATGGAACTGCTGGCGTCTGTGGACTGGTTGCTCGAACGCGAAAATGTGGAGCCAGAAGTGCCTGCCCTGCTGAAGGGCTTGGCTCATTGGCCCGCCGATGGTGCTGACGGAGCCGGAAAACGCAAGAGCGAGATCTTCGATGAGCGTTCGGTGCGCATTGCGCTGGAACGCCTGACGTCCAGCCCGTTGTACGCATCTGCCTGAACACCCAACGCCGGCACGAAATGGAAACGGCCCCGCGAAGGGGCCGTGAGACAGTGAAGCAGTGAAGAGCCCCCGCGGGGCTCGGCCGCTCAGCCGCCAGTGCGGTCGCCCTGGCTCAGGCGCGTCGCACCCTTGGGCTGCACCACCTCAGCCCGGACTTCAGCGCGGCTGCGGGTGGAGACGAAGTGATCCACCGGGCCGTAGTTGTTGTCGGCAGAAGCTTGCAGCTCGCCGTTGGCGCGGGCCGCGCTCAGCTCAGCCACCACTTGCGCGCGGGTCTTGGTCGAGACGGAGGTCGTGGGCAGCGGGCCGTAGTTGTCGGCAGAGGTGTTCAGTTCGCCGTTGGCGCGGGCGGTGGCCAGTTCCGCCTTCACTTCAGTGCGGGTCTTGCCGCCGGTCTGCACGACGACGTTGGGCGTGTAGCTGTCGTTCCAGGTGGCCGGGACGCGTTCCTGCGCCGAGGCGGCGTTGGCGCCCAGCAGAGCGACGAGGGCGATGGCGAAAAGGGGCTTGGTGTTCATGATCCGGGTTCCTTCAGGTGTGTGCGTTGGCGATGGAAGGAACTGTAGACATTGCCCGACCATGAATAAACGGGCCCAGGAAGAATGCGCCGTTGCGGAAACAAGAACAATGCGACCCACGCCGCCGAGGCTGGGCGGGCCTCGTGTGCCGAGGCGACGGCAGCGTGAAGCGCGCGGGGAGGGGGGGCGAGGGCCGGTGCCGGTCAGGCCTCAGCCGACGGGCTACCCGGTCTCGGCAGATGCTCTCGCGCCAGATCCTGGGCTGCCTTCGCGCGGACAGCGCTCAGTTGCAACTGAAGCTCGTCGATTTGCGCGTGAAGCTCGTTGATCAGGCCGTCGGCCTGGGGCCGGTCCAGGATCAGCAGCCGCAGCGCCACGATGACGGCCGCGATCTGGCCCTCGATGCGATCCAGTCGAGCGGTCTCTTCCTCGGTCATGACATGCCTCCCTGCTGCCTGGCTGTTGGACACGCCAGCTTACAGCCGCGGCGAAGCCCTTTTTTTCAGCCGGATGGGCAGGCACCGGACAGTGAGTACGCTCGACTCGGGCCCGTGATGGCGACGGGCTCTTTTCGCCGTCGGGCGCGCCGGCCTGCCTACACCCACCCCAGGTAGGCCCGGCCGAACCGCTCGACCACCGTGCGCTGCCAGAGCTCCTCGAACACCGCCCTCGTCTGCGGGGCGGGATCGTCCAGCAGCGTCACGAAGTCGGACTCGATCTCCGGCGCAAAGGCCTCGCGCAGCATCTCCCCGAAGGGCCCGCGTGGGTCCAGCCAGGTCGTGTCGAAGCGCTGGATCGGGTCGTACTGCAGCTCGCACCCCGGCGTCACCATCATCACCGCATCCAGCACCGTGCGGGCAGGCACGGTGGGATGAGAGTCCTGAAGCGACAGGGCAACGGCTATCAGTTCTTTGACATCGATCATGGGCTCATCTTGACAGGGCCTCGGCTTTCGGCCGGGGGTTCAAGGTTCGGCGCCCCATGGCTTGGGCGCCGGGCGCCTGCTCCGAAGTAGGGGCAGGGAGCAGCCCTTTCAAGCTGCCCGGGGCGACTGTAGCAGTGGCCGTGGGCCCTTGGATTCGGCAGGCTTCTCGCGCAGATCGGCGCGGCAGGGCCTCAGTCCGGCAGCAGCGTGATCGAGGTGCGGTAGTACGACCCCTCGGGCACGCTGGGGTCGTCCATGTCCAGGCTGGCGGCGTTCTGCGCGCCCAGCGTGACGCGGAAAGTTTGTGCCGGCACCAAGGCGCCCGGGCACCAGTTGCGCGGATTGTTGGTGTTGTTGCCGATGAAGATGAAGGGGTTGCCGTCGGGGCTGTACTTGCGGTAGCTGCTGCAGTTGACCTGCGTGCTGAAGCTGCCGGCCACCGTGCCGTTCACCGTCAGCGTGTCGGTGGTGTGCTTGTACTCGTCGCCGCCGTTGGCCGATCCATGGCCACTGACGATCACGATGGCAGTGCCCATGCCCGTCCGGGTGGACGAGGCCGTGCCGCTGACCGGCACGGCCGTGTAGTCGCCGTACGGCACCGGCAACGAGGGCAGCCCCTTGCCGGCCACGCCGGGCAAGGTGGAGACCAGATCCACCGAGTAGCGGAAGCCCACGGCCCTGAACGCCGGCGTCACGTCGCGAGAGGTGCAGGGGTCGCCGTCATAGGGGTTGGAGCCGCCGTCTATGCCCAGCCAGACATCGACCTTGCGGTTGCGCATCAGGCCCGCGAACGCGGAGAGATCGGCATCGGGGAAGACGTAGGTGGCCTTGTCGCCGTTCCAGTAGTTGCTGAACGGCGTGATCCAGCGCGCGATCTCGACCATAGGGTCGGCCTCCACCGGGGCCACGCCAGCGGGCTTGACGACCACGAACAACGATCCCAGCCGGTCGTAGTTGTCGCACTGGGCGTGGTAGGTGATGCGGGCTTTCAGGTCCGAGCCGACCATCGCCCGCTGCGACGGCGTCAGCCGCGTGACATAGCGGGTGCCGTTCTTGAGCATGACCACGCCCGCCGGCGGGGTGTAGTCCGGCGGATCGCTGACGTAGATGCCGAACTGCGGAAGGTCGTCGAAGACGTTGAAGCTGCCGGGTGCGGCGCTGGCGCCGCCCATCGAGAGCCCGAGAGCGGCGGCAGCAGCCGCCGATGCGAAAGAAAGCTTCATGAAGCGTGTCCTGCTGGTGGAACAGTGGGTGGAACCGGGTGGCGGTGGACACTGTTTTTAGCAGGTTGCGTGCCGGCGGGGCAAACCCCGGTGCGGGCTTACTTGCCTTTCTTCTTGGGGATCAACAGGAAGGCGTGGTACTTCTCGTTGATGATGCCGTTGGCAACGATCACGCCGTGGTTGTTGATGTCTTGCGCGGCGTCGAAGGCGACCTTGCCGTAGAGCGGGTCGGCGGGGTCGACCAGCGTGGCCAGGTCGACGATGCCGGTTTCCTTGTCGAAGTAGAACGGGCCGTTGGTGGTCCCGCGGCCGGCCGGCTTGTCGGCGATGCCCACCACCTGGCCGGCGTCGTTGACGGCCAGGCCGTTGCTGTAGAAGCCGCCGGGCAGCAGGCCGATGTCGGTCATGCCGGTGGCCTTGTCCCAGACGAAGGCACGGCTGGCGAGGGTGGCGGGGTCGGCGCTGTAGCCGGCCACCTGGCCCACTTCGTTCAGACCCTTGCCGTAGCTGTAGGGCGCGCTGGCGTCGAAGGCGCCCAGGTCGGTAGGCTTGCCCTTGGCGCTGACGCGCACGCCTATCGTGCGGTCGCCGCGGTCGAGGTGGCCCACCCACTCGCCGCGCGAGTTGATGGCGGGGGCGTCGGACCAGCCCGGCTCGTTGGGCGTGGGGTCGACCATGCCCTTGGCGGCCGTCCAGAGGAAGGCGTGCGGCACGCCGGTGGCGGTCTTGCTCTGGCCGACGATGGTGCCGTTGTCGGAGATGCCTTCGGCGATGCTGTAGGGGTGGGCCGGGTCCAGCGTGCCGAGGGCCTGGATGCCGTTGGCCGCATCGTAGACAAAGGCGCGCGGGGTTTGCGCGGCACCGCTGTAGCCGACGACCTGGCCGAGGTTGTTGATGCCATAGGCGTACGAGGAGGTGTCGCCCGGCAGCGTGCCGATGGAGACGATGCTGCCGGCCTTGAAGACCACCGCGTGGTGGTCGCCGTAGCGCTCCCGCTGGATCCAGCCGACCACGACGTTGTCGTCGTTGATGGCCAGCGCCTGGCTGGAGTAGCCGCCGGGCCCGACCCCCAGGTCCTTGATGCGGTAGGTCGGCGCGGCGGAGGCTTGCGTTGCGCCGAGGGCGAGCAGGGTGGCCGCGGCGAACAGGGTGAGGGCGTGCTTGATGGGAGGCTCCTGGGCAAGGGGGCGAGGCATGGGGCCGCTGCGGAGGGGCGAGGGCCGCTGCGCACGGGCGGCCGGCGAGTGCCAAAAAGTATAGGAGCCGCCCCGGAGAAAGCGATTACCCAAAAGGGTGCCGCGGGCGTTACCCGGTCCCTGCCCTCGGAGGCTGGCGCGGGCAAGGCGGAGAGGCCTGTCTGCATCCGGTGGCGTGAAGCTCGCCGTGTGGGGCGTTCATGCCATGCCCAGATGCACCCCGCGCCCGTCCAGCGTGCGCGAGCGGCCCTGGGCCTTGGCGCGGTACAGCGTGGCATCGGCGCGCGCGAGGATGGCTTCCAGCGTGTCGTCGGGCGAACCCCGCATCGCGATGCCGGCGCTGTAGTTGACATCGAAGCCCAGCTCGTCGGCGGCGGCGGCGGCCACGTGCCGGCGCATGCGGGTGTCGAACGCAGTCGCGGCCGCGTGATCGGCATGGTTCATCAGCACGCAGAACTCTTCGCCGCCGTAGCGCCCGACCAGATCGCCGGCGCGTACCGAGGCCTGCAGGGCCTTGGCGACGAACTGCAAGGCGCGGTCGCCGGCTTCGTGCCCATGGGTGTCGTTGATGCGCTTGAAGTGGTCCAGGTCGATCATCAGCACGGCGAGCGGGTGGCCGTAGCGCACGCTGATCGCCAGCTCCGTGTGGGCCCGCAGCAGCCAGGCCCGGCGGTTGAAGACGCCGGTCAGGCCGTCCAGCGTCGCCAGGCGCTCGAGCTCGCGCGCCGCCTCGTCGCGATGCGCGAGCAGGATGGCCACCAGCGACAGCACGGTGGTCGCGTTGGCCACGATGGCAAACGCCAGGTTGACCGGGTGGGGGGTGAGAAAGGTCGGGTAGCTCTCGGTGAAAAAAGCGCCGAGCACGCCGCGCCAGGCCGTGACCACCATCTGCGCCAGCAGGCTCAGGACGAGCAGCCAGCGCCAGTTGCCCACCGGCACGGCCGGCGCGCGCCAGAGCGTGGCCGCCACCAGCGCCATCTGCAGTGTCAGCAGCCCGTTGGCCCAACCGACCCGGAAGGGGTAGTTCGAGAAGCCGACGGCGTAGCCCAGCGGCATCACGATGGCGATGAGCGCGGGCGCGCGGGCGGAGGCAGAGCGGCCGCACCACAGGTCGAAGGCGGTCGCGTTCAGCGCGAGGCCGCCGGCGATGCCGGCCATCGCCAGCGTCGACAGCGTGCGGTCGGCCCACGAGCCGCTTTCGACGACACCGGACAGCAGCAGCAGCGCCCAGCCGGCCGCCTGCAGCAGCACGCCCACCTGCGCGCGCCGGGCCGGTGCATTGACCCGGCCCATCACCGGCGGCAGCGCGATGGCCATCGTGACCATGCTGATGGTCATGGCGAGATGCAGCGAGGCGATGTCGATGTGCATGAGCAAGGGGGTCGCGCGACAGTGCGCTGTTCGACCCTGGCTCGAATCTGCGGCACGCGAGCGCCAGAGGCGCGCTGAGATGGAAGGGCGGTTGAATCACGGGCGCATCCGGGCCCCGCCCTCCAGCATCGGCCTGCAGCGCGGGCACTTGAGCGCGGACGGCCCGCGAGGCCTTGGCAGGATGGCGTGGCCGGCGCCGAATGCCGGCTGCGCCGCGGACAAGGAGCCGTCCCGGGCCGGCGCCATTCGGTCTCGAAAATAAGGTCTTGTCCGCCGCGTGTTACCCTGCGGACATCCGAGGCGCAAAACCGACCGCATGATTGAGCGGATACCCGGGAACTCGTTACCCAGCGCCAGAGAAGCCGTCATCGCATCTGCCGATGTTCGGAAGTCCAGCCCGCCGCCAGTGATGGTCGCGGGCTTTTCTTGTTCTGGGCCGGCGCTTTTCAGCGGCCGGCCTGCCGCTCAGGCGTTTGCCGGGGGCCGGCTGTCCGCCGCGCGCACGTCCGGGTCGCGCAGCATCACCGGCTCGATGGAGCCGGCGGCGAAGCGGCGCTTGACGGCGTCGTCGATCTCCGCCGAGTTGGCGGTGTAGGTGGCCAGCGGCTCGTCGTTGTTGCTGTGGGCCTGGAAGCGGTAGTGCAGCGTCTCCTTGCGGATGCTGGCGCCGACGAGCTGGTCGTCGATCTGGACCCAGAAGCGAACGGTGCCCGAGGCTTCGTGGAAAAAGGGGGCTTGTGACATGGTTCGCTCCTGTAGGTGAGGTGCGCCGGTGTGCGGCCGGTCAGACGTAGAGGCTGGCCGTCCAGAGCAGCGCCAACGCCGCTGCGAGCGTGGTGATGATGCGCGGTGCGAGGTAGCCGTTGACCCGCTCGCCGAGGCAGGAGAGCACAAACCACCGGCTGCGGGCCAGCTCGCAATGCTGCACATGGCGCAGCAGCGCAAGCGTCTCTTCGAGGACCAGGCGGTCGGCGCGGGCCAGGGAGAGTGCCATCGAGCGAGGGTGGAGAAGTGCGGCCGCAGTCGTCATTGAGTTCCTGTGAAAGCTCCCGCCAGGCAGGGTCGGCGGGATGGAGAGGGTTCGCCCTATTAGGCGCCCATTCCCGCAGCAGGTTTATTTCTTTTCCGCGGTGTGCACGGAGGCGGCCCACGACGGACCCGGGGGGAGGCTCGCCGCGCACGGGGCCGCGGCGCCCAGTGGAGCGGAACTCTTGGCCGCCCGCAGCACACCAACCGCCGCGGTCCGCACCGCCGGCACGGGGCTCCTCGTGCCGAAACCCTGGACCAAGGAGCCCGATGAAGTGCCCTACCTGCCCCGACTCGACCCTGGTGATGTCCGATCGCCAGGGCGTCGAGATCGATTACTGCCCCCAGTGCCGCGGCGTCTGGCTGGACCGCGGTGAGCTCGACAAGCTGATCGAGCGCTCCTCTATCCAGCCCACCCAGCAGGCCCAGCCGCAGGCGCCGGCGGCCGCCGCCCGGCCCCGGCAGCCGGACTTTGTCGATTCCGACTACCGCAGCCACGGCGGGCAAGGCCCCTACCGCGGCCGCAAGAAGTCCTGGCTCAGCGACATCTTCGATTGAGTTCTGCCGGCATTGACGGCCGCGCTGCGCGGGGCGGCCGGCCGACACGCCGTGGTCAGGGCCGCGAGGCGGCCGCCCCTTGCACGATGCCCGGCGCGGGGGCCTGCGCCATCCCTTGCACGACCACCCGCGCCACGTCGGCCAGCGCCGCGTGGCGCCGCTCGGCCGGCGCTGCCGTCTCGGTCAGGTAGGCCGCCACCACCAGGGGCGGGCGGCCGGGCGGCCACAGCACGCCGACGTCGTTGGTGCTGCCGCGGTTGCCTGTGCCGGTCTTGTCGCCCACCCCCCAGCCGGCTGGCACACCGGCGCGCAGCCGCGTGTCGCCCGTCTTCGTCGCGTGCAACCAGCGTACCAGTTGCTCACGCCCTGCCGGCGAGAGGGCCTCGCCCAGCACCGCGGCGCGCAAGCTCACCGCCATCGCGCGCGGCGTGGTGGTGTCGCGCGGGTCGCCGGGGCGGGCTTCGTTCAGGCTGGGTTCGGTGCGGTCCAGCCGCGTCGCGGTGTCGCCGAGCGAGCGCGCGAAGCGGGTGACGGCGGCCGGCCCGCCGAAGCTCTCGAGTATCAGGTTGGCCGCGGTGTTGTCGCTCAGCGTCACGGTGGCATCGCAGAGCTCGGCCAGCGTCATGCCGCGGCCGCCGGCCTGGGGCGCGGTGGCGGGTGAGTAATCGACCAGGGCCGCCTTGCCGAAGCGGATGCGGCGCTCGAGCCGCTCGCGCCGCGCATCGACCCGGCTCAGCACCAGGGCTGCCGCCAGCCACTTGAAGGTGCTGCACATCGGGAAGCGCTGGTCCAGCCTGTGCCCCTGGAGTTGCCCGCTGGCGCTGTCCAGCACCGCCACGCCGAGCCGGCCGCCCACCGTGGCTTCGATGGCCTGCCAGCGCGATGCCGGTATGGCGCCTGAATTACTCTGAGCCATGGCCGGCAGCAGCCCACTGGCCAAGGTGGCCGCCAGGCCGCCGCCGAATGAACGCCGTTGCATCGTCTTTTCTCCGGTATGGAAAGGAGTTGGGGAGCCGGCACGGTAGCCAGGCCAACCGCCGCGGGCAAACGTTCATTTCGATGGCGAGTGCGCAGAAAATCTATGGACTCTGTTCTGCCGGCACGACCCAACCACCCCACCACCATGCAACTGCCGCTCAACGCCTTGCGCGCCTTCGAGGTCTCGGCCCGCCACCTCAGCTTCACCCGTGCCGCGGAGGAGCTCAACGTCACCCAGACGGCCGTCGGCGCCCAGGTCAAGAACCTGGAAGAGCGCCTCGGCGTGCCGCTGTTCCGCCGCCTGCCGCGCGGCCTCGCGCTGACCGACGAAGGCCTGGCGCTGCTGCCCACGCTCAGCGAGAGCTTCGGCCGCATCGCCGCGGTGCTGGCGCAATTCCAGGGCGGGCGCTTCCGGGAGCCGCTGACGGTGGCCGTGGTCGGCAGCTTCGCGGTGGGGTGGCTGATGCCGCGGCTGGAGGCCTTCCGGCGCGACCACCCGTTCATCGACCTGCGGCTGCTGACCCACAACAACCGCGTCGACCTGGCCGGCGAGGGGCTGGACTTCGCGATCCGCTTCGGCGACGGCGCCTGGCACGGCACCGAGTCGCAGAAGCTGCTCGACGCTCCGCTCTCGCCGGTCTGCTCACCCGCGCTCGCGCAGCGGCTCCACACCCCGGCCGACCTGCTGCGCGAAACCCTGCTGCGCTCCTACCGCGCCGACGAGTGGCCGCAGTGGTGCCAGGCTGCCGGTATCGCGCCGCCGCTGCTCCGCGGGCCGGTCTTCGACTCGTCGCTGACGCTGGCGGCTGCCGCCGTGCAAGGGGCCGGCGTGGCGCTGCTGCCGGTGGCCTTGTTTGCCGGCGAGCTGGCGCAGGAGCGGCTGGTGCGGCCGTTCGACACGGAGGTCTCGACCGGCTGCTACTGGCTCACGCGGCTCAAGTCGCGCCGCATGACCGTGGCCATGCAGAGCTTCAGCGCCTGGCTGGCCGCCAGCCTGGCGGGCGCTCAGCGCGACGGCGGTGTCGAGGCGCCGGCGGCCCAAGCCGGTACCGCGCCGGCGCCGCCGGTGGGCGCGGGGTGAGCGGCAGTGCCGGCGCCTCCATCCGCCCGGCCGCGACCGGCCGGTATCCGCTCAGCGGTTTTCACTGCCGCCGCTGCCGCGGGAGACGGCAGGGTCTTCGCCCTTGGCGTGCGCCTTGCCGGCCTTCTCGGCCTGCTCCATCTGGCGTTCGTCTTCGGCATCCACCGGCTCGGCCGCCAGCGCCGCGTCGTCGACCCGGCCTTCATCGACAAACTTCTTCTGCGCCGCGTCGTAGCGGCGCGCGGCCTCGACGTCGCCTTCGCCCTGGTTCTTTGCATCGTCCATCGTGGTCTCCTTTGAGCGCCGGGCCTGCACACAGGCTGCCCCGCCGGCGCCGCGTTGCGGCAGCTTGCGCCATTGGGCGCCGCCGTGCCGGATGAGGCGGTAGGACGAGGCCGGCACTTGCCATGCGGTGCGTGACTACGAGGCCGCCCGCCACGAACTGCACCCAGGCTGCTGCTGAAACGACGACGGCCCCGCATCGTCTGCGGGGCCGTCGTCAAGCGAGCCCGGTGAAGAGCGCGCGGCTGTCAGTAGCTGAAGCGGCCGCTGCCGTTGCCGATGTTGGCCACCTTCTTGAGGAAGCGTTCACGCGCCGGCTTCAGCACGAACCAGGCTGCCAGGCCGGCCGCGATGTTGAGCGCCGAGGCGATGTAGAAGACGGGCGTCCAGCCGTAGTTGGCGACGATCACCGCGCCGATGGGCACCAGCAGGGCGGCCGTGCCCTTGGCGGTGTAGAGCATGCCGGCGTTGGCCGAAGCGTGCTTGGCGCCGAAGGTGTCGGTGCAGATCGAGGGGAAGAGCGAGTAGATCTCGCCCCAGGCGAAGAACACCAGGCCGGTCAGCACCACGAAGGCGACCGGGTGGTGGCCGTACTTCAGCAGCGCGAGGATGCCGAAGCCCTCGATCAGGAAGGCCACCAGCATGGTCACCTCGCGGCCAATCATGTCCGAGACCCAGCCGAAGAAGGGGCGGGTCAGGCCGTTCAGCACGCGGTCGATGGCCAGTGCGAAGGTCAGGGCCGGCAGCGTCAGGCCGAGTATCGAGACCGGCGCGCCGTCCAGGCCGAAGTCCTTGGCGATGGAGCCGAGCTGCGCGGTGGCCAGCAGGCCGCCGGCCGCCACGGAGACGAACATCGCGTACATCAGCCAGAACAGCGGCTTGCGCACCACCTCGCCGAGGCTGAAGTCGCGGGTGGTCTGGATCAGGCCGCCGGACTTGGCGGTGCTGGCGCTGGAAGCCGGCGGCTTGATCAGCAGCAGCGCGGCGATCATCACCACGGCGCCCTGGAACAGGCCGAAGTTGAAGAAGGCCGCCTGGTAGCCGTCGGCCTTGATCATGTTGGCGATGGGGATGATGGTCAGCGCCGAGCCGGCGCCGAAGCCGGCGGCGGTCAGGCCGGCGGCCAGGCCCCGCTTGTCGCTGAACCACTTCACCGCATTGCCCATGCAGGTGCCGTAGACCGAGCCGGCACCGATGCCGCCGATCACCGCGCCCAGGTAGAGCATGGGCAGCGAGTCGGCCTTGGAGTTGATGACCCAGGCGACAGCGCACAGCGCGCCGGCGAAGAAGACCATCTTCCGCGGCCCGATGCGGTCGACGATCCAGCCCTCGATGGGCACCAGCCAGGTCTCGGTGAGGATGAAGATGGTGAAGGCGATCTGGATCGCGGCGCGGCCCCAGCCATGGGCCTGGCTCATCGGCTCGACGAACAGCGTCCAGCCGTACTGCAGGTTGGCGATCATGGACATGCAGACGATGCCCATCACGAGTTGCACCCACCGGTTGGAGTACCAGGCGGTGCTGATGGAGCCTGCCGGTACGGCAGGCTGGCTGGAAATGGATCCGACGTTCATGGGGGTTTGTCTCCGTGGCGGGGCGCGGGCTGCGCGACGGTGCCCAATGTCGGCGCGGCGGGCGGTCTTCGAGCCTGCCGGAAGTCATGAACGAGATAGCGAAAAACCCTCACGATCGGGGTTTGTGCCCATGACCAAAGTCATGGGCGGCGTGGTGTCAGGGTGAAGGCTTCTTCCCCAGCACCAGCACGGCCAGCTCGGTGCGCGTGTTGGCGTGCAGCTTCTGCATGATGCGGCTGACGTGGTTCTTCACCGTGCCTTCGGCGAGGAACAGCGCGGCGGCGATCTGCCGGTTGCTCTGGCCCTTGGCGATCAGCTCCAGCACCTTGGCCTCGCGCTCGGTGAGCGGGTCGGGCGTGGGCACGGCCGGCTCTTGGGCGCTGGCCGCGGGCTGCGGCGCCGGGGCGGCCCGCACCGGCTCGGGCGGCGGGTTGGCGGCGCGGTTGGCCAGCAGCCGGAACTGGTCCATCACCTTGCGCGCCACGTGCGGCGTCAGGCGCGACTCGCCGCGGTGCACCGCGCGCACCGTCTCCAGCACCTCGTCCTCCGAGGCGTCCTTCAGCAGGTAGGCCTGGGCGCCGGCGCGCACCGCGTCGAAGACCAGGTCATCGCTGTCGAAGGTGGTCAGCACCATCACGCGGGTCTGCGGCAGCGCGGCGCAGATCTCGCGCGTGGCCAGCACGCCGCTCTTGCGCGGCATGTGCAGGTCCATCAGCACCACGTCGGGCTGCAGCTCGCGCGCCAGCGCCACCGCCTCGACGCCGTCGGCCGCCTGGGCCACCACCTCGATGTCGGGCTCGGCCGCCAGCAGCAGCGCCATGCCGCGACGTATCAGCGGCTGGTCGTCGGCGATCAGCACGCGGATGCGCGGGCGGGAGAGAGTGGGGGCTGTGGGGCTCATGGCGGCTCATGGCGGCTGGTGCCGGCGACCATTGTGCATGCCATGGCGGCCTTGTGGCGGCCGGGCCGGGCCTGCCAGAATGCCCGCCACCGATGAGCCTGCTTCACCGCATCGACCCCCGCCGCAGCCTCGCCGCCGCGATCGGATGGCTGGCGATCGTGTTGTCGATGAGCCTGGTGCTGGCCGCCAACCTGTGGCTGCGCAGCTTCGTGCGGGCCACGCTGCTGGAGCAGCACAGCCAGCGCCTGGAGAGCGCCGGCGAACACGCCAGCTCGGAGCTCGACACCGCGCTGATCCTGCGCCTGCAATCGGTCAGCACGGTGGCGGCGATGCTGTCCGACGAAGTCCGCAACGGCGACCCGCAGCGCCTGCAGCGCGCGCTCGTCGCGGTGCGTCGCGACGTGCCCGACCTGACCTGGGTGGCGGTCACCGATGCCAATGGCGACATCGTCGCGGCGACCGACACCGACATCCTCGGCAACAACGTCTACCAGTACGCCTGGAACTCGCAGGGCCTGGACATCGCGTGGGTCGAAGAGGGCCGCACCCCCGGCGAGCGCTTCCTGAAGCTGACCGCGCCGGTGCGCGATGGCCACGGCGCGATCGTCGGCGTGGTGGCGGCCCGCCTGAGCTGGCGCTGGGTGCAGATGCTGGTGGCCGGCATCGATGCCTCACCCGGCCACTGGCTGCTGGTCGACCGCGACGGCATCGTGCGCATCGGCCCCGCAGCGCTGCTGGGCCAGGGCTGGCAGGGCACGCTGAGCGCTGTCACGCCCTTCGACCCGACGCTCGCCGACCTGGGCACCGACGCCTCCGACCTGCCGCCGCGCATCGAGGTGCGGCGCCTGGCCGGCGGCACGCCCTACCTGGTGGCCAACGCACAGCCCACCCGTCACGGCACGCTGGACAAGCTCGGCTGGAAGATCGTGGTGATACAGCCGGTGGAGTCGGTCGCCGCCTTCGCGACCGACATCGAGTGGCGCATCACCGTCACGCTGACCCTGCTCGGCACCTTCGCCGCGCTGGCCGGCATCTCGATGGCGCGCCGCCTGACCCGCCGCGTCAGCGGCATGGCCAACTCGGCCGACGCCGTGCTGGCCGGCAGCGCACGCCAGATCGAAGTGCCCGCCGGGCAGGACGAAGCCGCCCGCCTGGGCACCGCGCTCGACCGCCTGCTGACCACCTTGCAGCGCGAGCGCGACGAGCTGCGCACGCTGAACGCCGAGCTCGACCAGCGCGTGGCGCAGCGCACCGAGGAGATACGCCGCCTGGCCGACGAATCGCGCGGCGCCGCGCTGGTGCGCGAGCGGCTGAAGCTCGCGCGCGACCTGCACGACACGCTGGCCCACTCGATGATGGCGATGCTCACCGAGATCCGCCTGCTCAAGCGCCTGGCCGCCGCGCGGCCCAACGAGCTGCCCGACGAGCTGGTGCGGGCCGAGCAGGCCGCGCGCGAGGGCTTGCAGGAGGCCCGGCTGGCGATCGCGCAGCTGCGCAGCAACCCCGCGCGCGACATCGGGCTGGGCCCGGCGCTCGCCGAGCTGGTGAAGGGCTTCGGCGAGCGCACCGGCATCGCGGCCAGCTTCGCCTGCGACGAGGCCGTCAGCGGCTTCTGCGAGGAGCCTGCCGAGACGGTCTTTCGCATGGCCGAGGAGATGCTGCGCAACGTCGCCAGCCACTCGGCTGCGCGCACGCTGGCGGTCTCGCTGCGCGGCACGGCGGCGGGCCGCGGCCTGTCTCTGACAGTGGCCGACGATGGTGTCGGCTTCGACCCGCAGGCCGTCGGCAGCGGGCACTACGGCCTGGTCGGCTTGCGCGAGCAGGCCGAGATGGTTGGTGCGAGCCTGGCGATAGAGAGCCAGGCGGCCAGCGGCACCACGTTGACGTTGACGCTGCCCAAGGCGGCCTGGCCGGGTTCGGCGCAAATGCCCGCGGACACCCGCCTCGGCCAGCCGCTGTAGCTCAGCGATTGAGCCCGCTGCAGCCGGCGCTTGCTGCCTGCCTCATGCGGCGGGCGCGGCGCGCGCCAGCGGGTTGGGCGTGGCTTCGCCGATGCGGCTCAGCGTGTTGCGGTCGGTGTGGTGGAAAGGCTGCTCCTGGCCCAGGATCTGCAGCACCGTGTCTTCGTCGTAGCTCCAGGTACCGTCCGGGTTGATCGTGACCTTGATGCGGAACTCGGTGGTGCGGAAGGCCTCGTGCAGGAAGGGCACCGAGCAGATGCCGTAGGTGTCCAGGCCCTGCGTGGCGACCAGCTCGAAGGAGGTCGCGTCGGCGCTGGCGTGGCCGGCCGCCATCGCCACTTGGCCGCGCGGGATGGTCAGCGTGTGCACCACCATGCCGGTGGCGGGCTCCCACAGCCAGTAGCCGACCTGGTCGTGGTAGGTCTTGACCTGGTCGGGCTTGGTGATGTGGGTGTGGTAGCGCAGCGCATACAGCAGTTGCGGCCCGTTGGTCTGCGGGTCCACCGGCTGCAGTTCGATGCGCTCGACGTAGGCCTGTTTCTTCGGCCCCTCGGCCTTGGGCTTCACGTCCAGCCCGCGCACCCCCTGCCAGATGCCCGCCATGCCGCGCAGCGGCCCCAGGTTGGCGAGCGTGTTCACGTCGTAGCCCTGCGGCTCGGTGTAGATGTCTCCGGGGCTGTCCTTGAGAGCTTCGTTCATCGGGGGCTCGCTGGCGTGGGTGGTTGCGTCACTGCCACTGTAGCGCGAGGCTGCGCGCATGCAGGCGGGTTGACAGCCGCGTCGATAGCTCTCAAATTGCCGGCCATCTCATCGGGTGCCCGCCATGTGCAGAAACATCAAGACCCTCTTCAACTTCGAGCCGCCCGCCACCGAGCTGGAGATACGCGACGCTTCGCTGCAGTTCGTGCGCAAGCTGAGCGGCTTCAGCGTGCCGTCCAAGGCCAACGAGGCGGCCTTCGAGCGCGCGGTCGAGGAGGTGGCCCACGCAGCACGCAGCTTGATATGCACGCTGGTGACCGGCGCCGAGCCGCGCGACCGCGAGGTCGAGGCGGCGCGCGCGCGGGCCCGGTCGTTGACCCGCTTTGGCGCGGGCCCCTGAGCGTGGGCGGCGGCGCGCCCGCCCCAGGGTGCGTCAGCCGACCACCACCTCGCTGATCTGCAGCACCGGCTGCAGGTCGGTGTAGTTGGGGATGTCGGCCAGGATCTCTTTCGCGTGCGGCCCGAAGCCGGCCTGGAAGGCCTCGACCGAGTCGCAGAAGATGTGGCACATGCCGACGTAGACCGGCGGCGAGCCGGGCATGCCGCCGGCCAGGCCCTTGTCGACGGTGTAGTACTTGCAGTGCTCGCCCATCTTCGCCTTCACCAGCGGCATGTGCTGGTCGCGGTAGTAGTCGTGGTCGAAGCGCGCGCCGGCGCTGTGGGGGTAGAACACGCTGACCTTGATCATCGGGGTCTCCTTGGGTTGGCTGGGGAGCCGACTATGCGTTCAAATCGTGCGCCGGCGGCCTGCCGCTAACCCTTGACGGGCCGGGGCCGCGCCACCCCCGCACCCGTGCCCAGAACCGCCCCGCCGCCATGCTCAAGCGCATCCACCACGCCGCCCTCATCTGCTCCGACTACGCTGCCTCCAAGCGCTTCTACACCGAGTGCCTGGGCCTGCGCGTCGTGGCCGAGAACTACCGTGCCGCGCGCCAGTCGTACAAGCTCGACCTCGCGCTGCCGGACGGCTCGCAACTGGAGCTCTTCTCCTTCCCCGGCGCCCCCGCGCGGCCGTCGCGCCCGGAAGCCCAGGGCCTGCGCCACCTGGCTTTCGAGGTCGATGACGTGGCGCGCTGCAAGCAGTTGCTGGAAGACCAGGGCGTGGCGGTGGAGGACATCCGCGTGGACGAGTACACCGGCCACCGCTTCGTCTTCTTTGCCGACCCGGATGGCTTGCCGCTGGAGCTGTACGAGGCGCGCGCCATGGCCGGCTGAGGCCGCTGCGCGCTCACCATCCCAACAATCCCTCGCCGGCCCAGCCATGCTCTTCACCACCGAACGCTTGCAAGTACGACAGCTCTCGGACGACGACCTCGACGCGATGCATGCCGTCTACGGCGATGCCGACGCGATGCGCTGGGTCGGCGACGGCGAGCCGCTGGCGCGCGAACGCTGCGTGGAGTGGATCGCCGTCACGCGGCGCAACGTCGCGACGCGCGGCTACGGCATGTGCGCCATCGAGCTGCGCGCCACCGGCGAGGTGATCGGCTTTTGCGGCTTGGTGCACCCGGGCGGCCAGTCGCAGGCCGAGATCAAGTACGCGCTGCGGCGCGGCTGCTGGGGCCAGGGTTTCGCCAGCGAAGCCGCCAGAGGCCTGATCGGGTACGGCGCCCTCGGCCTGGGCCTGCGCGAGGTGATCGCCACCGCGGCCCCCAGGAACACCGCCTCGCACCGCGTGCTGCTGAAAGCCGGCCTGCGGCCCGACGGGCTGCGCCGCAACGACGACGGTACATTCACGCAGTTGTTCCTGTGGCGGGCAGGCGAGCAGACCGGCGGCTGACCTGGCGTTGGCCGTCTGCCCGGCCCGCATCGCCGTCCCATTGCCCCCCGCGCGGTGCTCCCGTCGCGCTCCACCCGAACACCCATGCGCCTGCGAATCTCGCCTTTGCCCGCCCTCGTGCTGTCGATCACCCTTGGCTGCGGCCTGCAGGCCGGCTGCGGCGGGGGAGGGGGCGCAGCGCCGGCCCCAACTGCCGCCGTCGTCGGCCCGCTCTACGCCCAGGCGCACTACACCGACAGCCAACTGGCTCGCTACCCGGAGCAGCGCTACTCGACCCGTCCGAACGAAGGCGGCCTGCAGTACAGCTCCGATAACCACAAGACCGCCGAGGCGGGCAGCACCACGCTGGACCTGCGGCTGGACGTCGCCGTGCCGCCCAACGCCAGCGCACAAAGCCCACAGCCGCTGCTGGTGTGGGTCCACGGCGGCGGTTTCATGGCCGGCAGCAAGGAGGACATGCTCGAGCAGGCCCTGAGCTACGCTCGCGCCGGCTACGTGGTGGCGTCCATCGACTACCGGCTGACGCCGTTCGAACGCCAGCAGACCTTCGCCGGCCGCGAGGCCGCGATCAAGCAGGCGACCGAAGACGCGATGAACGCCGTCAGGTACCTCAAGCTCAACGCCAGCCGCTTCCACATCGACACCACACGCACCGCGGTGCTGGGCAGTTCGGCGGGCGGCGCCATCGCATTGTTCAACGCCATCGAGTTCGATACCCTGGCGGGCGCCGTGTCCGACGACCCCGCGGTCTCGTCGCGCGTCGATGCCGCCATCGACAACGCCGGGACCTACCGCGACGCCACCTACGACTCCGACCGCTTCCTGCGCTACGACGCCGGCGACACCCCGGTGCTGCTGCTGCACGCCAACCCGACCGACGGCGTCACCGGCACCACCTGGGCCGGCCACGCGCTGCCGACCCAGCAGCGCATCGCGGCCTCGGGCAACAGCTGCACCCTGGTGGCCCAGCCGGACCTGTCGCACTCCGTGGACCTGTCGCTGGGCGGGCCGTACTGGGCGCATATCCAGCCCTTTCTGCTCGCCCAGTTGCGCCTGCCGGCCTCGCCGTGAGACCTCGCGCGGCCGCCTGCTTTCGACCCCACGGGACACCATGACCACGCACCCCACCACCTCCGCGCAAGCCCCCACCGCTGCGCTGCACGAGACCTTCGACGGGCCGGCCCTGGCCCCGGCGCTGCGCTGGTTCTGCGAGCCGGCGCGCTGGTCGCTGGGGCGCGGGCTGCAGGTGGCTACCGGCGCCGGCACCGACTTCTGGCAGCGCACGCACTACGGTTTCGAGGTGGACAACGGCCACTTTTTGCACCTGCAGGCCCGCGGCGACTTCGTGCTGAGCACGCGGGTCAACTTCCGGCCGCGCCACCAGTACGACCAGGCAGGCCTGATGCTGCGCCTGTCGCCCTCGTGCTGGGTCAAGACCTCGGTGGAGTTCGAGCCCGACGAGCCCAGCCGGCTGGGCGTGGTGGTGACCAATGCGCAGTACTCCGACTGGTCGACCCAGCCGCTGGCCAAGGACATCGGCACGCTGTGGTTCAAGCTGCGCGTGGAGGGCACGGACTGCATCGTCCAGAGTTCGCTCGACGGCCAGGCCTGGCAGCAACTGCGCATGGCGCATCTGGCGGAGCTCGACCCCGGCCGGCCGGTGGCCTGCGGCCTCTACGCCTGCAGCCCGAAAGCGGCGGGCTACGAAGCCGAGTTCCACTTCCTCTCGCTGCTGCCGGGGCGCGACACCAGCGCGGCGCAGCCATGAGCGGCCTCACGATGTATGCCGCCAGCGTGCCGGTCTTCGACCGCTACCTGGCCCGGCTCTCGGCGCTGCTGGGCCTGGCCGAGCAGCACGCCGCCGCGCAGGGCCTGGCGGCCGAGGCGCTGCTGCAGGCGCGCCTGTCGCCGTCGATGTTCCCGCTCGCCGTGCAGGTGGAGATCGCGGCCAACTTCTCGCTGCGCGCCTGCGCACCGCTGGCCGGCCTGGCCGTGCCGGACACGACCAGGCCCCCCGCCAGCTTCGAGGGCCTGCAGCAGCACATCGCCATGGCCCGCGCGCTGCTCGCGGGCCTCACGCCGGCTCAGATGGCGGGCAGCGACACCCGCGAGTGCAGCAGCCGTGCCGGCAACGGCCTGGTGCGGCTGCCTGGCTGCGAGTTCCTGCTGCAGTACGCGCTGCCGAACTTCTTCTTCCATCTCGGCATGGCCTACGCGATCCTGCGCCAGAGCGGCGTGGCGATAGGCAAGAGCGACTTCGACGGGTTTCACGACTACCCGCCGGCCGGGGGGCTCAGCGCCCCTGCAAGTGCGCCGTCAAGCCCTTGACCAGCGCGTGCGCCGCGTCGTCGTCCATCTCCAGCGGCAGCACCTGGCCCGAATCGAGTTGCAGATGCAGACGGATGCCGTCGCCGTTGGCCTCGTGCAGCACGCCGACGGCGAGGCATTTCAGCGCGGGTGGGAATTCTGGAGGGGAATCGGCAGGCGGGTCGTCGGGCGTGACGTTCATCAGCGCAACCGCCACCGCCGGGGCATCGGCCTGCTTGACTTCGATCAGCGTGTCGTGGGTTTCGCCATCGACGCGGGCGATGGTCTCCAGCACGACACCTGTGCCGTCGGATGTCTCGCGGGAATCCTTGAGCTCGTCGACCGCGACCTCGACCGGACTGGCCTTCGTATCCATGTTCACTCCGATGGGCAAGGACTTGCTGTGAATGTGGGCGGCGCGACGCGCCAGCACGGCCGCTGCCCGGGATCGCGGGGGCAGCGGGGCGATTATCCGCTGCCGCGCCTCGCCGCGCGCCAGGCTGGAGCCGCCCGCCGGGACCCCTGGGTGCCGCCCGTAGTGGCCGGTTCACATAACTTTACCGCCGGGCCACTGCCAACTAACGCGCTCGCCGGACCATGCCAGGCACTGTCAACACGACCCTGGAAGGATAGACGCGATGATTTTGCCCATGACACCCCGGCAACTGCGCACCGTCGCGCTGGGGCTGGCGCTCTCGGCGGCCGGCGGGCTCGGGCTGGTCGCGCTGGCCTCGGCGCACCCGGCTGACGGGCCGCCGGGTGGGCCGCCGCACGGCATGCGCGAGCCCATGGGCATGGCGATGCCGTTTGCCGGGCTGATGTCGCCGCCGCTGCTCGACGAGATCGACGCCACCGCGCAGCAGCGCGAGCAGTTGCGCACCATCGCCGAAGCCGCACGCAGCGACTGGAAGGCCCAGCACGAAGCGGGCAAGGCGGAGCACGACCAGCTGATGCAGCTCTTCACGCAGCCGACCGTCGATGCCAAGGCCGCCGAGGCGCTGCGCAAGCAGATGCTGGCGCGGCAGGACACGGCGAGCAAGCGCATGACCCAGGCCATGCTGGAGAGCGCCCAGGTGCTCACGGTGGACCAGCGGCTGAAGATGGCTGAGTTGATCAAACAACACACCGGCCACATGCCGCCCCCACCGCACGCCCGCGCCGAGACCGGTGAGCCGGCCGCCCGCTGACACGGAGCCACCCGATGACGTATTCTCTGCAAACTCTTCGCCCGGCCCGTTCCACGGCAGGTGCCGCCCTCCTCAACGCCGACATGACGCCCGCCAAAGTCCTGCTGATCGACGACGACACGCGCCTGACGGCGATGGTCGGCGACTACCTGCGCGGCCACGGCTTCGAGATCGACACCGCCGGCTCGCTCGCCGCCGGCCGCGAGCGGCTGCGCCAGGCCAGCTACGACGCGCTGGTGCTCGACCTGATGCTGCCCGACGGCGACGGCCTCGACCTGACCCGCGAGCTGCGCGGCGATGCCCGCACGCGCCGCCTGCCGCTGCTGATGCTGACCGCGCGCGGTGAGCCCATGGACCGCATCCTGGGCCTGGAGATCGGCGCCGACGACTACCTGCCCAAGCCCTTCGAGGCGCGCGAGCTGCTGGCCCGCGTGAAGGCCCTGCTGCGCCGCGCCGCGCCCGAGCCGGCCGGCGACGACGTGCTGCAGTTCGGCCGCCTGGAGATCGATCTCGGCGCCCGCGAGGCGCGGCTGGACGGCCAGCGCTGCGACCTCACCGGCCACCAGTTCGAGCTGCTGGTGGTGCTGGCGCAAAGCCCCGGCCGGGTGCTCAGCCGCGACCAGATCATGGACGCGCTGAAGGGCCACCCGATGGAGGCCTTCGACCGCTCGATCGACGTGCACGTCTCGCGCATCCGCGCGGTGATCGAAGACGATGCGAAGAACCCCAAGCGCGTGCTGACGGTGCGCGGCACCGGCTACGTGTTCGCACGCAAGCAAGACGCCGAGTGAAAGACTGACCCCTTGTTCGTGGACCTGAGCCCCGCCTTCGGCAAGACACCCGCGCCGCGCACAGGTCCCGCGCGCCGGTGAAATCGCTCTACCTGCGCATCTGGCTCACGGTGGTGGCCGCGCTGGCGCTGTTTGCGCTGGTCTCCGGCCTGCTGCTGCAGCACCACCTGGAGCAGGAGCGGGTGCGCGGCGAGGCCGTGCTGGCCGAGCGCATGGCGGGCTGGGGCGACCTGATACAGAACTCGCTGCCCGAGGCCACCGCGCCCGAGGAGGAGCAGGCCGAGGCGCTGCGCGAGTGGGCCCGGCGGCTGCGCGTGCCGCTGGCGCTGGACGACGCGCAGGGCCGGCGCCTGGCGGCCTCCGACTCCTACCTGCGGCGCGAGGCCGATGGCCCGAGCCAGCGGCGCGCCAACTCCATCCTGCTCGACGACGGCCGCCGGCTCTGGCTGATGCGGCCCAACCTGGCGCGGCTGCAGCGGCTCGGGCCGCCCGAGGCGCTGGGCGACCGGCCGCCCGGCGGCTTCGGCGAGCCTGGCGGCCCAGGGGGGCTTGGCGGGCCAGGGGGGCCAGGCGGGCCGCCGCCCGGCATGGAGGGCATGTCGCGTCCGCCGCTGCCGCTGGGCCTGGCCATCCCCGGCATGCCGTTCGACCTGCCTTCGGGCATCGGCCTGGTGGTGCTGCTGGCGCTGCTCTTCGTGGCGGTGGCGGCCGGTGCCTGGCCGGTGGTGCGGGGCCTGACCCGCCGCCTGGAGCAGCTGAAGCTGGGTGTCGAGACCTTCGGCGCCGGCGCGCTCGACCACCGCGTCAACATCGCCGGGCGCGACGAGGTGGCCTCGGTGGCGCACAGCTTCAACCGGGCCGCGTCGCGGGTCGAGGCGCTGGTCAAGTCGCACCAGAGCCTGCTGGCCAACGCCAGCCACGAGCTGCGCTCGCCGCTGGCGCGGCTGAAGATGGCGGTGGCGATGATGGACGACGCGCCGGCCACGCTGCGCCAGTCGCTGAAGAAGGAGATAGACACCAACATCGGCGAGCTCGACGCGCTGGTCGAGGAGGTGCTGCTCTCCAGCCGGCTGGACGCCGATGCCCCGGTCGAGGCCAACGACCCGGTCGACCTGACCGGCCTGGCCGCCGAGGAGGCCGCGCGGGTCGGCGCCGAGGTCGATGGCGATCTGGTGACGGTGCGTGGCAGCGACCGGCTGCTGCGCCGTGCGGTGCGCAACCTGCTGGAGAACGCCCGCCGCTATGGCGGTGGCGACATCAGCGTCAGCGTGCACCCGACCGCGCCCGGGGGCGACGTCGAGGTGCGCGTCTGCGACCGCGGCCCCGGCGTGCCCGAGGGCGAGCGCGAGCGCATCTTCGAGGCTTTCTACCGCATGAGCGGCCACGCCGAGCGCGAGGGCGGGGTGGGCCTGGGGCTGGCGCTGGTGCGCCAGATCGCCGCCCGCCACGACGGCCAGGTGCACTGCGAAGCCCGCGAAGGCGGCGGCACCTGCTTCGTGATATGGCTGCCGGCCGCGCGCGTGCAGCGCTGAGAGCACCCGGTCGTTTCTTCGTGAAGCCGAGGCCGCCTTCGGGGCGCCGGAGCGGCGCGTGCTCGGCCGGGCCGCGGCGGTCAGCCCTCGGCCTTGCGCCGCATCGCCCACACCATGAAGCTCACCAGGCAGGCGCCGGCCAGCACCAGCCCGGTGGTCGAGGCGATCCAGAAGCCGGGCGCGCCCTGCAACGCCTCGGGCGTGGCGCCGCTGAGGTTGAAGGCCAGCACATAGCCGCCGCCCAGGCCCACGCCCCACAGCGAGCCGGCGTAGATCACCATCGGCACGGTGGCGATGCGCCAGGCGCGCAGCACGAAGGCGACGATGGTCTGGGCCGCGTCGGCCACATGGAACAGCGCCACCCAGGCCAGCAGCGGCACGGCGACCGCGATCACCGCGGCGTCGTCGGTGTAGAGGCGCACCACGCCGCCGCGGCCCAGCAGCACCGCGGTGCCCAGCGCGGCGGCCAGGCCCAGGCCCAGCGCCAGGCCGTGCCAGCCGAGCCGGCGGGCGTCGGCCGGGTCGCCGGCGCCTATGCGCTGGGCCACCAGCGTGCTGCTGGCGTTGGCCAGCGCCAGCGGCAGCATGAACATCAGCGAGACCACGTTGGTGGCGATCTGGTGGCCGGCCACCGGCACGGTGCCGATGCGCGAGATGAACAGCGCCATGAAGCTGAAGCCGGTGACCTCGATCAGGATCGCCAGGCCCATGGGCACGCCCAGCTTCAGCAGGCCCGCCATGGCCTTGGCGCTGGGCGCGTGCAGCCCGCGGCCCCAGATCTGGAACGGCGCGTAGAAATCGTCGCGCCGCATCACCGCGTAGGCCACCAGCACCTGGGCCCACATCGCGCAGGCGGTGGCGATGCCGCAGCCGGTCACGCCCAGCTCGGGCACGCCCAGCGCCGGCACGCCGAAGACCAGCGCGGCCGACAGCGGCAGCTTGACCGCCAGGCCGGCCACCTGCAGCACCATCACCGCCTTGGGCCGCGAGACGGCGGTGTTGAAGCCGCGGTAGACGGTGAACAGCAGCGAGGCCGGCAGCGACAGCGCCAGCGCGAGCAGGTAGCCGCGCACCCGCTCGGCCACCTCCGGCGTGGCCTTGGCCAGCCACAGGAAGGGCTGCGGGAAGACCAGCAGGCTGCTGCCGAGCAGCGACATGGCCAGCGCCAGCCAGACGGCCTGGTGCAGCTCGTCGCCCGCCGCGGCCAGCTTGCCGGCGCCGAAGAGCTGGCCGACCAGCGGCGCCACCGCCATCACCACGCCCATGAAGCCGATGAAGACCGTGATGTAGGCCGCGCCGCCGACCGCCAGCGCGGCCAGGTCGGCCTGCGAGTGGCGCGCCACCAGCAGCGTGTCTATGGTGCCGAAGGCCAGCACCGCGAGCTGGCCGATGAAGACCGGCCAGGCCAGCGGCACGATGCGGCCGACGTCGGCGAGAAAGCGGCCGGAGCGCGCGGCACCGGCCGCGGCGGCCGTCATGCCGGTGTCTCGCCGGCTGCTGCCGAGGGCTCGGGCGGCGGGGGATGGTCGATGCCGCTGGCGCCGTGGGCGCGCTCGGCGTAGCGGTTGAAGCGCCAGGCAGTGGCCTGCAGCGTGATGCGGCGCCAGACGTGGCGCTTCTCGCCGGGGCTCAGCACCGGCCAGTGCTGCACCTCGTCTTCGGTGCGGCCGCAGCCCTTGCACACCGCGTCGCCCTGGGCGGTCGAGCAGATCGCGATGCAGGGCGCGTCGGGCGTGCTGGCGTACCAGGCCAGCCAGGCGGCCTGCGCCTTCTTCGGCATGCTGGCTTCGTCGGCCTCGGCCTCGTGGTAGTACACCATCAGCGCATACACCTCCGCCAGCGCGCGCACCTCGGCGCAGGCGCTGATGCCGTCCGCCGAGGGCGAACGGGCGCGCCACCAGTTGATGGCGAGCTCGATGTCGGTGATGTGGATGCCGGCCATGGAACTGGGGCTTCTAAAGAGAAAAACGCCGCCTCGGGGGCGGCGCTTCATGGTGTGGAGCGGGGTCAGTCCACCAGGCGCAGCTCGACGCGGCGGGCTTCCTGGGCGTTGCCGTCGCCGGTGGTCGACTCGGGCTTGCGCAGGCCGATGCGGCCGGACTCGACACCCAGGATGCGCATCGCCTCGCGCACGGCGATGGCGCGCTGCTTGGCCAGCTCGGCGTTGTGCGCCGGGTCGCCGCTGGCGTCGTGGAAGCCGGAGAGCACCAGCTTGCGCGCCGGCGCGGCGTCCAGCGCGGCCTTGACCTTGACCAGCTCGGCATCGGCGCCGGCCGGCAGCGTGGCGGCGTCCAGCTCGAAGAAGACGGTCGCGGCCAGGTCGCCGGTCAGCGGACCTTCGATCAACGCCTCGGTGACCACCACGGCGACGGGCTCGACGGCTGCCACGGCCTGCTTCTGGTGCATCTGCCGTATCACGAGGCCGCCGATCAGGCCGAACAGCAAGAACGCGATCAGGGAGAGGGTGACCCACACGCCGACACGCGTGCCTTGATCCTGGTCGTCGAGCATCTTTTTTCCTCCGGTATGTTTGAAATTCGAGCCGGGATTCTATCGGGGGCAGCTCGGCGCCTTTGCGCGACACCCCGGGGCTCTGTCACACTGCTTGCCGCGTGCGCCGCCACGCCCGCGGGGCCGTCCCCAGGGCGACTCCCCGCCCGCGCAGCACGAAGCTACGCCCGTGAGACACCCCCACCCGTTTCCGACCTCGCACCGCTGCCGTGCACCCTGCGGCCGGTGCCGAACAAAGGCTGTTACGCCTTTTGCAATTAGCCGTGCGGCAGCTGCCCTGCGGCGGCAGGCCGAGCGCGAGGGGGTGAACCGACGGCAGTGCCTGAGAGTTCGGCGTCTTTGCCGGGCACGGACGGCGGCGAGTTTCCGGGCGGGGGCGGGCTCAAGCTCATCAACCGGCAGCACAATTGCTGCAACCTCGGGTACCGGGTACCGGGTACCGGGTGCGCGAGTCGCGGCAGCGGCAGGGCATCGCCAGCCGCGCCGTGGCCTTGATGGCGCGATGAATGCCGAGTGAGTGTGAAGTACCCCGAGATCCTTCCCCCCCACAGGAGCCCCCATGGCCACCGTCCGCTACCTGGTCCACGACGTCGATGCCGCACTGCCGTTCTACGAGGCCTTGGGCTTCTCGGTGCTGGAGCGCTGGGGACCGCCCTTCGTGATGCTGGCACGCGATGACCTGACGCTGTGGCTGAGCGGGCCCGGCACGTCCGCGGCCCGGCCGCTCGCCGACGGCTCGGTGCCCCAGCCGGGCGGCTGGAACCGGCTGGTGATCGAGGTCGACGACCTGGCCGCCGCGATGGCGGCCCTGCAGCCCACGGGTGCGCGCTTCCGCAGCGAGCCGGTGCAGGGGCCGGGCGGCCAGCAGGTGCTGGTGGAGGATCCGTCGGGCAATGCTGTCGAGCTGTTCGAGGGCGGTGATGAGGAGTAGAGGGCTGCGGCCGGCGCGTCGCCTGCCGGAGGGCCGGCGGTGAACCTGCAGGCGCCCATCGCCGCGGTGCTGATCCACGTCGCCGACACCGCCGCGGGGCTGGACTGGTACCAGCGCGCGTTCCCTCAGGCGGTCCGCAGGCGTCCGGAAGGTTTCGACTTCGAGCTGCTGCAGCTCGGCTCGGTGGCGATCGAGATCGTGCCGGCCGACGCGAAGTGCGCCTCGGGGCCGGCGGGCTCGGTGGTGTACTGGTGGGTCGACGACCTGCGGCAGGCGGTCGGCCGGATGCAGCAGCTCGGCGCGCCGCTCTACCGCGGGCCGATGGCGATCGAAGACGGCCTGGGCATGTGCCAGGTGCGCGACCCCTGGGGCAACTGCATCGGGCTGCGCGGGCCGCTGCTGGCCGACCCCGCAGAACCGCCTGCCTGACCGCGCTAGCCCAACCTGGCGCGCGGCGCTCCTGGTGGGTTCCCGCTAGAGCAGGCCGGGCTGGTGGCTCGCGAGCCAGGCGCGGACGTCCGCAAGCAGGGAGGTCGCACTGGCAATGCACTCGGCCACGGCCGATTCGGGAACGAGATCGCCCGAATAGTCGGAGAGATTGCGCTGCTTGCGCAGTGCGTCGAGCAGGCGCACCTGGGGCGGTGCGAGTGCAACAGTCAGGGTGAGGGTCTGGATGGCAGTCTGGTGGTGGCCGGGCTTGCTGGTGAGTGTCCGGTAGCCGTTGGCGTACAGCGCCAGCATCGCGAGTTGCATGATGGCCTTGTAGGCGGCGTCGAAACGGTTCTCGGCACTCAAGCCGGCGAGCTGCGCATCGGCGATGTTGCGCTGCGCGGCGGCCAGCAGCTTGACCGCTTGCATCCTGTCCGGCGTGACCGAGTCAAGACTGATGCCCAGCAAGTTCTGCAAGGTCATGGTCGTTTCCGATCAAGTGGATTTTTGGCTTGGCCAGCACGTCGCGCAGGAAGGCGTCGGTCGTGGCGCGGGCAGCGAATTCGGCGCTGCCAAACGCCTTGGGGTTGATTTCCCGGCCGAGCACGGCTTGGCATGGGTGCAGCAGCTCCACGGCCTCGGCGAAGCCGAGGTCGCCGATCAGCATCAGGTCGATGTCGCTGTGGGCGCTCTCGCGGCCTTGAGCCACCGAGCCGAAGACGAAGGCGGCACGCAGGCGGGGTGCGGCAGGAGCCAGTGCTTGTGCCAGCACGTCGGCCATGCCGGAGGTCTTGCGCAGGATGCTGGCCAGCTCGGTGAAGACCGGGCTGCCGGTGTCGGCGCTGTAGACCTGCTGGTTGCCGCGTTTCTCGCGTCGGAGCAGGCCCACTTCGGCCAGCTTGGTCAATTCGCGCGTGATGGTGCCGGCCGGCAGCCCGATGCGGCGCGCGATCTCGCGGCCATGCAGCGACTCTTCCGGCCGCAGCAGCAGCAGGCCGAGCACGCGGCGGCGGTACTCGGGCAGCAGGACGGTGGCGAGAGATTGATGCACTATGGGCGTCAATTGTCGCCTTCAAAGCGTCAATTTGTCCAGGCCCTTCACCGGTTCACGTCCACCACCGCCCGCCCGCGGATCTTGCCGGCCAGCAGGTCTTCGCTCGCGGCGATCACGTCGCTCAGGGCCACCTCCACCGTCATCTGCGCCAGTTGCGGCGCCTGGATGAAGCGGGCCAGCAGGGCCCAGGCCTGTTCGCGCGTAGCCTGGTTGCAGAAGACCGAGTTGATGCCGTAGAGCGTGACGCCGCGCAGGATGAAGGGCATCACGGTGGCGGGCAGGTCGGCGCCCTGGGCCAGGCCGCAGGCGGCGACCGCGCCGTTCCAGCGGGTGGCGGCCAGCGCGTTGGCGAGCGTGTGGCTGCCGGCGGTGTCGAGCACACCGGCCCAGCGCTCTGTCTGCAGCGGCTTGCCGGCGGCGCCGAGCTCGGCGCGGTCGATCAGGCGGTGGGCGCCGAGGAAGCGCAGGTAGTCAGCCTCCTGCGGCCGGCCGGTGGAGGCGACCACGGTGTAGCCCAGCCCGGCCAGCAGCGCGACGCCCACCGAGCCGACGCCGCCGGTGGCGCCCGTCACCAGCACCTCGCCGTCGCCGGGCTGCAGGCCGTGGCGCTGCAGCGCCATCACGCACAGCGCGGCGGTGTAGCCGGCGGTCGCGATGGCCATCGCGTCGCGCGTGGTGTAGGCGGCCGGCAGGCGCAGCAGCCAGCCGGCCTTGACACGCGCCTTCTGCGCGAAGCCGCCCCAGTGGGTCTCGCCCAGGCCCCAGCCGTCGATCACGACGCGGTCGCCGGGCGCCCAGTCGGGGTGGTCGCTGCGCTCGACGGTGCCGGCCAGGTCGATGCCGGGCACCATGGGCCAGTGGCGCACGATGGCGCCGCGGCCGGTCACCGCGAGCGCGTCCTTGTAGTTGAGTGCCGAGTACTCGACGCGCACCAGCACGTCGCCCTCGGGCAGTGCGCTCTCGTCCAGTTCGGTGTGGGTGGCGACGGTCTTCTTGTCGGCCTGGGTCAGCAGCAGCGCCTTGAACATGCGGGGTCTCCGGTCGGGCCGCCAGTGGACCTGCGGCGGGCGTGCCGCGTCAAGCGGGCAAGACCCGGGCTTGCGCCCCTGCGCTCAGGGCATGGCTTCGTAGGGGTCGGCGCTGAGCACGCCTTGTTCGACGTCGATGCTACGGTAGCCGCCGGTGGGCCGGTTGGCGAAGTCGTAGTGGCTGCCGTCGCCCAGGCGCCAGACCTTGTAGCCGGAGTAGCTGACCGGCGTGCTCTCTTCGCAGACCTCGGGCGCGCGATCGGCCTGCACCACGAAGGCCGCGCTGCCGTAGACGCTGGCCATGCCGCGCCGGTTCATCAACACCGCCGTGTCGGCCTCGATGCCCACGCCCCAGGCATCGCCGGTGCGGCCCTCGGCGAGCTGGCGGCAGAGAAAGGCCATCAGCCGCCCCATGCGGTCGCGCTCGACGAAGTGGCTGTCGGTGACGGTGTTGTCGAGATAAGGCCAGGCGAAGAAGTCGTGCGTGAAGCTGATGCTGTCGCGGTAGGGGTCTTCCAGTGCGCGGGGTGAGCGCACACTGCCCTTGCAGCCGTCGTAGACCGCCAGCGAACCCTGGATCGCCAGCCCGGCGCTGCCGCCGCCGGCGCCACCGCCGCGGGCCACCAGCTTCTCGACGGCTTCGATCACCGCGCTGTCCTGCCAGCCGACGTAGTCGCACTGGTCGCCGCCGCGAAAGTAGACGATCTCGGCCTGCTGCACCGCGGCCAGCGCGGCCGGGTCCTGGGCGCCCTCGGGCGTGCCTATCACCAGCGTGGTGCAGGAGTTCACCTGCGACAGGGGGCCGATGATCCGGCACTCGTTCTGGTAATTGGGGAAGCTGGCGCCTATGACGACCACATCGACCGGCTTGTCGGCGATCAGCCGGGTGAATTCTTCGAACGACTGGCGCTCGGGCTCGCTGTTGCCCTTGAGGTAGAAAGCCGGGCCCTTGAGTGCGGGTGTCGCGTCGGCCGGGTTGCCCAGCCGGTGCAGGGTGACCGCAGGGGCCACCGCCAGGGCGGCTGCCGAGCCCATCGCCAGCAGCGCGGCTGCGAGCCAGCGTGCCGCACCGCGAGGGTGGACGCGGCCGGCGGCGAAGCTGGGTTGCGCGGGCATCGCCCGAGCATAGAGGTTCACAGTGCGATCATCCGTGAATGGATGCCGCCTTCTATGAACTACTTTTGCCGATGCTGCGATTCCTGAAGACATGTCGCCGTACCGCCTTGCGTGCATGGCGCTTGCAAGTGCTGTTCCCGGCCGGCCTGGCCCTGTTCGCGGGCAGCGCAGCGGCGGCCGACAAGGTGCAGGACACGCTGGCGCAGCGCCTGAAGGCCTGCACCGTGTGCCACGGCGCGACAGACCGTGTCACCGCCGACGCCTACTTCCCGCGCATCGCCGGCAAGCCCTCGGGCTACCTCTACCAGCAGTTGCTCAACTTCCGCGAGGGCCGGCGCCAGTACGCCCCGATGCGCGGCCTGCTGGCCGGCCTCTCGGACGACTACCTGCGCGAGATCGCCGGCCACTTCGCCCGCCTCGAGCTGCCGCACAGCGCGCCGCCCGCCGGCACCGCCAACGCGGCCGAGCTGGCCCAGGGCGAGGAGCTGGTGCTCAAGGGCGTGGCCGGGCGCGAGGTGCCGGCCTGCGTGCAGTGCCACGGCGAAGCGCTGACCGGCCTGGCGCCCTCGGTGCCCGGCCTGATCGGCCTGCCCAAGAACTACCTGGTGGCCCAGTTCGGCGCCTGGCGCAGCGGCCAGCGCCAGGCCCGCTCGCCCGATTGCATGGCGCAGATCGTGCGCCGCCTGCAGCCCGAGGAGCTCAACTCGGTGGCCCAGTGGCTGGCCGGCCGCCCCTTGCCTGCCGACAGCCGCCCTGCCAGGCAAGCGCCGGCGCAGTGGCCGATGGCCTGCGGCGGGCTGCAGGGCGAGACGGGAGCCGCCCGGTGATGGGGCGGTTCGGGGGAGTGCTTTCGTGCGGCGCCCGCTGGCGTTCGCCCAGGGACTCGGAGAGGCACCTTCGTGGCCCACGGCGGCGCGGCCTTCGCCGGCGGGCGCGGCATCGCCACGCCCTTCGGCACGGTCTACCCCGGCAACCTCACGCCCGACGACGCGACCGGCCTGGGCACCTGGT
>DATHWJ010000013.1:0-2995 GCA_035460745.1 Ideonella sp. | reverse complement strand
GCGGCGGTAGCGGTGGCGCTAGCGGGCCCGGCCGGCGGGGCCATGCGGGGCAGGCGCGGCAGGCCCTGCACCGGCAGCAGGGCCGAGACCGCGGCGCGGGCGGTGTCGTTGAAGACCAGCGCCGCGCCGGTGCAGGTCATCAGCAGCAACAGCGGCAGCATCCACAGCCCGGCGGCGCGGTGCAGGTCCAGCCACCAGCGCGCCGGTGCCGCGCCGGCCTTGACGCTGAGCGCGCGGCGCCAGGCCTCGCGGCTGCTGCGCCGCGGCCAGGCCAGCGCCAGCCCGCTCAGCGCCAGGCCCAGCAGCACCAGCGCACCGGCGCCCACCACGGCGTGGCCGGTGTCGCCGCCCAGCAGCCGGGTGTGCAGCTCGTACAGCAGCGGCACGGCATGGGCGGCGTCCAGCCGCCAGGCGCCGCGCGCCCGGCTGCCCAGGTATTCGCCGCAGGCCGGGTCGATGAAGTGCTCGCGGCGCCAGCCGGTGGCCGGATCGCGCCGCTCCCACACCTGGTAGGCGGCGCCGGGCGTGTGGGGCGCCACCACCAGCGCGGCGCGGGCCACCGGCGCGTGCTGCCGCAGCGCGGCCATCACCTCGGCCACCGGCCGGGCCGGCGCTGTGCAGGCGCGCGGCTCGAACCAGCGCGGGTTCAGCGCAGCGTCCAGCTCGGCCTGCCAGACCATCAGCGAGCCGGTCAGGCCCAGCAGCACCAGCAGCAGGCCCGCCAGCAGCGAGACCCAGCGGTGCAGCAGCGCCAGCGCCGGCCGCCAGGCCCAGGTTGATGCGGGTTGCTTCATGGGCTCAGAAGCTGCGCCGCCAGCTCAGGCTGAGCGTGCGGCCGCGGCCGGCGTAGTAGTCGTCGTCGGTGCCGGCGTAGTGGGACTGGCTGTAGTAGGTGATGTACTGGCGGTCGAACAGGTTCTCCAGCCCCAGGCCCAGTTCGCCCCAGGGCGAGGCCCAGCGGGCGGCCAGGTCCACCACCGTGTAGCCGCGGAAGTGTTCTTCGAGCGAGGTCGTGCCCGAGAACTTGCCCACGTTGGCGTCGCGCGAGAAGTAGCGCGCCGCGGTGAGCTGGGCCGACATCGCGGGCGCGAAGGCCCACTGCCCGGCCAGCACCAGCTTGTCCGGGCCCTGCGAGCGCGCGCCGAGGTCCACGTCCAGCGGCTCGCCGGCGGCGCTGGCGGTGCGGCCGCGCGTGCGGGCATAGCTGGCGTTCAGCCGCAGCGTGTCCAGCGGCCGCCACTGGCCCGTGAACTCGAAGCCGTTGACGACGATGGGCACGCGCTGCACCGTGCCGATGCCGTTGCTGACGACAATCTGGCTGCCCAGGTCCGAGCGCGACTCGTAGACCGAGGCCGAGAAGCTGCCGCGCTGGCCGCGCCAGGCCAGGCCGACCTCGCGGTTGTCGGTGACGATGGGCTGCAGGTCGACCAGTTGCGACACCGACTGCCCGGCCGTTCTCACCGCGCGCAGTATCAGCCCGGCGTCCGGCGGGCCGAACCCTTCGTTGTACGAGACGAAGGTGGACCAGCCGCTGGCACCGAAGCGCCAGACCGCACCCAGGCTCTTGACCAGCGCATGGGCCGAGCGTTCGCCGCCTTCCACCTCGCGGTTGCCGTAGAAGGCCAGCGTGCGGTAGTCGTCCACGCGCAGCCTGTTGCGCTCGTCGCGCAGGCCGCCGCGCACGGTCAGGTTGCCCCACTCGTATTCGAGCTGGGTGAAGGGCGCGAGGCTGCGGTACTTGAGCGGCGGCACCCAATCGCGGCCGGTTTGGGTCAGGCGCTGCGAAGAGGTGTCGTCCAGCAGGTCGACGCCGGCCGTGAACTCCAGCCCCTTCAGGCCCAGGTCGGGCCGCACCCAGCTGGCGCGCAAGCCCCATTTCTCCGCCTCGACCTCGCTCTGGTCGATCAGCGTGCCGACCGGCGCGATCGCCGCGTCCTGAAAAGTGGAGATCACGCCGCCGGTGTAGCGGGCGGCGAAGTCCTGGCTGAACAGCTGCACCGTGGCGGCGCCGCCGGCCAGCGCGTCGTGCGTCCACTCCAGGCTGGCGGAGCGCACGCGGTTGCGCGGCGGATCCCAGGCCAGCGTGCCGCGCTGGCTGCTGGCGGGCACGCCGGCCGCCCGGTCGCCGGGCACGTCGACCCAGTCGTCGAAACCCTCGGCGTGGAACTGGTTCACCATCAGCTGCAGCCGCTGGTCGCCAAAATCGCGGCCCAGCTTCAGGTAGGCATCGGCCGCGCCGTGCAGCGACTCGGTGGCGAGGTAACGGCCCTCGCCGTCCACGCCGACGCCCTGGGTGCGCGTGCCCACGTAGGCGAGCAGGTCGAAGGCGTCGGCCCCCTCGCTGCGGTGCTCGACCATGTAGCCCGCCTTCCAGCCCTGCGTGTCGGCATGGCCCTGGGTGCTGTACTTCAGCTCGACGGTCTGGCGCGTGCCGGGCTGCAGGGCGTGGCGGGTGATGGTGTTGATGATGCCGCCGGTGGCGCCCATGCCCTGCACCGCCGATGCGCCGCTGACCACCTCGATGCGCTCGACGATCATCGGGTCGGCGAAGTAGCCCTCGCGGCCACCGAAGCGCAGCGGATTGGTCTGCGGGATGCCGTCCAGCAGCAGCAGCGCATTGCGGCCGCGCAGCCCCTCGCCGAAGTTCGACAGCTTCTGCCGCGCCGGCGCGTAGCCGGGCACCTGCAGCGCCAGCAGTGCGCTCGGGTCCTCGCTGACCAGGGCCTGGGTGTCGATCTGCTCGCGCGAGATCACGCTGACCGCGCCGGGAATCTTCTCGACCGCCTTGCTGCCGCGGGTCGCGGTCACGACCACGCTTTCGGTGACGGGCAGCGCTTCGGCGGTTTCTGCGGTTTCGGCCGTTTCGGCCGCATGGGCCGGCAGGCTCACCGCGCCGACCGCGGCCAGGCCAGCCACGACGGCGGCCACGCGAAAGCGGCCATGGCGACGGTATCGAACAAGGGACGACGGGGGACAGGCACGGGAGATCAAGACA
>DATHWJ010000012.1:0-4169 GCA_035460745.1 Ideonella sp. | reverse complement strand
GCTGGCGCCATGCGAGGAGGATGCCTGGCAGCCCACACTGCAGGCGGCCGCCGTTCGCAGCACCGAAACGCATCGCATGAACGGGACGAGTGTCGCGGCGCCTATCGTGGCTAGACGGCTCTACAACCTGCTCGTGGGTGCACGGGGTGCATCGGTGGCGGACAAGATCCCTGACCTGCTGGGGGCGGCGCGCAAAGTGGTCAAGCTCGCGCGCAGCTGATCTTGCTGCGATATCGAGCGTGGCCCTCCACGTCCTGGCGCAGTTGCGCTCGGGGTCACGCCCGCTTCGGTATGTTCAACCCCCGCCCCACCGCCTCCCGCCCCACAAACGCCCTCAACACCCTCGTCACCTCCCCAAAATCCTCTATCCCCACCAGTTCCCCCGCCTCATAGAACCCGATCAGGTTGTTGACCCACGGGAAGGTCGCGATGTCGGCGATGGTGTATTCGTCGCCCATGAGCCAGGCGCGGCCGGCCAGGCGCTGGTTCAGCACGGCCAGCAGGCGGCGGGACTCGGCCACGTAGCGGTCGCGGGGGCGCTTGTCTTCGTAGTCCTTGCCGGCGAACTTGTTGAAGAAGCCGAGCTGGCCGAACATGGGGCCGATGCCGCCCATCTGGAACATCAGCCACTGCAGGGTCTCGTAGCGGCCGGCCGGGTCGGCGGGCAGGAAGCGGCCGGCCTTGTCTGCCAGGTAGATCAGGATGGCGCCCGACTCGAACAGCGCCAGCGGCTTGCCGCCCGGGCCGTCGGGGTCGAGGATGGCGGGGATCTTGTTGTTGGGGTTGAGCGAGAGGAACTCGGGCGAGAGCTGGTCGTTCTGGTCGAAGCGCACCAGATGCGGCTCGTAGGGCAGGCCGGTCTCCTCGAGCATGATGGAGATCTTGACGCCGTTGGGCGTGGGCAGCGAGTAGAGCTGGAGGCGGTCCGGGTGCTGCGCGGGCCATTTCCGTGTGATGGCAAAGCTCGAGAGATCGCTCATGGGGGGCTTGGGGAGAGTGGTATGTGGGCCGGCATTTTGAGGCGCGCAACCAAGCCCCCGCACCCTCAGTGGTTGGAGTCGATGGCGTCGATGGCGTCGATGGCACGCACGATCGCGTCGTGCACCACCTGCTCGGCGATCAGCGGGGCGGCCGGGGACGAGACCTCGATGACGCCCTCGAGTTGTTGCGGCGGCGTGTCGCCCTGGCGCACGTCGGCGTGCCAGCTCAGGGTGTCGCCGTTCAGCTCGTAGTCGGCCTCGTAGGCGTAGACCTTGGCGTTGACGCCGTGTTCGTGGGTGGTTTCGGCAATGTGCATGGGGGCCTCCACGCGTCAGGTGCGACGCAGTTCGGCCAAAGTACGCTCGCCGCGCCGGGGGCGGCAGCGGGCGTCGTAGCGAGAGCGCGTAGGGCGAGTCCTACGGGTAGGCGCTCAGGGTTCGCAGAAGTACCGGTTGGCCACCCGCGGCAGGCCCAGGTGCTCGCGCAGCGTGCGGCCCGCGTAGGCCCGGCGGAACAGCCCGCGCCGCTGCAGCTCCGGCACCACCTGCTCGACAAAGTCGTCCAGCCCCTGCGGCGCGCTGCTGAACATCACGTTGAAGCCGTCCGCCGCGCCGGTCGAGAACCAGTGTTCGAAGTCGTCCGCGATGCTCTGCGGCGTGCCCACCAGCATGCGGTGGCCGCCGGCACTCCAGCGGGTGTAGAGCTGCTGCACGGTGGGGTGCTCCTTGCGTATCCAGTCGACCAGCAGCTTCTGCCGGCTCTGGTGGGTGTTGGTGAGCGGCACATGCTCGGGCAGCGGCACCTTGGCGTCCAGCGGCAGGCCGGCGAGATCCAGGCCCAGGCTGGCGTAGTTGGAGAGGGCGCGCAGCACCACGTCGGGGTCGCGGGCCTGCAGCAGGGCGGCCCACTTGTCTTCGGCCTCGGCGGCGCTGCGGCCTATCACCGGCATCACGCCGGGCAGGATGTGCAGGTGCTCGGGCGCGCGGCCCAGCGCGGCGGCGCGGGCCTTCACGTCGGCATAGAAGGCGCGGGCTTCTTCGATGTCTTGCGCGGCCGTGTAGAGCATCTCGCCGACGCGCGCGGCCAGGCCCTTGCCGTCTTGCGAGGCGCCGGCCTGGGAGATCACCGGCCAGCCCTGCGGGGGGCGCGCTGCGTTCAGCGGGCCTTTGACCTGGAAGTGCTTGCCGCGGTGGTCCAGCACCCGCATCCTGGCGGGGTCGGCCCAGCGGCCCGTGGTCTTGTCGGCGACGAAGGCGTCGTCGGCCCAGCTGTCCCACAGGCCGGTCACCACGTCGACAAACTCGTGCGCGCGCTCGTAGCGCTCGCCGTGCTCGCGGTGGCCGGGCAGGTTGAAGTTCTCGCCGCCGCCGGTCGAGGTCACCACGTTCCAGCCCGCGCGGCCGCCGCTCAGGTGGTCCAGCGCGGCGAATTGGCGGGCCACGTTGTAGGGCTCGCTGTAGCTGGTGCTGACCGAGGCCACCAGGCCGATGCGCTCGGTCACCATCGCCAGCGCCGAGAGCAGCACCAGCGGCTCCCAGCGCGGCGCCTGCGGGCTGCGCTCGACGGTGGCGGGGTCGGTCGCGGCGAAGACGTTGTCGTAGAAGAAGAGGGCGTCGAAGCAGCCGCGCTCCAGCGTCTGGGCGTAGCGCTTGTAACGCTCGAAGTTCCAGGCGGCGTCGGTGTCGCTGGCCGGGTGGCGCCAGCTGTCGCCCTGCACGCCGGCGCCGGTGAAGTAGGCGCCGAGCTTGATCTGGCGGGGTGAGGTTGGGGTCATGGGGTCGGGCGCGGGTTCAAGCGCAGATTCAGGCGAAGTGGCAGGCGACGACATGCCGCTCGCCCACGGTGCGCAGCGCGGGGCTCTCGCTGCTGCAGCGCTCGGTCGCCTGCGGGCAACGCGGGTGGAAGTGGCAGCCGCCGGGCGGCGCCAGCGCGCTGGGCACCTCGCCTTGCAGCGGCTGGGGCCGGGCCCGCGCGCCGGGGCCCGGCTCCGCGGCCATCAAGGCCTGGGTGTAGGGGTGGCGCGGCGCCTGCCACAGCGTGTCGCGGTCGGCCAGCTCGACGACGCGGCCGAGGTACATCACCGCGACCCGGTCCGCCATGTGGCGCACCACGGCCAGGTCGTGGGAGATGAAGAGCAGCGCCAGGCCGAACGACGCGCGCAGCTCCAGCAGCAGGTTGAGCACCTGGGCGCGCACCGAGACGTCGAGCGCCGAGACGGCCTCGTCGCAGACCAGCAGCTCGGGCTCCAGCATCAGCGCGCGGGCGATGGCGATGCGCTGGCGCTGGCCGCCGGAGAACTCGTGCGGGTGGCGCCCGGCCACGTCGGCGCGCAGGCCCACGCGGGCCAGCATCGCCAGCACGCGCTCGCGGCGCTCGGCCCCCGCGCCGCGGCGCTGCACGATCAGCGGCTCCTCCAGCGCGCGGCCGATGGTCAGGCGCGGGTTCAGTGAGGCGTAGGGGTCCTGGAAGACCATCTGCATGCGGGCCCGCTGGGCGGCCAGCGCGCGGCGTGGCCGGGCCGTGATGTCGTCGCCGTCGAAGACGATGCGGCCGCCGCTCACCGGCAGCAGCCGCATCGCCGCGCGCGCCAGCGTGGACTTGCCGCAGCCGCTTTCGCCCACCAGGCCCAGCGTCTCGTGGCGGTGCACCTGCAGGCTCACGTCGTCCAGCGCGTGCAGCGTGCGGCCGCCGGCCAGCTCGAAGCGCTTGCTCAGGGCGTGCAGCTCGAGCAGCGGCTGGGGCGCGGCCGGGGCGGCGAGCGCCGTCATGCGGCCTGCCTCTCGCCGGCCCGCTGGCGCACCAGCCGCAGCGGCTGGGCGGCGGTGAGCGGCGCAAAACAAGCGCTGCGGTGGCCGGAGGCGCCGCGCGCCTGCAGCGGCGGCGCTTCGCGCAGGCACGGGTCGGCGGCCCGGGCGCAGCGCGGCGCAAAGGCGCAGCCCGCGGGCAGGGCCAGCAGCGAGGGCACCGTGCCGCCTATCTCCGGCAGGCGCGAGCCGGGTGCCACGGCGTCCAGCGCTACCGCACCGATGAGCCCGGCGGTGTAGGGGTGCTGCGGCTGGGCGAAGAGCTGCGCCACCGGCGCTTCTTCGACGATGCGCCCGGCATACATCACGGCGGCGCGGTCGGCCACCTGCGCGACGACGCCGAGATCGTGGGTGATCAGCAGCAGCGCCATGGAGAGATCGCGG
>DATHWJ010000011.1:0-2409 GCA_035460745.1 Ideonella sp. | reverse complement strand
GCCTGCATCACGAACTCGCCCATGGTGCCCGCGCCGGCCGCGATCAAGGCCATCACGAAAGCCTGCGGCGCCTTGAACGGCGTGATCCAGTAGAGCGCGGCGCCCGCCACCGAGGCCACCAGCGTGCCAACCATCCAAGCTCGGTACGAGAACGAGCGGCTGATGGCCCGCGCCACCGGCCGCCGCCGCAGCCAGCGGCTCGCGGCCTCCTGCACCAGCTGCGCGATGGCCGCGACCACGACCAGGAAAAACACCAGGAAGGCGCCGCGGCCCTGCTGCCGCGGGAAGTCCAGCAGCAGCAGCGCCGGCACATGCGACAGCCCGTAGACGCAGACCATGATGCCCCACTGGATCTTGGCGTTGCGCTCCAGGAAGCGGGTCGGGTCGCCGGCCAGCGCGCTGATCACCGGGATCGCGAGAAAGACGTAGACCGGGATGAAGACGCTGAAGAGGTCGAAGTAGCGGCCGCCGGCCAGCATGTACTGCACCGGCAGCACCACGAAGAAGGCCGCCAGCAGCCCGCGGTGGTCGCTGCGCCGGGTGTGCATCAGCGTAATGAACTCGCGCAGCGCGAGAAACGAGAAGAGCCCGAACAGCAGCGTGGCGCCTATCGGCCCGGCGATCCACGCCAGCCAGAAGACGGTGGTGCCTATCCACACCGCGCGCAGGTCGCGTGGGTACTGCGGGTGGCGCTGCATCCACACCGGCTGGCGCTCGCGCAGGCTGAGCAGCAGCAGCACCACGCTGACCGCGGCCAGCAGGCCGAAGACGATCAGGAACAGCAGCGCGACCTGCTGCTCGGCGGAGAGTTGGCGCAAGGCTCCCATCGCGCGCTAGCCTCCGGCCGGCCGCAGGGCCATCACGGCCTCGCGCGCCCGCGCCAGGAAGGCGCGCTTGTCTTCGCTGGGAAACAGCGTCAGCGGCGCCCCGAAGGTCACGGTGCACAAAATGGGCACCGGCACCACCTCGCCCTTGGGCATCACCCGCTGCACGTTGGCGATCCAGGTCGGCACCAGCTGCACCTGCGGGAACTGCTCGGCCAGGTGGTAGAGGCCGCTCTTGAAGGTTTGCGGCTCGCCCTTGTTGCTGCGCGTGCCCTCGGGGAAGATCACCAGCGAGTCGCCATGCTCGAGCGCGGTCTGCAGCGGCTCCAGCGGGTCCTGGTCGTCGGTGCGCTGCCGGTTCACATAGACGGCGTTGAAGACCTCGTGCGTGATCCAGTGCTTGAAGGGCGACGCCGTCCAGTAGTCCTTGGCCGCGATGGGCCGCGTGCGCGCCCGCAACTCCCCGGGCAGCGCAGCCCAGATCAGCACCCAGTCGAGGTGGCTCTGGTGATTGGCAAAGTAGATGCGCTGTAGCGCTTGAGGCGGGCAGCCCTTCCAGTGTCCCTGCGCACCGGTGATCAGGCGCGCGACGAAGGCAAGCAACCGGCCCATGAGATCCGCACGGGTCATGTGGAGGATGGTAGCGGGTTTGTTTCGCGGGCCACCCGGCGCCCTTGGCCGTGCTGACTCTCTTAGAGTGAGCTGACCCGTGACTCAATGTCTGAAGTGACGCACCCCCGTCAGCACCATCGCGATCCCCCGCTCATCCGCCGCCGCGATCACCTCGTCGTCGCGCACCGAGCCGCCCGGCTGGATCACGCAGGTGGCGCCGGCGTCGATGACCACATCCAGGCCGTCGCGGAACGGGAAGAAGGCGTCGCTGGCGACGGCCGAGCCTTGCAGCGTGAGGCCGGCGTTCTCGGCCTTGATGCTGGCGATGCGGGCGGAGTCGATGCGGCTCATCTGGCCGGCGCCGACGCCCAGCGTCATGCCACCGGCGCAGAAGACGATGGCGTTGCTCTTGACGTACTTGGCCACCTGCCAGGCGAACATCAGGTCGGTCATCTGCTGCGGCGTCGGCATGCGGGCGGTGACGACCTTGAGCTCGGCCTGCACGATCTCGCGGTTGTCGGCGTCCTGTATCAGCAGGCCCGAGCCGACGCGCTTGACATCTTGCAGGTTGCGGCCGCGCTGCCAGGCGGTCTGGCCGCCGCGCTGCACGCCGTCCAGCGGGATCTGCAGCACGCGGGTGTTGGTCTTGGCGGCGAAGACGGCGCGCGCCTCGTCGGTGTAGGCGGGGGCGATCAGCACCTCGACGAACTGCTTGGCGACGAGCTGCGCGGCGGCCCCGTCGACGGTGGTGTTGAAGGCGATGATGCCGCCGAAGGCCGAGGTCGGGTCGGTCTTGAAGGCCTTGGCATAGGCCTCGGCCGCGTCGGCGCCTATCGCCACGCCGCAGGGGTTGGCGTGCTTGACGATCACGCAGGCACCCGTCTCGAAGCCCTTCACGCACTCCCACGCCGCGTCGGCGTCGGCGATGTTGTTGTACGAGAGCTCCTTGCCTTGCAGCTGGACCGCGGTCACC
>DATHWJ010000010.1:0-10310 GCA_035460745.1 Ideonella sp. | reverse complement strand
TCAGGTTCCGATCACCCCGCCATCCACCCGTCGGATCACCACCGTCGCCGACCTCGGCCGGCTGCCATTCGGCCAGGTGGAAATCTTGCTCACCGCATCCGGATCGCTGCGCTCCGACGGGCTCTCGCCCGGGTGCTGGATGTTGACGAACATGGTGCGGCCGTCGGGCGTGCCGGTGGCTCCCGTCAGCTCGCAGCCCGCCGGGCCGGTCAGGAAGCGGCGGATCTCGCCGCTCGCCGGGTCGGCGGCGTACATGCCGTTGTTGCCCAGCTGGGCCAGGTCGCCCTTGCCCATTGCCGAGGTCGACATGTCGGTCTGCACCCACAGCACGCCGCGGCCGTCCACCCACAGGCCGTCGGGGCAGCCCAGGGCGTCGCCCTTGACCTTGCCTTGGGCTTCGGGGCGCGCATTGGAGGGGTCGCCGGCGACCACGAAGTGGTCCCACTTGAAGCGGGTGGCGTGGAAGTCGCCGTCCTCCTTCCAGCGGATGATGTTGCCCATGGTGTTGTTGGCGCGCGGGTTGGCGGCGTCCACGCCGGGCTTGTTGTCGGCGCCGCGCTCGCTGTTGTTGGTCAGCGTGCAGAAGACCTCGCCGCGCGCCTTGTCCACCGCGATCCACTCGGGCCGGTCCATCTTGGTGGCGCCCAGCAGGTCGCTGGCCTGGCGGGCCTTGATGACGACCTCGCCCTGGTCTGCGAAGCCGTTGGCCGCCGTCAGCGGGCCCTGGCCATGCACCAGCGGCAGCCACTGGCCGCCGTTGTCGGCGTCGAATCGGGCGACATACAGCGTGCCGTGGTCCAGCAGCTCGGCATTGGCGCGGGCGCCGCCCGGCGCGATCTTGTCGCGGCTGACGAACTTGTAGATGTACTCGAAGCGCGAGTCCTCGCCCATGTAGACCACCGCGCGGCCGTCCTGGGTGACGGCCACCGTCGCGCCCTCGTGCGCGGCGCGGCCCATCGCGGTGCGCTTGACAGGCGTGGAGCTCGGGTTCATCGGGTCGATCTCGACCACCCAGCCGAAGCGGTTGGCTTCGTTGGGGTGCTTGCTCGCGTCGAAGCGGGCATCGAACTCGTGCCAGCGGTACATCGCGCCGTTGCCCTTCTTGATGCCCCAGCGCTGCTGGTGGGCGTCGGGCTTCTCGGGGCCCTCGAAGTAGTTGGCGAAATTTTCTTCGCAGGTCAGGTAGGTGCCCCAAGGCGTGATGCCGCTGGCGCAGTTGTTGAAGGTGCCGAGCACCTTGCTGCCCGTGGCGTCGGCCGCGGTCTTGAACAGCGCATGGCCGGCGGCCGGGCCGGCCACGTTCATGCTCGTCGAGGCGGTGATGCGGCGCGCCCAGGGCGAGGGGCGCACCATCTGCCATCGGCCTTCGATCATCTCGATCTCGATCACCGAGACGCCGTGCGCGGCCTGCGACTTCTTGACCTTCTCCGCCGTCCAGGTCTTCAGCCCGTCGGTGTGCAGCAGGCCGTCGTCCACGTACTCGTGGTTCATCACCAGCAGGCCGCTCTTGGCGCCGTCCATCGCGAAGTAGTGGATGCCGTCGTGGTGCATGCCCATCTGCGCGGCCTGCTCGGCGGCGGTGTTGCCCGCGTTGTCCTTGAAGGCCGGCATCTCGCCCGAGAGGCCCACCGCTTCACCCCAGGGCGCGAGCACCTGGGCCGTGTAGCCCTCGGGCACCACCACGCGATCGGCGGTGGAGACGGGCACGCTCTTGAAGCCGATCAGCGGGCCGCCGCCGGCCGTCGTGGCGCAGCCGGGCAGGGCCACCGCGGCCAGCGTGCCCAGCGGGGCGAGCAGGCCGCCGACCGTGGCACCCAGCCCACCGCGCAGCACGATGCGGCGCGACGGGTTGGAAACGTCATGGATGCTGTGGTTGAGGCAGCGGTTGCTGTCCTCCATCGTCGAAAAGTCCTTGGCCATGGGCACACTCCAGCAGGGGGCAAACCCCGATGGTGGCGTGTGGACGATGACAGGCGCGTGACAGCACGCCACCGGACCAGCCGGATCGTCTGCGCATGTGGTGTGCAGTCGACAAGGCCCGAGATGGACGCGCGGGCCTGGGCGCGCTCGCTCAGCTACGGTGGCCCGGCGCGTGGCGGGCGGGTGCGACCAGCCCGTCGCCCACCAGCGAGTCGATGGCACCTTGTGGCTCGGCGAGCTCCAGGCGCTGCGCCAGGTGTTGCAGCGTGGTGTAGCCGTTGACCAGCAGCAGCAGGCGCTTGGAGGGTTGCGGCAGCGGCAGGTCCGAGATGCAAGCCGACTGGCCGGCCGGCGTGCGAACGTAGGCGACATCCTGAGGCGTCTGCATGGCGTGCTCCTTGGGTAACAAGACCAACAGTGAGCCATCGGCGAATCGGCCCCCGGAAGGGGTTTGCCGCATGGCGCGCGTTTGTGGTGTTGGGGCCGGTGACCCGCCGAACCGGCAGGGCGGCGCATGCCGCTGCAGGTTCTCGCAGGGAACCTCCCTGGGCAGCCCCGATCGACCTTCCCGCAGGAATGGTAGTCGACCCTCAGGGTAATCCCCATGAGCGTCAGGGGTGCTTTGCTTCCCTCCGTGCGCCGGCTCAGGCCGGCCCCACGACACGGTTGCGGCCGCCTTGTTTGGCGGCGTAGAGGCGGGTATCGGCCAGCGCCAGCAGCTCGAGGCCGGTCGAGGCCTCGCTGCTGTGGGCGATGCCGAAGCTGGCCGTCACCGCGAGCCCGGGCGCCAGTGACGGCCAGGGGTGCGCCTGGATGCTGGCGCGGGCCCGCTCCGCCGCTGCGTAGAGGCCCTCCAGCGAGCTGTCGCGCATCAGCAGCGTGAACTCCTCGCCGCCGAAGCGCAGGGCCGTGTCTTCGTCGCGGCAACTGGCGCGCAGCAGCCGCGCCAGGTCGCACAGCACCGCGTCGCCCACCAGGTGGGAGTGGTGGTCGTTGACCTCCTTGAAGTGGTCGACATCCACCATCACGATGGACAGGCCGGGGGCGTCCGCCGTCAGCAGCTGTTCGAGCCGGCGGCGGTTCGGCAGGCCGGTCAGGGCGTCCTCGAAAGCCTGCCGCTGCAGGTCTGCCGAGCGGCGGTTGATGCGCTCGTTCGAGCTCATCAGGTCGCTGGCCCGGGCCTGCAGCCGGTCCGCACGATCCTCGGCCTGCGCCGTCTGGAGTTGCACGGCGGCGACACTCGCGGCTCGCCGCGCCGCCTGGGAGCTCTGCTTGGAGACGAGGGTGAACAAGCGCTTCTGGTAGTCCAGCGCACCGCGCAGGTCGCCCAGGGTCTCGAGCAGCAGGGCCAGGGCGCGGCAGGCGGTGATCTCCTGCGGCAGGCTGGGCGCCTCGGCGACGCTGCGCCGCAGCAGCTCGGCCGCCTCGCCGTGGCGGCCGAGGCCGACCAGCACGATGCCGCGCGTCTCGCGGTGGTGGGCGACGATGGAAGCGGAGTCCCGCGCCGGGTCGGCGACCCAGCTGTCCAGCAGCGCCAGCGCCTCCTGGTGGCGGCCGACGTTCGACAGCGACTCGGCCAGATTGCCCAGGCAGGTCGCCTCGCCCAGCCGGTTGTCGATTTCGCGCGCCATCTGCAGGGCGGTGCCCGAGAGCTCGACCGTTCTATGCTCGTAGCCCATCGCCAGCGCGGCGTCGCCTTGCTCTGCGGCCTCCTGCGCCATGCAGCCATAGATGTACGAGACGGTATCGATGGCCGCGCTCTCGGTCGCCTTGTCGCCGACCTGCCGCGCGCTCTCGCAATAGCGTTCGCCGAATTCCAGCGCCTTGTGCCATTGCTGCAGCTGGGCATAGACATTGGTCAGCGCGGCCATCGCCGCCATCAGGGCGAGCGGGTCCTGCGAAGCGTCCGCCACGCGCAGCGCCGCCATCGCCTGGGGCAGCGCGGCGTCGGGATCGCCGACCGACAGCAGGATGCGGGCCGCCGTTTCATGCGCGAGGGCCTCGGACCGCGGGTCATCGGCCGCCACGCTGAGCTCGATGGCCCGCAGTGCGCACGCCAGCCCCTCGGCGGATTCGATCCGGTCGTGCAGGATGCGGGCCAGCAGCGCCGCCGCGCGAGACAGCGCTTGGCGATTGTCGAGCGACTCGGCCAGCGACATCGCTTGCTCGGCCCGGGCCTTGGCACCGTCCAGGTCCGAGGCCCGCCGGCAGGCCTGGGCCGAACTCAGCAGGTCGGCCAGCAAGGGATGCAGGGATGCAGCGGTCATGGTGATCAACAACTCAGGGCCATGGCCCACGAACAATGGCTACGGGCTCCCTGCTTGGCCTGTGCTGCTTGCTTCCGTTCGGGCGCCGGCGGCAGGGCGGAGGTATACCCGCCATACACATATCGGCAGCTCAAGCCGGCGCAGGAGGGTGCTCGCCCCGCTCACGGCGCATTCTGCCGCCTAGCCTGGGGGCGCTCAGAAGCGTATCGACGCCGCGACGCTGATCTGCCTGTCGTTGAGCCAGTGGCTTTCCGGCCGGGTGCCCACGCCGTAGTAGGAGCGCCGCAGCGTCCTGAGCAGGTTGCTCCCCTCCACCGAAAGCACCAGCCGCTCGCCGATGCGCAAGGAGGCCGAGGCGTCCAGCCAGCCGTAGCCCCGCGTGTAGACCGGCAGCGCCCCCACGCCGACGAAGCTGGCCACGCTGCTCAGGAAGCTGCTGCGCCAGTTGTAGGCCACCCGGGCGGAGATGGGGCCGCGCTCGTAGAGGGCGATCAGATTGGCGCTGTGCCGGGACAGGTTTTGCAGCGGAATGTCGCGGCCGAGCGCGCGGCTGGGCGTCTCGCTGTCGACGTAGGTGTAGTTGCCCTGCAGGCCCACGCCGCCCAGCCAGCCGGGCAGCCCGGTGAAAAACTGCTGGTAGCCGAACTCCAAGCCCTGGATGCGGGCCTTGTCGCTGTTCTGCGGCCGGCTGACCTGGTAGGTGACGCCGTCGTGCACCTCCGGCGCGCTCAGGGTCGTCAAGAAGCCGTCGACCCGCTTGACGAAGCCGGTCAGGTACAGCGAGCTTGCCGGGTCCAGATAGGCCTCCAGCGCGAGGTCGAGGTTGGTGGCGCGCAGCGGCCTGAGCGCCGGATTGCCGGCGCTGCCCTGGTTGAGCGTGGGGTTGATCGAGTTGCGCAGCAGCGTGAGCGAGGGGGAGAGCTGGTCGAAGTTGGGGTGGGTGAGCGTCTTGGAGGCCGATGCCCGCAGGTAGAGCTTCTCGCTCAGCGCATGGCGCAGGTTCAGGCTGGGCAGCAGGTCGTGGTCGCTGTTGTCCAGCGCGATCGGCAGCACGGCGCCGGTGGCCGGCTCGGATTGCCAGCCCGCCACCGACCTGCGCGTGCGGAGCAGGCGCAGCCCGGCGTTGCCATCGAGCGCACCGCCCAGGGCGTGGAAACTGGCCATCAGGTAGGCCGCGTGGCTGCGCTCGGCGATGCGCCAGAGGCTGAGCGGGTTGGCCGTGGTGGGCATCGGCGCAACGATGCCGAAAGCGTCGCGCAGCGCCTGCGCGTCCCGCGCCATGCCGAGATCGCCCACCAGGTAGCGGCCTATGCTCCGGGCGCCGGTGCCGGGCAGGAAGCTCGTGTAGGGGTTGGGCATCACCGACTGCGGCCGGTCGGCCGCGGTGAGCCCCGTCACGGCCGCGTCGCCAAAGACGGTGCCGGCCGCGTTGTCGGCATCGCGGTCGGCAAAGCGCCAGCCGGCCGAGATCTTGTCGATGAAGCCCGCCGTGGGCCGGTACTCGCCATCCAGCCGGGCGGCCTTGAGCCCTCCCTCGAAGCGGCGCGAGCGGTAGGCCACGCCGGTATAGCGCAAGTTGGCGGGATCCAGCAGGTCGGTACCCGCGACCGACGTGCTCGGCACCGTGTGCGACAGGTCCTGCGAGAAGCTGGCGGCCGTCGAGGCCATGAAGGGGCCGGAGAAGAACAGGGTGTTGGCACTGCGGGTGCGGCTCAGGTCGGCCTTCAGCGTGAGGGCGCCGTCGCGCCAACTGCCGCCCAGCGCGGCCTGCTGCGTCTTGTCGACCGTGTCCCGCGCGAAGCTCAGCACGGAGACGGGGGCGTCGGTCCAGGTGATGCTCTTCAGGTCGGTGGTGCCGGCAAACAGCGTGGGGCTGCCGGGCACGAAGGTCGGCGAGGCCTGCACATTGATCTGGTGGGAGTCCTGGCGGGTCTTGAAGCGTGCCGCGCTGCCCTCGGCGTACAGCTCCAGCCGCTCGGACAGCCGCCACTGCAGCACCAGCGTGCCGGCGCTGCGGCTGCGTTCGCCCACGCTGGTGGTCTCCGTGGTGCCATTGGGCGCGGTGACGGTGGTGCCCGGGATCAGGTCGGTGCGTAAGATCGGGTTGCCATCGCTCTTCTGGTCTTCGCGCCAGGCGCGGGCCTGGTGCGACAGGCTCAGCAGTGCGCCGAATTCGCCGCCCCCGTCCAGCGTCCAGCGGCGGCTCGCCAGGGTGGAGACCTGGGGCTTTGCGCGGTCCACGAGGTCGCCATGGATCCAACGGCCGGAGGCGACGAACTGGCTGGTCTGGAAGTCGAAGGGGCGCCGCGTGCGCAGGTCGATCAAGCCGCCCACGCCGCCCTCGATCAACTGGGCCGTCGAGGTCTTGTGCACACGGATGCTGGCGATCATCTCGGCTGGGATGTCGGCGAAGTCCAGGGTCCGGCCCGAGCCCGCGGTGAAGACCTCCCGCCCGTTGAGCGTGGTCTCGGTCTGGCTCAGCCCCCGGATCGCCACCGCGCCGCCATCACCGCGGTCCCTCGCAATCTGCACGCCGGTGACCCGCTGCAGCGCCTCACTGACGCTGAGATCGGGCAGCTTCTGGATGTCCTCGGCCACCACGGCGTCTACGATGCCGATCTCGCTGCGCTTGATCTCCTGCGCCGAAGCGAGGCTCGCGCGCTTGCCAATGATCACGACCGAGGGTATCTCCGTATCCTCCGCGGCCTCGGCACGATCGGGCACACCGAGCCAGAACATGGGGGCACCGACCAGCGCATACAGCGAGGCGCAAACTGCTTCGCCGGGCTGCACTTGCTTCATGGTGCTGGTGCTCCTGCGTACTTCCGAGCCTGCTGGTCTCTCGACCAGTGTAGGCCCGATTGCGGGCAGCGTGCTGATGGGTTCGTGGGGGGGAAGCGTGGCGCGAGATCAGATGGCGCCCTGCTGCACCCGGCGCGACAACTGCTCGGCCGACTCCTTGCGCTCGCTGTAGCGGTCGAGCAGGTAGGGCCCAAGGTCACGCGTCAGCAGCGTGAACTTGAACAGCTCTTCCATCACGTCGACCACGCGGTCGTAGTAGCTCGACGGCTTCATGCGCCCGGCCTCGTCGAACTCCTGGTACGCCTTCGCGACCGACGACTGGTTCGGGATCGTCAACATGCGCATCCAGCGGCCCAGCACGCGCAGTTGGTTGACCGCGTTGAACGACTGCGAGCCACCCGAGACTTGCATCACGGCCAGCGTCTTGCCCTGCGTCGGACGCACCGCGCCGGACGACAACGGAATCCAGTCGATCTGCGCCTTCATGAGCCCGGTCATTGCGCCGTGGCGCTCCGGCGAGCACCAGACCATGCCCTCGGACCACACCGCCAGCTCGCGCAGCTCCTGCACCTTGGGGTGCGTGTCCGGCGCGCCGTCCGGCAGCGGCAGGCCGGTCGGGTCGAACAGCCGCACCTCGCCACCCATCGCTTCCAGCAGGCGGGCGGCCTCGAAGGTCAGCAGCCGGCTGTAGGAGCGCTCGCGCAGCGAGCCATACAGCATCAGGAAACGTGGGCGGTGCTGCGAGCGCGGTGCCTGCAGCCGCTCCGGATTCGGGATGTCGAACAGCTCCGGCACCAGCGCCGGGAAGGTCGGTTCCGCCTCAAACACGGCGCGTCCCCGGGTCGATGGCGAGCTCGCCGTCTTCCTTGCTGAGCGCCCGGTGCGCGAGAACGGCAGCCCCGGCGCCCAGCAGCTCGGCGAGCACGAAGCCGGGCACGCTGGCCGGCGCGATGCCGGCGAAGCTGTCGCTGAACATGCGGCCGAACGCCGCGGCCGGATTGGCGAACGAGGTGGACGCGGTGAACCAGTAGGCCGCCCCGATGTAGGCCGCCACCATCGCGGCGACGCGGCTGGCCGGCGCGCGCAGGATCACGAGCAGCAGCCCGAAGGTCGCCACGCCCTCGGCGATCCACTGCCCGGTACCCGTCCTCAGCTTGGTCGAGAGCTGCAGGATGCTCATGTCGAACATCGCATGGGCCAGCCAGGCGCCGAGCATCGCGCCGACCAACTGGGCGGCGATGTAGGGCAGCAGCAGGCCGCGCGGCAGCGCGCCACGGGCGGCCATGACCAAGGAGACGGCCGGGTTGAAGTGCGCGCCGCTGACCGGCCCGAACACCTCGATCAGGATGTACAGCCCGCCAACGGTGGCCAGCGTGTTCGCGAGCAGCGCGATCGCGACATTGCCGCCGGCCAGGCGCTCGGCCATGATGCCCGAGCCGATGACCACGGCCAGCAGCAGCGCCGTGCCGAGCGCCTCGGCGAAGAGCTTGCGGAGTGACACGACCACCACGGTCAGCTCTTGGCGACGTCGCCGAGCGCCTGCTGCAGCTCAGCGTCGCTGACAGACGCGAGCGGAAGCTGGAGCAACTGCAGCATGCGGTAGCCGATGGCCTGGCGCGTCAGCTCGAAGGCGTTCTTCTTGTCGGCCTCGGCCGCAAGGGAAGGGTCGGCATAGCCCCAATGCAGCTTCACCGGGCTGCCCGGCCAGTACGGGCACTGCTCGGCCGCAGCGCTGTCGCAGACGGTGATGACGACGCGCATCTGCGGCGCACCGTCGCCGACGAACTCGTCCCAGCTCTTGCTTCGATAGCCGGTGGTATCGACACCCGCGTTGCCGAGCGCTTCCAGCGCGTGCGGGTTGATGCGGCCGCTCGGCGCGCTGCCGGCGCTGAAGGCGCGCACGTCGCGGCCGAGCTTTTGGGCCCAATGGTTGAGCATCCCTTCGGCCAGCACGCTGCGCGCCGAGTTGTGGGTGCACAGTATCAGCACGTTGGTGGTCATGAGCGCGTCCCGATGTCCTTGACTTCGCGGTGGATCGCCAGCGCGTCCAGGCTGTCCAGCGGCAACGAGAGCATCAGCTCGATGCGCCGCTTCAGCGTCACCGCGGCGCTGCGGAAGGCGTGCGCCTTCGTTTCGTCCGAGCCTTCGACGGCCGCCGGGTCGGGCTGGCCCCAGTGCGCGGTCATCGGCTGGCCGGGCCAGACCGGGCAGACCTCGCCCGCGGCCTGGTCGCACACGGTGAAGACGAAGTCCATCTCCGGCGCACCCGGCGCGGCGAACTCCTCCCAGCCCTTGCTGCGGAAGCCGTCGGCCGGGATGTGCAGGCTGCGCAGCTCCTGCAGCGCCAGCGGATGCACCGTGCCCTTGGGATGGCTGCCGGCGGAGTAGGCGCGGAAGCGTCCGCCGGCTAGCCTGTTCAACAGGCCCTCGGCGAGGATGGAGCGCGCCGAGTTGCCGGTGCAGATGAACAGGATGTTGTAGGTCTTGGGCGTCGTCATGGCAGCCCCTTCAGCAGCACGATGAGGCCTGCCGGACTGGGATGCCCACCGGCTTGCCGCGGGGCGCTGCGGTCGCGCAGCAGGCCGAGGCTTCAGTGGCCGGGGTGGCACGCTGGCTGAACACCGGGATGTCGCCCAGCGTGTGGAAGTGCTCCCAGGCGATGCCCTGCGGGTCGGTGACCCAGTGCTTCTCGCTGTGGGCGTAGCAGCAGGTGGTCTCGCCTTCGTCGAGCAGCGCCAGGTCGGCGGCCTGCGCACGGGCCTTCAGCTCGGCCAGCTCTTCGTCGGTGTCGGTCTGGAAACCCAGGTGGTCGACGCCGGGCTTGCCGCCGCGCGTGGAGATCGCGAAGTTGATGCGCGGGTCGTCGAGCATCCACTTGGCGTAGTCGCCCTCGACGCGGGTGGGCTCGGCGGCGAAGAGCTTCGAGTAGAAGGCGATGCTCGCCTGCAGGTCTTCGACGTGGGCATGGACGTGGAATCGCTTCATCGCAGTCTCCGGGGGTGGTTTGAGGTCAGCACTTGCAGGAAGCTTCCGCTTGCGCGGGGAGGCAGGCCGAGCCCTGGCAGCAGTTCTCGGTCAGGTAGCCGATCAGCGCGTTCATCTCGTCGTAGGCCGCGCGGTAGATCAGGTAGCGCCCGTCGCGCTCCTGGCTCACGAGGCCGGCGTGCATCAGCTCCTTCAGATGGAACGACAGGGTGGCCGGCGGCACGCCCAGGCCTTCCTGCATCACGCCGGGCGTGAGACCGGCGGGACCGGCGACGACCAGCGCCCGGAACACCTGCAGCCGGACGCCGTGCGCGAGCGCGGCCAAGGCGCGTACTA
>DATHWJ010000009.1:0-4829 GCA_035460745.1 Ideonella sp. | reverse complement strand
GGAGGACATGAGCGGAGTTGGCCACCCGACGACCTCGGCGCGCACCACGCACCCTTCAAGAACCGGGTTATCAGCCCCCAGCCAGCACCGACAACCGCAACCCGATCTCACGCCCAGGAAAGCCGGCCACCCGTATCACCGTCTCATACCGCTCACCCGCCACGAAGCGCTCGTCAATGGTCAGCTGGCCCTGCACCGTGCGGGCACCATAGGGATCGATCACCGTCGCGGCCGGTTCCAGCCGCAGGCTGTCGGCCGCCACCCGCTGGCCGCTGCCGCCCAGCCACTCGCGCGACTCCAGGCTGGCGTTGACGGCTTCGGCGTTGGGGTTGTCGAGCTGGAACTGGAAGCGCAGCGTATCGCCGGGCTTGCCGCTGAGGTCGGTGGGGGCGGCGCGGGCGGCGGCCGGCGCGGATTCGACATCGATGTCATCGACCGTTGCCGTCTCGCTTCCGCCCAGCGTCGATTCGGCCAGCGAGACCACGGCGTTCAGGTATTGCACGCTGTGGTCGGCCAGGCGGGAATAGAAGTCGAGCTGCAGCTTCACCAGGTCGGAGGCCACGGCCTTGGCGTCAGTGCCGCGCAGGCGGTCGGGCTGCTTGGCGAGTTGCCCGGCGCTGCGCAGCACGCCACCGGCGCGCGCGAGCAACTGCAGGTTGGCCTGCAGGTTGCGGTCGAAGAGCTGCTTCACGTCGTCGCTGAGCATTGCGGCGGCCCTCGCGCTTCAGCCGGCGGCGCCGACAGTGGGCGGCCGGTCGGGGTCGTTGGGGGTGGGCCGCGTGGGCGCGGCGCAGGGCTCCACGCACTGCCAGTGGCGGTACCACTTGAGCTCGCTGATGTGCTCGGGCACCTCGCCCTGCGCCACGTCCACCTGCGGCGCGGCGGCGGGTGTCTCCTGCCGGAGCTTGAGCTTCACGCACTGCTCGTAGGCCCCGCGTATCAGGATCTCGCTGGTGTAGGTCTCGCCGGGCTTGAGGCCGTCGGGCGAGACCGTCACCTGCAGCGCGACCGACTGCCCCGGCGCGAGCTGGGCCGAGCCGGGCTCGAGCTGCACCTGGGCCGGGCCGAGATCGCCGGCCGTGAAGCCGAAGCTGCGCGACGCCGACGAGGTGTTCTTGACGTTGACGGTGGCGCGCACCGTCTCGCCGGGGCAGGGTTGCCAGCAGATCTCGGCCACGCAGCGCGGTGGGCAGTCCTGCGTCGGCACCTCGCAGCAGGCATTGGCAGCCGTGAGGCTGCTCAGGCTGTCGGGCAGCAGGCCGCTGACGAGCTGGCTGCCGCGCTTGAGCAAGCCCACGTACTGGTCGAAGGCGCTGGTCAGCAGCGGCGGCAGGTCGTTGAGCAACTGATCCAGGCCCTGCTGCGAGGCAGAGCCGGTCAGGCGTCGGGCATGGGCTTGGCTCATCGGGCAACCTTTCTGTCTGGCTTGGGATTGTTGGCGCCGGGCGGGGCGGGCTCGTCGATGTCGACCTCGAGCTCCACGCTGCACGCGGCGCGGCCGACGACGAAGCCGCCGACGTAGGCGCGCCGGCGCGACAGCTTCTCGGGCAGCTCGAAGACCAGCTCGGTGCTGAGCGACTCCCCGGGCGCGAGCGTCTTGCCGCCGTCTGCCGCCCAGACCACCCGCCCGGACTCGACCTCGCTGGCGGCCAGCAGCTCGGTGAAGGCATCGAGCGCCACTTGATGGCCCTCGGCGCCCTTGCGCGCCATCGCGGCGTGGAACAGCGCGCTGAAGGCGTTGTCCTCGCCCAGCGTCAGCGGGCTGGCCTTGGGCAGCGTGAAGGCGACGTTGCCGAGGTTGGTGACCACGGCGGGCAGGCTGAGGCTGCCGCCCGGCCGGCCGTAGAGCTCGAAGTGGCTGGGCCGCAGCGACAGCGCGCGGTGCTCCAGCACCCGCAGCACGGCCTCGCGGGTCTCGCCCAGCGCGTCGAACACGGCTTCGCCGTGGTAGGTGCCGGCCGGTGTGCGAGCGTCCAGGCTGAGCTGCAGCGGCGCATGGGCGGCCGCGCCGGGCGGCAGCCGTGCCGAGACCTGCAGCGCCAGCCCCTGCCGCGGGAGGTGCGGGTCGCCCGAGCCGCCGTCCTTGAGGTTCAGTGTGGCGGTCTTGAGCTTGAACTTCTGCGCGCTGCGGTTGGCCAGCAGCACGCTGCCGCGCAGCAGCGCCGGCCGGCCTATCAGCGTGATGGCGCCGGGCGCGAGCACCGGCCCGTCGGGCGGCGGCGTGGTGTAGCTGGCGGTGGGGGTGGCGGTCGACATCGCGGCCCCTTCAGCGGCAGCCCACTTCGGCGCGCCGCGGGACGTAGGGCTCGATGATCACCATGTTCTCGCCGCACAGCGAGAGGTCGAGCAGCTTCAGCCCCAGCAGCTTCAGGCAGACATGGGTGTTCATCGGCATCGAGACCCGGGTCGGCTTGATGCCGAGGTTGAGGTCGATGGGCGGCAGCTCCTTCACCGCCAGGTCGAGCCGGATGGGGGGCAGCTCGGTGATCGCCAGGCTCACCGGCCGCAACTCCAGCGGCGGCAGCGTGGTGACGCCCAGCGACGCGGTGATCGGCTCGATGTGGTTGATGCGCACGTCGTCCAGATCGAAATCCGCACCGCCGCTCAGCACCATGTTGATGGTGCCCTCTGTCGAGATCGATTTGCCTCCCATGGGTGCTCCTTGGGTGAAAACGTTGAAAAAGCTGCCGGGGCCGCCTGCCCTCAGGCGGCGGCCGATGCCGCGGGCCTTCGAATCGACACCTGGTGCGTGACGGCCGGCTCCTGCCACTGCGGCAGTTGCTCCCGCTCCACGCCGACCAGCTCGGCCAGCCGCAGCACCAGCTCGCCGATGCGCGCGTCCGGCGTCGAGGCGCCTGCCGCCACGCCGATCGCACAAGGCAGTTGCAGCCACGGCCCGGCTTCGGCCTCGCGCTGCAGCCCGGCGTCCCACTGGCGCAGCCGCTCTCCGCTCAGCAGGCAGGCCGGCTCCTCGATGTGGAAGGCGCTCAGGCCCTGGGCGCGGGCCAGCTCGACCAGGTGGGTGGTGTTGGCGCTGTTGTAGCCACCCAGCACCAGCAGCAGATCCAGCGGCTCGGCCAGCAGCTCGCGCAGCGCGTCCTGCCGGTCTTGCGTGGCGGTGCAGATGGTGTCGGCCATGCGCACGCGCTCTGCCGCTTGCGCCTCGCCGTGGCGGGCCACGTAGGCGTCGTGCAGGCGCTGCTGCACCTGCAGGGTCTCGCGCGCCAGCATCGTGGTCTGGTTGGCGATGCCCATGCGCTGCAGGTCGCGCGCGGGGTCGAAGCCGGGCGAGGCGCTGCCGGCGAAATGCGCGGCAATGGCCTCGGCCGTGGTGCGGCCCTCGATATAGGCCGCGAGCAACTCGGCATCGGCCATGTCGCGCACGACCACCCAGGCGCCGGGCGTATCGATCTGGTGCGGCAGGAAGGGGTCGTCCTGCACCGCGCGGCTGACGGTGGCGCGTGTCTCCTGGTGGGCCGGCGCGCCGTGGATCACGGTGGTGAAGCCGTCGTGTGCGTACTGGCGCACCCGCTTCCACACGCTCATCACCTCGCCGCAGGTGGTGTCCACCAGCTGCACGCCGCGCTCGCGCAGCTGCTCCAGCAGGCCGGTCTCGACGCCGAAGGCCGGCAGCACGACCACGTCGTCCGGCCCCAGCTCGGCGAGCTGCACGCCGTCGGCATAGCGGCCCCACAGGTAGCGGTAGCCCATCTCCTTGAGCCGGCCGTTCACCGAGGGGTTGTGCACGATCTCGTCGGTGAGGTAGAGCCGCGCCTGGGGAAAGCGGCGGCGGGTCTCGTGGGCGAGTTGTATCGCCCGCTCCACACCGTGGCACAAGCCGAAGCTGCGCGGCAGCCGGATCTGCACGTTGCCCAGGTCGAGCCGATGGCCGTGCGCCCGGATGCCATCGACCAGCCGGCTGGCGAAGGCCGCGTCGATCTCCGAACGAACCACCTGCTTCAACCCGAAAGAAGTGCGTCGGAACGAGCCCATGCGCCCTCTCCCGGCCGAGAGGCCGTTGCGGTGAGTGAGGAAGACGATTCTGAGGAGAAGGGGCGGCAGCGTCAAGGCGAGCCCCGCGTAACGGCATGCACATGCCGCTGCGCAAGCTTATGCGTTCGCTGCGGGGCTGCGCGCGAGCCGCACCTCCAGGGGCACGGCCTGCACCAGCGCGCCATGGCGGGCCGCCTGCTGCGCCAGCGGCACGCAGCGCGGCGCACCGCTCGGCCAGGCCGCATCGAAATCGGCCCACAGCGCGCGCAGGCCCGGGCTGCGCGGCCCCAGCGCCAGCGCCAGCATCGCCAGCTCGTGGAAGGCCAGCAGTTCGGCCAGCGGCGCGCGCAGGTCGACGCGGCCGTCGGCCACCGCGGCGTCGAGCAGCGCGCGGCCTTCGAGGATGTCGCGCAGGGCCTCGCCCGACGTGGCGAGCTGGCGCGCCGGCTCGCCCTCGCCGGCGGCGATCTCCACCGCCAGCTCGCCGGCCGCGTCGCGGCAGGCGCTCAGCTGCAGCCAGGCGTCGTCCAGCCGCAGCGAGGCGGTCTTGTCCAGCACGCAGCGCTCGAGCTGGCGCGCCACCGGGCCGCCGGCCGCCAGCAGCAGGTCGACCAGCCGCCGCAGCCAGCCGGCCAGCAGCGCTTCGGCAGGGGTCGTCGCCCTCACCGCGTGTACTCCGCGTAGGCCAGCCCGCGGCCGTGCCAGGCCTGGCCGGCCAGTGCCAGGCTGAGCTCGGCAGGGCCGCTGCTCTCGCCGATGCGGGCATGGCCGGCGCCGCGGTTGTCGGGCGCGACGATCTCCACGTAGGCATCGACGGCGACGCGCAGTTGCAGCCG
>DATHWJ010000008.1:0-1849 GCA_035460745.1 Ideonella sp. | reverse complement strand
CCTCGGGGCGGCCCTGCGGGCTCATGCGGCACGCCCGCGCAAGAGGCCCAGGGCGACCGCCAGCGTCACGCCCGCCAGCGCCAGCGCCGAGGCGAGCAAGGCCGGCGCCATGCCCCAGTGTTGCCAGGCCGCACCGAACAGCACCGAGGCCAGCAGCCGGCAAACCCCGATCGCGGTGACCAGCAGCGCCAGCCCGCTGGCGCGCTGGTGGGCCGGCAGCAGGCCGCTGGCGGTGGCCATCAGCACGCCGTCGGTGCAGGCGAAGTGCACGCCCAGCAGGGCCAGCGCGACGAAGCCGCCCCAGGCGGCCGAGGCCACCAGCAGCAAGGCGGCGCAGGCGGCCAGCAGCACCCCGTAGCCGAGCAGGAAGACCTTGGCGCGGCCGATGCGGTCGCCCAGCCGGCCGGCCGGTATCGCGAGCAGCAGGAAGCCGACCGCGGTGGCCACCGGCAGCAGCGGAAAGTGGCTGGCCGGGATGGCCGCACGCTGCTGTATCAGCAGGTACAGGAAGGAGTCCGGCACGGCCACCAGGGCCAGCGCCATGCCGGCCAGCAGCAGCGCACGGAAGCGGCGCTGGGCCAGCAGCTCGCGCAGCGTGCGGGCCACCGGCGGCGCCGCGGCGGCCACGGCGCGCGGCAGGGCCGCCGGGTTGCGCACGAACAGCAGCAGCACCGAGAGGCCGACGACGGCGACGAAGAAGCTGGTCACGAAGACCACGTCGTAGGCGTCGGGCAGCGTGCTCAGGATCGCGAAGGCGGCCAGCGGGCCCAGCAGCGCGCCGGCGGTGTCGAGCGCGCGGTGCACGCCGAAGGCCAGGCCCACTTGCTGCGGCGGGCTGCTGAGCGAGATCAGCGCGTCGCGCGGCGCGGTGCGCAGGCCCTTGCCGACACGGTCCAGCGCGATCGTCGCGGCGATCAGGCCCCAGGCGTTGCCGGCCGCCAGCAGCCCGAGCTTGCACAGCGCCGAGAGGCCGTAGCCCGCGGCCGCCACGTCGCGGTGGCGGCGCCAGCGGTCGGCCCACAGGCCGCCGGCCAGGCCGGCCAGTGCGGCGGCGCCCTTGTACAGGCCATCGACCAGGCCGAACTGCAGCGGGCTCAGCGCGAGCGAGAAGACCAGGTAGATCGGCAGGATGGAGGCCACCATCTCCGAGGAGAGATCGGTCAGCAGGCTGGTGGTGCCGAGGAACAGCACGTTCGGCGCCACGCCGGTTCCTGGCCGCCCCCGGAGGCTGCGCAGGCCGGCCAGGCGGCCGCGATCGAACGCGTACATGCAGTGGGGATCTCTGGAAAAACGCGCGAGCGCGGCGGTGGTTTAGGGGGATGGCCAGAGGGTGTCGGCATCCGCTTGGCGTTTGGTGAGCATGCTCAATCCTCGATGCGAAATTCTGCGCCCCAATGCTGACGCAAGTAACAGGTGCAGGGGTGGGCGATCCCGAGTTGTGGGGTGGGCGCAATCCTGAGGTTTCAAGGAAGCGAAAGCGACGCGTGCAGCACCGGTGGGCGCCGGAGCGCACGCCTTCATCGAGGTTTCGCCATGACGGTTGGATTGCGATGGGCTCGAGGTGGGTGGCTGGCGCCGGTGGCGCTGGCAGGGGCGGCGCTGCTGGGCGGCTGCGGCGGCGGCGACGACGCCAAGCCGGGCGAGGCCGCCCAGGCTGCCGGTGAGCGCCGCCAGGCGCTGGCCGACCACGCCGAGGGCCGGCGCGACGGTGCGGTGCCGGTGCGCAAGGTGCGCGCTTATCTGCGCAAGGGCATCACGGGCCTGGTGGTCTCGCCGGACGGCCGCACGGTGGCCGTGTCCGGCGGCGACGGCAAGGTGAGGCTGTTCGACACCGAGCGCGGCGAGCTGA
>DATHWJ010000007.1:0-29166 GCA_035460745.1 Ideonella sp. | reverse complement strand
GTGCGCTGGTGCCGGCCGGCCAGGTGCGCGACCTGCTCAGCGATGCGGTGGTGGCCCAGATCGGCCCGATCGAGCGGGCCCAGGCCGCGGCGCTCGCCGCCGAGGCGCAGTGGCTGCTGAAGCAGCGCGCGGTCGCCTGCCCGCTGGCCGCGCAGGCCTTGCCGGTGCTGACCGAGCGCCTGCCGGGCTCGCCCGAGCAATGGCTGCTGGTCCAGTTGGCCCAGGCTTGCGGCCTGGCCGGTGCGGCGGCGTCCAGCGGCGCGCCCGACGACTTGCGCCAGCGCGCGATCACCCACTGGCGCGCCCGCGCCGAGGCGATTTCGGCCCGCTGACCCCCTAATTTGTAACTTTTTCGGGAGGCATGTCCGGTTTTGCGGGCGCTTTGCGTATATGTCATCAAGGCGAGCTTGTGATGCTGTTCGAATCGGCCCCGCCAGGTCGACACCAGCGCGCCAACGATGGACCGAGGTTTGACCATGCACGACAGCTCCCGCGACTTTTCCGCCCACTGGTCCACCGGCGCCACGACCCGCTCGCCGCTGCTGATGCTGGGCGGCTCGGTCATCGCGGCGGTGATGCTGATCGGCACCGGCCTGTCGATGCTGGGCACTGAAGCCGTCGCGCCGGCCGACCCGGCCAGCGCGTTCGGCCAGCGTGTCTCGGCGTCGCCGCGAGCCGCCGGGGTCACCACGGTGGCCGCCGCGGGCGAGTTGAAGTCCCTGCAGGTGGCGACTGCCGAGGTGCGCTGAGCCCGGCTGCCCGCCTCAGCGGCTCAATCCGTCTCGAAGAACCGCCGCCGTTCGTCGTCTGCCGGGTGGCTGGCCAGCGCGATCGGCAGCGCCGGACCGCGCGAGGCCTGTTGCCTCGCCTCGATGCGGTCGAAGAACACCCCCATCACCGCTGGCGAGATGCCGGCCGCGCGCAGCGCCCGGCGCGCCTCGGCGTCGGCCTCGCGCTCGGCCTCGCGTGAATAGGCCTGCTGGGTCAAGACCACCGGCACCACCGCCAGCAGCGTCGAGACATCGCCCACCAGGCCGCCGGCGATCACGCCCCACAGGCTGGCCTTGACGACCAGCCGCAGGCCGTGGCGCTGGCGCACATGGCCCACCTCGTGCGCCAGCGCGCCAAGCAGCACGTCGGGCCGGTCGGCCAGCATCTCGGCCAGCGGGTCGGTCAGCACGATGTGCCCGCCCGGCAGTGCAAAGGCATTGGCGTCGATGCCGCTGCGGCCCACCGCCCGCAAGTGCAGGCTGCAGGCCGGCCGCTGGCCCGGCGGGTAGGCGCGCGCCAGCAGGTCGTCGAAGGCGCGTTGCAGCGCCTGCTGCCGCTCTGCGGACAGCCGGCTGGGCGCGAGCCGCTGGTCGAAGGCCCTCAGCGCTTCGTCGCCGATGCTGCGCTCGACCGCCGGCGGCAGCACGGCCACCAGCGCATCGGCCGCGTGCGGCACGCCGTAGTGCCAGGCCGCGGCGATCAACACGACGCAGGCCAGCGCCGCTGCCGCGACCCGCCGCCAGCTCTGCATCCAGCGCACCACCGCCGGCTCGGCCAGGCCGCTGGCGTGCGCCCAGGCGTCCCAGGCCGGGCCGTCGGCCACGCTCAGCAGGCTCTCGCCGGGCAGGTAGCTCAGGCGCACGCCGTGGCGCTGGCGCTCGGCCCAGCGCACCTGCGCCACCGGGATGCGCCGCGGCAGTGCGAGGCCGCCGATCACGAGCTCGCCGCCGTCTATCTGCAGGCTCACCGGCTGCGCACGCGCCTGCTGGCCGTCGAAGTAGTCGGCCGCCAGCAGGGGGCGCGTCGCTGCCGGCATTCTCACAGCCCGAGGTCGATGCCGAAGAAGTCGCCGGCGGCGTCGCCGCTGGCATCGTCGAAACGCCGGTTGCCGTCGGCCACCCACTGATCGACATCGCCGTCCAGCTCCATGCTGATCGCATGCAGCCGCATGCGCGCCGTGGCCACCGCTGCAAAGGGCCAGTACAGCCCCAGCGTCACCGCCGTCAGCAGGGCGTTCTTCAGGTGCAGACCGATCAGCGGGCGCAGGCGCAGCCGGCTGCAAAAGCGCAGCTGGGCCGAGGCGGTGGCGCCCCAGACCAGGTTTTGCAAGCGGCTGGTCCAGTAGGGCAGCAGGACCAGCAGCAAGGCGCCGTAGAACACCGCTATGCCTACCACCATGCCGATCATCATCGGCAGCTTGCCGGCGCCTTCGCTCTCGTCGGAGGCCGCGCCGGCGCCCCACTTCGCCATCGCGAAGCCGACCGCTACGCCGAGCACCGTGCTGGCGAGCGCGATCAGCAGGCCCACGCCGCCCGCCTTGGCCCCGAGCTTGTAGAAGGCGCCGGTGCCCGCGCGCAGCACCGAGTGCTGCGTGCTGTAGCGGTAGTGGCCGTGCTGGTAGCGCTTGATCGAGGCGATCGCCAGCGGCCACAGCAGCAGCGCCGCCAGCATCGCTCCGCCGAGGATCAGGCCCAGCACGGGATCGCCCGCGGCGCCGGCCGGCTCGCCGGGCTCGCGCGCTTCGGGCCCGGCCGCCGCCAGCGCGGCGACCATCGCGACCGCCGGCACGAAGGCTGGCAGCAGCGCCAGGTAGGCGCCGCGCAGGTCGCCTTCGAAGCCGAAGCGCAGGCCGCGCCAGCTCGTATTGGCCAGGCGGAACTGCAGCGACGCGCGCCACAGGGCCGGCCAGGCGAGGGACATCACGGTCACCGCCGCCAGCGCGGCGATCGGTGAAAAGCGGGTGGCCAGCGTGTAGGTGCCGCCCAGGCCCAGCATCAGCAGGTAGCCGCGCAGCATCTTCCATGGGTTGCCGTGGAAGCCCAGGGCATGGCCGTCGATCTGCGTGTTGCCGTGGAAGTAGGCCAGCCGGCGCGCCTTGGCGAAGGGGAGGTACAGGCTGAGGGTGACGATGCTCAGCAGCAGGTTGACGATCCAGATGCGGAAGTACTCGCTGCCCGAGCCGGTGAACAGGATGCGCAGGTGGCGCCCGCTGGCGGCGGCATCGGCCGGTGCCGCCGCGGCGCCGGCCTGCGTGTCGGCTCGTACTTCGGCCTGTGCGTCGGGCGCCACCGTGGAGGGCGCGGCCGGCGAGAAGCTGGGGGCGTTGGTGGCGCCGGCGTCTTGGGAAGCTGACATGGAATTCTCCCTGGGTCGTGAAGGCCGCCGGTGATCTGTGTCACCTGGGCCGGGCCGCGAATTGTCGGCGCGGCCGTCGGCCGCGCGCCAGGGTGGAATTCACGCGCTCACCGGCCGGCGGCCGGGTGCACGAGACTTTTGCCGCGGGCCGGCGCTCAGCGCAGCCGCGCCGCCAGGGCCGCTGCTTCGCCGGTGTAGCTGCCGGGCGTCATGGCCAGCAGGCGTTCCTTTTCGGCCGCCGGCAAGGCGAGGTCGTTGATGAAGCCCTGGATCAGCTCGCGTGTCATCGGCTTGCCGCGCGTGAAGGCTTTGAGCTGGTCGTAGGGGTTGGGCAGGCCGTGGCGGCGCATGACGGTCTGGATGGGCTCGGCCAGCACTTCCCAGGCGCTGTCGAGGTCGGCGGCCAGCACGTCGGCGCGCAGCTCGAGCTTGTCCAGCCCGCGGGCCAGCGAGTCGTAGCCCAGCAGCGCGTAGCCCAGCGCGACGCCCATGTTGCGCAGCACGGTGGAATCGGTCAGGTCGCGCTGCCAGCGGCTGATCGGCAGCTTTTGCGAGAGGTGGGCCAGCACCGCGTTGGCCAGGCCGAAGTTGCCCTCGGCGTTTTCGAAGTCGATCGGGTTGACCTTGTGCGGCATGGTGCTGGAGCCGACCTCGCCCTCCTTGGTCTTCTGGCCGAAGTAGCCCAGCGAGATGTAGCCCCAGACGTCGCGCGACCAGTCGATCAGGATGGTGTTGGTGCGGGTCACCGCATCGAACAGCTCGGCCATGTAGTCGTGCGGCTCGATCTGGATGGTGTAGGGGTTCAGGCTGAGCGCCAGCCGCTCTTCCACCACGCAGCGGGCGAAGCCCTCCCAGTCGGTCTCGGGGTAGGCGGCCAGGTGGGCGTTGTAGTTGCCCACCGCGCCGTTCATCTTGGCCAGCAGCTTCACCTCGGCGATGCGGCCGCGGGCGTGCTGCAGGCGCGCGGCGACGTTGGCCACCTCCTTGCCGACGGTCGTCGGGCTGGCCGTCTGGCCGTGGGTGCGCGAGAGCATGGGCACGGCGGCGAAGCGGTGGGCCATGTCGATCAGCTTGGCGATCAGCTTGTCCAGCGCGGGCAGCAGCACCTCGGCGCGGGCGGCCTTGAGCATCAGCGCATGGCTGGTGTTGTTGATGTCCTCGCTGGTGCACGCGAAGTGCACGAACTCGGTCGCGGCGTGCAGCTCGGCGTGGCTCTCGAAGCGCGACTTGAGCCAGTACTCCACCGCCTTGACGTCGTGGTTGGTGGTCTTCTCTATCTCCTTAATGGCGCGCGCGTCCGCCTCGGAGAAGCGCACCACCAGGCCGCGCAGCAGGCCGCGGGCGGCCTCGGTGAGCGGCGCGAAGCCGGCGAGCCCGGCGTCCGAGAGCGCGATGAACCACTCGATCTCGACCTGCACGCGGCGGTGCATCAGGCCGAACTCGGACAGCAGCGGGCGCAGCGCTGCGAGCTTGGGGGCGTAGCGGCCGTCCAGCGGGGACAGGGCCGTCAGGGTGGAGATCGTCATCGGTCGACCACAGGTGGAAACAGCGTGGAGGGTCGTGCGGCGACGCGCATGGCGCCGGTCAATCGCGCGGGAGGGCGGCCATTTTAAGGGCGCCACCCCCCACGAAGCTGCGGCGAGCCCAAAGTCTGCTTCGCTAGAATCGTTCGGCGACGGTTGCCCTGGCGGCCGGCGCTCCCTCTCTCCCACGGGCACCGTCGCCCATCGCCCACCCCCCCCGCATGAAACTGATCGGTTCCCTTACCAGCCCCTACGTTCGAAAGGTCCGTGTCGTGCTGGCCGAGAAAAAGCTGGACTACCAGTTCGTGCAGGAAGACGTCTGGGGCGACGACAACATCCTGGCCTCCAACCCGCTGGGCAAGGTGCCTTGCCTGGTGATGGAGGGGGCCGAGGCGGTGTTCGACTCGCGCGTCATCGTCGAGTATGTCGATACCCTCTCGCCGGTCGGCAAGCTGCTGCCCGGCAGCGGCCGCGAGCGCGTCGAGGTGCGCACCTGGGAGGCGCTGGCCGACGGCGTGCTCGACGCCAGCATCCTGGCCCGCATGGAGCTGCACTGGAGCGGCCGCACCGAGGCGCAGCGCTGCCAGGGCTGGGTCGACCGGCAGATGGTGCGGGTGCACGCCGCGCTGAAGGCGATGAGCCAGGGCCTGGGCGACAAGGCATTTTGTGTCGGCATCCACATGACCCTGGCCGACATCGCGGTGGGCTGCGCGCTGGGCTACCTCGACTTCCGCTACCCCGAGATCGACTGGCGCGGCAGCCACCCCAACCTGCAGCGCCTGTACGACAAGCTGGCGGCGCGCCCCAGCTTCGTCGATACCGCACCGCCGGTTACCTGAACCCCAAGACGCCTGCGGCGTCAGGCTCGTTTCAAGCCACCGGCACGTCGCCCGCCACCGCGGCGGCGGCAAAGCTGCCGGCCTGCGACAAGGGCCAGTAGTGCCGATAGACCTCGTGCGGCCAGTCGCATTCGCCGCGCTCGGCCGCCAGCAGCGTGCCCGGCTTGAGGTAGCTCAGGTAGTTCAACAGCAGCCGCACCTGGTCGCCCTCGGCGCGCCGCACGATGTGCGCCGCGGTGAACTGGTTGGGGTGCTGCAGCCCGGCAGCCTGCACCAGCTCCTTCAAGGCGTGCAGCGTGTTGTGGTGGAAGTGGTAGACCCGCTCCATCTTGTCCGGCACCACCAGCGCGCGCTGGCGCTGCGGGTCTTGCGTGGTCACGCCTGTCGGGCAGCGGCCGGTGTGGCAGGACTGGGCCTGGATGCAGCCCAGCGCAAACATGAAGCCGCGCGCCGAGTTGCACCAGTCGGCGCCCAGCGCCATCGCGCGCACGATGTCGAAGGCACTGACGATGCGGCCCGCCGCGCCGAGCCTGATGCGCGAGCGCAGGTTTAGCCCGACGAGGGTGTTGTGCACCAGCAGCAGCCCCTCCTGCATCGGCGCACCGACGTGGTCGGCGAACTCCAGCGGCGCCGCACCGGTGCCGCCCTCGCCGCCATCGACGACGATGAAGTCCGGCAGCAGGCCGGTCTCCAGCATCGCCTTGCACAGCGCAAACCACTCCCACGGATGGCCTATGCAGAGCTTGAAGCCGGTCGGCTTGCCGCCTGACAGCTCGCGCAGCCTGGCGATGAACTGCAGCATCTCCACCGGTGTGTCGAAGGCGCTGTGCGACGACGGCGAGACACAGTCGATGCCGACCGGCACGCCGCGCGCCGCGGCGATTTCGGGCGTCACCTTGGGGCCGGGCAACACGCCGCCATGGCCCGGCTTGGCGCCCTGCGAGAGCTTGAGCTCGATCAGCTTGACCTGCGGGTCGCGTGCGTTGGCGACGAAGCGCTCTTCGCTGAAGCTGCCGTCGTCGTTGCGGCAGCCGAAGTAGCCCGAGCCGATCTCCCACACCAGGTCGCCGCCGTGCACCCGGTGGTGCTGGCTGATCGAGCCTTCGCCGGTGTCGTGCATGAAGCCGCCGCGCCTGGCCCCGCCGTTCAGCGCCAGCACCGCGTTGGCGCTCAGCGCGCCGAAGCTCATCGCCGAGATGTTGAAGACGCTGGCGCGGTAGGGCTGCGCGCAGCCCTCGCCGATGGTGATGCGGAAGTCCTGCGACGGCACGGTGGTCGGCCGCAGCGAGTGGTTGACCCACTCGTAGCCCTCGCGGTGCACGTCCACCTGCGTGCCGAAGGGCCGCATGTCGGAGTCGCCCTTGGCGCGCTGGTAGACCAGCGAGCGCTGCTGGCGCGAAAAGGGCTCGGCCTCGTGGTCGCTCTCGATGAAGTACTGGCGGATCTCGGGCCGGATGAACTCCAGCAGGAAGCGCAGGTGGCCGATCAGCGGGTAGTTGCGCAGCACCGAGTGGCGCGGCTGGCGCAGGTCGCGCAGGCCGGTCAGCAGGCCCAGCGTGGCGGCCAGCGCGAGCAGCCCGCCGCGGTCGAACGCGACGTAGGTGAAGCAGCCGAGCAGCGCCAGCACGGCGCAGCTCAGCAGCGTCAGGTAGCGGACAGGAAAGTGGCGGTCCAGGGCGAGCAACCAGGCGGGCATCGTGGGGTCTCAGGCTTGTGGGGCGAACGAAAGCGGCGATGCTAGCGCCGCTTGCATGACGCCGCGAAGTCGTCGCCGGCAGAGCCCGGCTTCGGCCCAAAGGGAGAAAGACCTTCTCAGCCCAGGCCGATGCGCTTCGGGTCCGGCCCCGGCTTCGTCGCCCAGGCCGGCAGCCTGGCTTGCGGCAGCAACTCCTGCACCGCGCGGGTCGCCTGGTCGATCGCCGAGTGGGCGAAGGCGAAGGCGCCCGCGTCGGCATTGGCGATCGCCACCCGGCCCCAGCCGCGCCGCGCGCGCTCGCAAGGCAGCGGGCCGCGCGGCCAGAAGGCGTCCCAGGGCCGCATGTACTCGCAGGCGTAGCCGTGGGCCCAGCGATTCACCGTGATGGCTTCGATGTCGTGCGCGGCGTCGAAGCCGAAGCCGCCCAGCGAGCCCTGCAGCAGCGCCCGGATCTCGTCTTCCAGGAACGCGAAGGACCAGCCCTGCAAGGCCGCGCGTCCGGCGGCCGACTGCACGCGCGGCGGCCGGCCGTCGCCCGGCACCACCACCTTGGCCAGGTGCAGCAGCACGGGCGCGTCAGCCGAAGCCGGGGCCTTCACCGCGCCCATGTTGACCGCGAAGTCCAGCGAGGCCTCGTCCCAGAAGCCGGCCACCGGCGTCACCGAGTGCAGCCCCGCGGCCTGCCAGGCACGCCAGTTCGACAGCAGCACCGTCGCGTACAGCAGCGGCACCTTGACCTGGTCGTTCAGCGCCTGCACCTGGGCGGCCGGCAGCTCCTCGGTCAACCGGGCGATCACGCGGTGCCAGCAGGCCAGCAGCACTTGCCGCGCGCGCACGGCGTGTAACGTGCCTTGCGCATCGACATACCGGACTTCGACCGCCTCGGCGCTGGCGGGCGGCCCGAGGTGGCGCAGGCCCACCGCGGTGGCACGCAGGCGCAGCCGCACCGGCTGGCCGGCCCGGTCCAGCTGGGCGTGGTCCATCCGGGCGTCGGCCAGGCTGGCCATGGCGTCGGCCTGCGGGGGCAGCGGCAGCGCGGCCGGGATCAGCGCCCGCACCAGGGCCCGCGCGACGCCGGCATTGCCGTCGGGGAAGTGGTAGATGTAGGGGTCTTCGCTGGCCATCAGGTGGCGGCCGCTGGGCGACATGCGCGCATCGACCGCGTCGCCCAGGGCCAGCCCGTCGAAGCCCGGCAGGCCGCCGGCCCAGGCGTCCAGCGCCGAGGTCGCATCGATGCCCACGCCGAAGTAGCCCAGCGTCTCGGCCTGGAACCACGGCAGCAGCGCGGCGTCCACCCGCCAGCGCCGCAGCAGGAAGTCGCGGTAACTCATGGCTGACAGCCGGGCCCGCTTGACGGCGCGCGAGAGACCCGGCATCACGTCGTCGCGCCCCGCCAGCAGCCGCAGCAGGTCGGCCTGCGCACGCGGCGGCAGCGGCGTGCGCGGCACCCACTGCTCGGGCGCTTCGTCGGCGGCATGGCGCACCAGCCGCTCGTCGCCCCAGGCCGCGCGGCCGAAAAACAGCCCACGCTGCGTCAGCCCATGGCGCTGGCTCCAGCCGCGGTCGAAAAACTCGCTCTCGAAGCGCTCGAGCGTGATGCCCAGCTCGCTCAGCAAGCTCCGCGCCGCCGGCGAAAACAGGCTGGGCGAGTCGAGCGACTGCGAGCCGCCATAACCCACCAGCCGCACGCCCGAGCGCGAGACTAACTCGTTGCGCCGTGCATGGCCGCCGATGTCGTCCAGCGCGTCCAGCAGCAGCACCCGCACCGGCCGGCCGGCGTGGCGCTGGAACAGGTAGGCGCCGGCCAGGCCGCTCAGGCCCGCGCCCACCACCACCAGGTCCTCGACCTCGGGGTCGCGCTCGGCCACCGCGTTGCGCAGCCGGGCCGGGTCGTCGCGCCAGGCATGGGCGGTGGCGTTGACCGCGTCGGTCTGGCCCTGCAGGCCGGTGCGCATGGCGGGGTCGGCCGCTTGAGCCTGGGCCGCCGCCGGACAGGCCCACCCCGCGCCGCCGGCCAGCGCGACGCCGTTCAGGAAGTCGCGCCGGGTGATGGGCGGGGGCAGGGTGGGCTTCATCGCGGCGCAGGATCGCGCGCCGCGGTGGCGGCGTCAAGCGGCAGGCCCTTGCGCTGGCGATCGACGGCGCAGCGAGGGGCGGGCCGTCGATGGCGCGCGCCGCCGGTCAAAGATCGACCGCAGCCGCCAGCTTCAGCCAGGCGCTGTCGTCCAGGTGCGGCCGCACGACGGCCAGCACGCCCTGGAAGGCGGCCGGCGGTGCGCTCTGCTTCATGCCGCCGACGATCGCTGCCCGCTCGGCGGGGCTGACCGCCGGCAGCATCCAGCGCGCCACCACCAGGTGCTCCTGCGGCGCGATGCTGGCCAGCAGCCGGTCGTGGATCGCGACCAGCTCGGCGTCGCTGTAGAGCGCCCACAGCGCGGCGTTGTTGTGCGTCTCCTCGAAGTGCATGTGCTCGAAGTTCTCGGCTACGAACAGCGACAGGTGGTGGTACAGGCGCAGCGCCAGCGCCGGGCGGGCGGCGGCCGGGGCGAGCGGCAGCGCGGCCACTTCCGCGCGCAAGGCCTCGATGCTCTCGACATGCTCCACATGTTCGTCGGCGGCGCGCGCGGCACCGCCCGGACGGCGGGCTTCGATGGCGGTGTGCACGAAGTCGTTCTCGTGCACCAGGTGGCCGAGGCAGAAGGCCAGCAACTCGTCGGCCTGGGCCAGCGTGGCGGCCATCTCCTGCGCATCGCCCACATCGAGCCGGCCGGTCCGGAACAGCGTGTCCATCATGTAGCTGCGCAGCGCCTTGTGGATGGCGGCGTACATGTCGAAGCGTGGCGCGGCGGCGGCGAAGGAGGGCGAAATAGCGACCGAACTTGCGGTTGAAACGGCGGGGGCGAGGCGGGTGTTCACGGCGGGCTTCCTTGGTGTGTGGGTGAGTGCCGCCAGTGTTCCCGCCGGGCCGCGGCCGGGCATCGCCCGAAGGAGCCATCGCCGCGCGGCCGGCGGGCCATGCAGCCGCCCGCAAAGCCCTTGCGCCTGAAGCGCCGGGCGAGGTTGCGCTAGCGTTCGCCCCTCTTCGAGCGCGCCCGCCGCGCGCGCCCCGAACCCACGAACACACCATAAGGAATCCCCATGCGTTATCGCCGCCTCGGCCGTGCCGGCCTGCAAGTCAGCGAGCTCTCCCTCGGCTCCTGGGTCACCTACCACACCCAGGTCGATGCCTCCGCCGCGGTCGAGATGATGGCCGCCGCCTACGACGGCGGCATCAACTTCTTCGACAACGCCGAGGGCTATGCCGCGGGCCAGAGCGAGATGGTGATGGGCCAGGCGCTGAAGACGCTGGGCTGGCCGCGCCTGAACTACGTGGTCTCGACCAAGTTCTACTGGGGCCTGGAGCGCGAGGGCGCCGGCGTCAACCGCAAGAACACGCTGAACCGCAAGTACCTCGCGCAGGCCATCGACGGATCGCTGCGCCGCTTCGGGCTGGAGCACATCGACCTGGTCTACTGCCACCGCCCCGATCCCCACACGCCGGTGGAGGAAACCGTCTGGGCGATGAGCGACATGATCACCCAGGGCAAGGCCCTCTACTGGGGCACCAGCGAGTGGAGCGCCGACGAGATTCGCGCGGCCTGGGACATCGCCGAGCGCCACCACCTGCACAAGCCGGTGGTCGAGCAGCCGCAGTACCACCTGTTCCATCGCCAGCGTGTCGAGCAGGACTACGCGCGGCTGTATGAAGACATCGGCCTGGGCCTGACGACCTGGAGCCCGCTGGCCTCCGGCCTGCTGACCGGCAAGTACCAGAACGGCATCCCCGAGGGCTCGCGCGGCGCGCTGGAGAGCATGGGCTTTCTGCGCGACGGGCTGACCAGCCCCGAGAAGAATGCCGCCGTCGCCAAGCTGGCACCCCTCGCGGCCGAGCTCGGCGCGACGCCGGCGCAGCTCGCGATCGCCTGGTGCACCAAGAACCCGCGGGTCAGCACCGTGATCACCGGGGCTTCGCGGGTCGAGCAGCTCCAGGGCAACCTGGGCGCACTGGCGGTGGCCGACAAGCTGACGCCCGAGGTGATGGCGCGCATCGACCAGATCACCCAGCCCCTGGCGGCTTGAAGCGGATCGGCTGGCCGGCTCAGCCGGCCGCGTTCAAGGCCGCGAGCTGCGCCGGCGTGCCGACGTTTTCCCAGGCGCCGGCCAGCGCCTCGCCGCTGAGTCGGCCGGCGTCGGCGCTCCTGAACAGCAGCGGCCCCAGTGCGGCGCGGCGGCCGGGGACCACGCCGGACACCAGCCGCGGCCGGGCCAGCGCCAGGTTGGCGTAGGTCCAGGGCCGCGCTGCATCGCCGGCCGGGTGGGCCAGGCGGCCGGCGCCGTCCATCGCGAAGTCGCCGCTGGCGTGGAAGCCCGGGTTGGGCACCAGCCACAGGTGGGCGTCGTCGTCGCGCTCGGCGAAGGCGGCCGCGGCGGCTGGTGCGAAGCCGAAAGCCGGGGCGTAGATGTCGCCCGAGACCACCCAGAAGACCTCGTCGCCGTTCGGCGCCAGCAGCGGCAGGGCCTTGTGGATGCCGCCGGCGGTTTCCAGCGCACCGCCGTGGTCGCGCCCCTCCATCGAGTAGTGCAGGCGCAGGCCCCAACGTGTGCCGTCGCCGAGCGCGGCCGGGAACTGGTCTTCCAGCCAGGCGGCATTGACCACCACCTCGCGCACGCCGGCCTGCGCCAGCGCGGCCAAGTGCCATTCGATCATCGGCCGGCCGCGCAGCGGCAGCAGCGGCTTGGGCACGGCGTCGGTCAGCGGCCGCATGCGCTCGCCGCGGCCGGCGGCCAGGATCAGCGCGCGGGGGGCGGGCCCGGCCATCAGCGCAGCACGACCGTCGCGGCGCTGCCCGGCGCCATCGTCGCCTGGAACTGGCAGGCCCGGGCGCTGGCGCCCTTCAGCGCCGAGGCGGGGTCGCCGTTCATCGCATAGCCCGTCACGCGCTCGACCGCGCCGCAGTGATCGGTGCCTCCCTTGAAGCTGGCGTTGACCGCCTGCGGCTTGTCGCTCAGGTTGGCCAGCATCAGATAGGTCTTGTCGCCCTCCTGCAGCGCCGTGGCGTAGAGGTTGGGTACGCCGGTGCGGGTGCCCACGGCCTTGCCGCCGCGCGGCAGCGGCGAGAACAAGGCCTGCATCACCTGGGCCACCGGGCGGCGCTCGCCGCTGTCGCTGATCATGCCCAGGCTGCGCTTTTGCCAGTTGAAGTCCTGCAGCTGCCAGTAGATCAGCGCGCTGGCGCCGTGGCCTATCAGCAGGATGGCGTCGGCGCCGGCGGCCAGGCCGAAGCCCGGGGTGGCGTTGTCGCGCTTCTCGGACACCAGCGGCGAGTCCTCGTCGTCGCCCTTGACGTTGAACTCGGTGATCATCACCGGGCCGAACTTGCCGCGGCCGACAAAGCTGCCGACGTCGTCCAGCCGGCTGTCGGCCAGCTTGTCGGGCGTGGTGTAGACGTGGGCCGAGGCGAAGCCTATGGTGCCCAGCGCGTTCCGGGCCTTCAGGCCGCCGATGAAGTGGTCGAAGTTCTTCAGGTTGGCGCCGGGGCCGGCGATGCGTATCTTCTGCAGCCCGTAGCGGTCCATCGTGGCGCGGGCCTTCTGGGCCAGCATCGCGTACTCCTCGTCGCTGAACTTGGTGGCCCAGGCGCCGTGCGGCTCGTTGGTCAGCTCGACGGCCACCGGCGCGATGCCGAGCTGGGTGCTGTAGAGCATCTGCGCGACCATCACGTTGGCATAGGCGTCGAAAAACTCCGGCTTGGCGTAGTTGGACTGCGACTTCGAGCCGGCCTTCTTGGACTTGGTCTCCACCCAGGGCTCGGGCATGCGCCAGAAGATCAGCACCGGCTCGATGTTCAGCGCCTTCATCTGGTCGCGAAACGCGCTGAAGCGCTGGCGCTGCTCGGCGCTGTCGTTGGCCTTGATCAGTGCCGAGGCCTGCTCCACCGTGAGGTCGGGCTTGAGCTGGTTCAGCAGGATCTTGGGTGTCAGCGAGACGCGCACATAGCGCGCGTTCAGGTCGCGCAGCATCTTGCTGGCGGCGCTGGTGTCCTTGTTGTTGAGCCAGACCTGGGTGCCGAAGCCCAGGTAGGGATGGCTGTTGGCGAAGTCGAAGCTCATGTCGCCCGCGGCGGCATGGGCGGGCGCCAGCGAGGCGCCCCAGAGGCCGCCCAACACGGCGGCCTGCACGGCGGCCAGGCGGAGCAGGCGATGGGGGAGGTTCATGGTGGCCACTCGTCGTCGGGTGAAGGGGGAGGCTGGCTAACGCGCGGGCGCGGGCCTGCGCGGACAAACTTCACAAGAGTTTAGGTGGGGGCAGGGGGCCACGCTGTAGGCGCAGATGCCGCGTGCGGCCGCCGCCCGCGGCGCTGAGGCTATTATTCCCGGCGCCGGCCCGATGCCCGATTCACCCTGGAGGTCATGCACCATGGCACTGATGGATTTCATCAAGAAACAGTTCATCGACATCCTCGAGTGGACCGAAGACGGCGAGGGCACGCTGGCCTGGCGCTTCCCCATGGCCGACCGCGAGATACAGAACGGTGCGTCGCTGACCGTGCGCGAGAGCCAGATGGCGATCTTCGTGAACGAAGGCAAGGTGGCCGACGTGTTCGGCCCCGGCATGTACAAGCTGACGACGCAGACCCTGCCGGTGCTGACCTACCTGAAGAACTGGGACAAGCTGTTCCAGAGCCCGTTCAAGAGCGACGTGTACTTCTTCAGCACCCGCCAGCAGATCGACCAGCGCTGGGGCACCTCGCAGCCCATCACCATCCGCGACAAGGACTTCGGCGCGGTGCGGCTGCGCGCCTTCGGCAACTTCAGCTACCGGCTGGCCGACCCCAAGCTCTTCCACACCGAGATCTCGGGCACGCGCGAGCGCTACACCGTGGAGGAGCTCGACGGCCAACTGCGCGGCAACATGCTGCAGCACATCAGCGACGCGGTGGCGCAGAGCGGCATCCCCTTTCTCGACCTGGCGGCCAACCAGGTCGAGTTCGCCAGGCAGCTGCGCGAGGCCACCGCGCCGTCGTTCGAGCAGATCGGCCTCAAACTCGACGGCGTGACGCTGCAAAGCGTCTCGCTGCCCGACGAGCTGCAGAAGATCCTCGACCAGAAGATAGGCATGGGCATGGTCGGCAACGACATAGGCAAGTTCATGCAGTACCAGACCGCGCAGGCCATCCCGAAGTTCGCCGAAGGCGCGGGCCAGGGCGGCGTGGTGGGCGACGCGATGGGCCTGGGGGCCGGCGTGGCGCTGGGCCAGGTGATGGCGCAGCAGCTCAACCAGGGCCTGGCTGCCAACCCGGCTGCGGCGGCGGCAGCACCCGCGGCGCCGGCCGCGATACGCCCCGACGAGGTGATGGCCACGATAGAGAAGCTGGCCGACCTGAAGGCCAAGGGCATCCTCACCGACGATGAGTTCAACAGCAAGAAGTCCGAGCTGCTGAAGAAGCTGATCTGAGCGTGCGTGTCTACCGCGCCGCGTGCCCGCAGTGCGGTGCGCCGGTCGAATTCGCCTCCGCTGCGTCGGCCAGCGCGGTCTGCGGCTTCTGCCGCAGCACCCTGCTGCGCGACGGCGAGACGCTGCGCCGCATCGGCGTCAGCGCCGAGCTGTTCGACGACCACTCGCCGCTGCAGCTCGGCGCGGCCGGGCGCTACCAGGGCGTGCCCTTCACGCTGGTCGGCCGGCTGCAATACGGCTATGCCGACGGCAGCTGGAACGAGTGGCATGCGCTGTTCCAGTCCGACGCCGACACGGCGCAGCAGGGCGAGCAGAAGTCCGGCTGGCTGAGCGAAGACAACGGCGCCTACGTGCTGGCCTTCGACGCGCCGCCCTTGGGCGACGCACCGGCCGCCGACGAGCTGCACCCCGGCGAGCGCCGCCTGCTGGCCGGCAGCGCGTGGAGCGTGGCCTCGGTACAGCGCAGCCACCTGATCGCCGCCGAGGGCGAGCTGCCGCGCCCGCCCAGGCTGGACGGCGAGTTCGCGGTTGCCGACCTGCGCAACGAGGCCGGCGAGGTCGCCACGCTGGACTACGCCGAGCCGGCCGCACCGCTGTGGTCGGTGGGCCGCGCGGTCGCGCTCTCCGAGCTCGCGATGACAGGGCTCAAGGAGGGCAGCGAAAAGACGCTGTCCGCCCGCAGCCTGGAGTGCCCCAACTGCGGCGCCCCGCTCAAGCCCACGCTGCAGAGCACGCGCTCCATCGTCTGCGACCAGTGCAAGGCGGTGGTCGACATCGCCGCGGGCGCGGGCGCCGAGCTCGCGCATTACACGCAGAACAACCAGGGCCCGAACGGCACCGGCCCGCAGATCCCGCTGGGCCGCAGCGGCAAGCTGGCGCTGGGCGGCGAAGGCCCGCTGGACTGGCAGGTGGTGGGCTACCAGGAGCGCATCGACATCCCCGAGGCCGGCGACGAAGACGAGGCCAGTGCGTGGAGCGAGTACCTGCTCTACCACCGCACGGCCGGCTTCGCCTTCCTGGTCGATGCCGAAGACGGCTGGAGCTGGGTGCGGCCGCTGACCGGCGCGCCGCTGCTCTCCGGCAGCGGCGCCACCTGGCAGGACATGGTTTATCGCCAGCGCTACAGCTACGCCGCCCGTGTCACCTGGGTGCAGGGCGAGTTCTACTGGCAGGTGCGGCGCGACGAACAGGCGCAGGTCACCGACTTCGATGGCCCCGGCGGCCGCAAGCTCTCGCGCGAGCAGACCGGCAGCGAGGTGGTCTGGTCGGCCGGCCAGGCGATGGATGCGGGCACGGTGGCCCGCGCCTTCAAGCTGACCGGTGTCGAGGCGGCGGCGATGCAGCGCGACGTGGCGCCGGTGTCGCGCGGTATCGGTGGCCTGAGCCAGGGCGTGATCGTCCTGGTCGTCGTCGTGCTGGTGATGCTGGCGATGTCGCGCTGCGGCAGCGGCGGCGACGACTGCGACAAGGTCAAGGCCAGCTTCGGCGCCAGCAGCAACGAGTACCAGCAGTGCCGGCGCAACGCCTCGTCGGGCGGTCTTGTCGGCGGTGTGGGTGGCGGTGTGGGGGGCGGTTCGTTCGGTGGATATTCCAGTGGCGGCGGTGGGCACAAGTGAGCCCCTTGCCGCTTTCCAGACCAGTTGACCAGGAGGGTCGAGACAATGGACTTTGAGTGGCTGAGGCCTGCCGTGATCCTGGGCTCCGTGCTCTACGCGCTGATCGGCGTGGTGCTGTTGTGGGTCAGCTTCGCGCTGATCGACAAGCTCACGCCCTACAAGCTGTGGGAAGAGATCTGCGACAACAAGAACCTTGCGCTGGCCATCGTGGTCGCCGGCATGTTCATCGCGATCGGGCAGATCGTCGCCGCGGCGATCCACGGCTGAGTTGAGCGCGACCGAACCCGGCGCGGCCGAGCTCGCCGCCGCGCCCGCCCGCGTGCAGCCCGCGGAGCTGCTGCTGCTCGCGTCGGTCTTCGTGATCGCCGCCTGCGGGCTGGTCTACGAGCTGGCGGCCGGCGCGCTGGCCAGCTACCTGCTGGGCGACTCGGTGCTGCAGTTCTCCACCATCATCGGGGCCTATCTGTTCGCGATGGGCGTGGGCTCGTGGCTGTCGCGCTTCATCGAGCGGCAGCTGGTGGCGCAGTTCCTGCGCATCGAGCTGCTGGTCGGCGCGGTGGGCGGGCTGATGCCGGCCGCCCTGTTCGCGGCCCACGCCAGCCTGCCGGCGGCCAGCCTGCCCGCCTTCCGCGTGCTGCTCTACGGCCTGGTCGGCCTGGTGGGCGTGCTGGTGGGGCTGGAGATCCCGCTGGTGATGCGCATCCTGAAGCGCCAGTTCAGCCAGCGCTATGCGCTCAAGGACCTGGTCTCGCAGGTGCTCACCTTCGACTACCTGGGCGCGCTGGTGGTGGCCGTGGCCTTCCCGCTGCTGCTGGTGCCGCACCTGGGGCTGATACGCACGGGGCTGCTCTTCGGCCTGCTGAACGCCGCAGTGGCGGTCTGGGCGCTGTGGATGTTCCGCGGCGAGCTGCGCCGCTGGGGCGCGCACGCGCTGGCCTGCGCGGCCGTGGTGGTGTTGCTGGGGGCCGGCATGGCCGGGGCCGAGCGCCTGACCACCTGGGCCGAAGACCGCTTCTACGGCGACAGCATCGTGCTGCGCGAGACCAGCGCCTACCAGCGCGTCGTCGTCACCGCTGGCGCCGCCGGGGTGCGCCTGTTCCTGAACGGCAACCTGCAGTTCCACTCGCGCGACGAGTACCGCTACCACGAGGCGCTGGTGCACCCGGCGATGGCCGCGCACGGCGCGCCCAAGCGCGTGCTGATACTGGGCGGCGGCGACGGCATGGCCGCGCGCGAGGTGCTCAAGTACCCCAGCGTCGAGCAGCTCACGCTGGTCGAGCTCGACCCGCACATGACCCAGCTCTTCAGCCGGCAGCCGATGTTGACGGCGCTGAACGCCCATGCGCTGCAATCGCCCAAGCTGCGCATCGTCAACACCGACGCCTTCGGCTGGCTGGAGTCGCACGCGGAGAGCTTCGACGTGATCGTGATCGACTTCCCCGACCCCACCAACTTCGCGCTCGGCAAGCTCTACACCACCAGCTTCTACGCGCTGGTGGACCAGCACCTCTCGGCCGGCGGTTATGCGGTGGTGCAGACCACCTCGCCGCTGATCGCGCGCAAGAGCTTCTGGACGGTGGCGAGCACCATCGAGGCCGTCGGCCTGAGCGCGACGCCCTACCACGCCCATGTGCCCAGCTTCGGCGAGTGGGGCTTCATCCTCGCCAGCCGCCGGCCCTGGCACCCGCCCGCGGCGCTGCCGGCGGGCCTGCGCTTTCTCACGCTGGCGGGGCTGCCGGCCTTATTCGACTTCCCGCCCGACATGGCGCGGCTGCCGGCCCCGCCCAATCGCCTGTCCGACCAGGGCCTGGTACACACCTTCGAAGAAGAATGGGGCCGGGTGCACCAGTGATGCGCCGCCGCAGCCTGCTGCTGTCCGGCGCCGCGTGGCCACTGGCGGCCTGCCAGCCCGAGCCCGTACCGGCCCCGCCCAGCCGCTGGGTCGGCGCCGCGCACGAGCGCGGGCACCGCCTGCGCGCGCTCAAGTCCGGTGCGCTGCCGGCCCCTGCCGTGCAGCGCCGGGCCGGGGTGCTGGTGATAGGCGGCGGCGTAGCGGGCTTGTCGGCGCTGCGCACGCTGGCGCGCTCGGGCGCCGACGACGCGCAACTGCTGGAGCTCGAGGACACGGCCGGCGGCAACAGCCGCGGCCATGCGATGGGCGGCCTGCGCTGCCCGCTCGGGGCGCACTACCTGCCCGTGCCCGGCGCCGCGGCCAGGGACGTCGCTGAGTGGCTGCACGAGATCGGCCTGCTGCGCAGCGAGCTGGGCCGCACCCTGCCCGACGAGCGCCACCTCTGCCACAGCCCGCAGGAGCGCTTGTTCATCGACGGTGCCTGGCAGGAGGGCCTGCTGCCCTCCGCCGAGGGCCGGCCGCGCACGCTGGCGCAGTACCGCCTCTTCGCGGCCGCGGTGGCCAGCGCGCAGCGCGAGCTGGGCTTTGCCCTCCCCACCCATGCCGCGCCGTGGACCGCCGGCCACGACACCCTCGACCGGCAGACTTTCGCCGCCTGGCTGCAGCGGCAAGGCCTGGACGACGAGCGCCTGCTGGCCCACCTGGACTACGCCTGCCGCGACGACTACGGCGCCGGCCTCGCGGTGGTCTCGGCCTGGGCCGGGCTGCACTACTTTGCCAGCCGCCACGGCTTCCACGCACCGGGCGATGAGGGTGGCGAGCGCGACGCCGTCTTCACCTGGCCCGAGGGCAATGCCTGGCTGGTCGAGCGCCTGGCCGCGCCGCTGCGCGAGCGCGTGCACCTGGGCCAGACGGTCCTGCGCGTCACCGAGGGCCGGCACGATGTGCAGGTGCTGGTGTGGAACCAAGCGGCCGCGCAGGCCGAAGCCTGGACGGCGCGCTCGGTGGTGCTGGCGCTGCCGCTCTTCATCGCCGCGCGGGTGATCGACACGCCGCCGGCCGCGCTGGTTGCGGTCGCGCAAGCCGCGCGCTACGCGCCCTGGCTGGTCGCCAACCTGCAGCTCGACAGCCCGCCGCTGGACCGCCCCGGCGCGCCACCCGCCTGGGACAACCTGCGCCACGCCCCGGCCGGCAGCACCAGCTCGCTGGGCTATGTGGACGCCCTGCACCAGTCGCTGCGGCCCGATACAGTGGCGACGCTGTTCACCGCCTACCACGCGCTGCCCGAGGGGCGTCGCGCCGAGTTGCTGGCGCGCGGCGCGGAGGTCTGGGCCGGCGAGGTGCTGGCCGACCTCGCCTTGCTGCATCCCGACCTGCCGCCGCGCGTGCAACGGATCGACCTGATGCGCTACGGCCATGCCATGAGCATCCCCGTGCCCGGCGCGCGCGGCCAGCCGGCGCTGCAGGCGCTGGCCGCGCCGCAGGGCCGGCTGTGTTTCGCCCATGCTGACTTGGCCGGGTACTCGGTCTTCGAGGAGGCCTTCACCGCGGGTGTGCGGGCCGGAGCCGGCCTGGGGCGCCGCTGAGCGCAGGCTTGCGCGCTGGCGCTGCGCGCGGCCATGAACTGGGGGCTGACGCGCCGCCACCGCTGTGGAATGATCGCCGGGCTCATCGAGGGAGGAGGGCAAGCATGAAACACCACCTGGCGGCCGCGGCTGCGCTCTGTGCGGCCACCTGCGCCTTTTCCGCCGAAGGCATGTGGACCTTCGACAACCCGCCGCTGAAGGCGATGCAGCACGACATAGGCTGGGCGCCCACGCCCGCCTGGCTGGACAAGGCCATGCGCGGCTCGGCCCGCATCGCCGATGGGTGCTCGGCTTCGTTCGTCTCCAAGGGCGGGCTGGTGCTGACCAACCACCACTGCGTGGCCGACTGCGTCGAGCAGATCTCCAGTGCCGAGCAAGACCGGCTGCAGGCCGGGTTTCTCGCCCGCCGACCGGCCGACGAGCTGCGCTGCGAAGCGATGGAGGTGAACCGGCTGGAGCAGATCGTCGACGTCACCGCCGAGCTCTCGCAGGCCACCGCCGGCCTGGAAGGCACGGCCTACAAGACGGCGCAGAACGCCGCCAAGGCCCGCCTGGCGGCCGCCTGCGTCGGCAGCGAGGGCAGCAAGCGCCGCTGCGACGTGGTCGACCTCTACCGCGGCGGCCAGTACAAGCTCTACCGCTACCGCCGCTTCCAGGACGTGCGGCTGGTGTTCGCCCCAGAGCTTGCCGCCGCCACCTTCGGCGGCGACCCCGACAACTTCAACTTCCCGCGCTACGACCTCGACATGGCGCTGGTTCGCGTCTACGACGAGGACCGGCCGCTGGCCGTGGCCGACTACTTCCACATCAACCCGCAAGGCGCGGCAGCGGGCGAGCCCGTCATCGTCACCGGCCATCCCGGCGAGACCCAGCGCGAGCTCACCGTGGCGCAATTGGCGCTGCTGCGCGACCGGCTGCTGCTGGACGATGCACTCGGCCTGGCCGAGTACCGCGGCCTGCTGACGGCCTACCGCGAGACCGGTGCCGAGCCGGCCCGCATGGCGGCCTCGGAGCTGTTCTTCGTTGAAAACGCCTACAAGGCCGTGCACGGCGAGCTCAAGGCCCTGATGGACCCGGCGCTGTTCCAGCGCAAGCAGGACGACGAAGCCGCCTTGCGCCGCTACGTGGCCGGCGCACCTGCGCTGGCGGCAAGCACCGCAGGCGCATGGGACGCCATCGCCCGGGCGCAGAAGGCCCACGGCATGCTGTATCCACTGCATTCCCTGCTCGAACAGGGCGGGGGTTTTCGCGGCGACCACTTCCGCCTGGCGCGCATGCTGGTCCGCGGTGCCGCCGAGCGCGCCAAGCCCAACGCCGAGCGGCTGCCCGAGTTCCACGACAGCGCGTTGCCGGAGATGGAGGCCAGGTTGATGTCCGCGGCCCCCATCTACCCGGCCTTCCAGAAACTCAAGCTGGGCTTCGCATTGACCAAGCTGCGCGAGAAGCTGGGCGCCGATGAGCCGCTGGTGCGCCAGGTGCTGGCCAAGCAGACGCCCACCGAGCTGGCGGCGCGGCTGGTGGAGGGCACCCGCCTGGGCGACCCGGCCGAGCGGCGGCGCTTGTGGGAGGGCGGTGCCGCGGCCATCGCGGCCAGCGACGATCCGTTCATCCGGCTCGCGCTGGCGGTCGACGCGCAGGCGCGCGCCGTCCGCGCACGCTTCGAGCGCGAGGTGGAGGCGGTGGTGCAAAAGAACATCGAGCTGATCGCCCGCGCGAGGTTTGCGATGCTGGGCGACTCGACCTACCCGGACGCCACCTTCACGCTGCGCCTGTCTTACGGCGTGGTGCAGGGCTGGGAGGAGCGCGGCGGGCAGATCCCGCCCTTCACGCAGATGGGCGGTGCCTTCGAGCGCGCCACCGGCGCCCCGCCGTATGCGCTGCCGCCCTCTTGGCTGAAGCGGCAGCCGGAGATCAGGCCGACCACACCCTTGAACCTGGTGACCACCAACGACATCGTCGGCGGCAATTCGGGCAGCCCGCTGCTCAACCGCCAGGGCGAGCTGGTCGGGCTGATGTTCGACGGCAATATCCACTCGCTGGGCGGTGCCTACAGCTACGACCCGGCCACCAACCGCGCGGTGGCGGTGCACAGTGCCGGCATGCTGGAGGCGCTGAACAAGATCTATGGCGCCGATGCTCTGGTCAAAGAGCTGGGGGAGCGCTGACCGCCGGAGGCCACGATGCTGCACGACCCCACTCGCCATGAAGCCCTGCTGCCCATCGCGTGGAGCGCCGGGCGCGCCCGACAGGCCATAGCTCACATCGTGGCCGACACCGAGCGCCGCTTTTCAGCCGAGCGTTATTGGCCCTTGCACCCGCGCGACGTTGAGGAGGGCGACGACGCGGCGCAGCCCATCGCCAACCTGTATTACGGCGCCTGCGGCGTGCTCTGGGCGCTGCACTACCTGCAAAGCGTGGGCGCGGCGCGGCTCGCCCGCGACCCGCTGGCCGAGCTGGACACCCTGCTGCTGCGCAACCGCAGCTGGCCGGGATCGTGGGGTGCGGCGGAGCCGGCCTCCTACCTGATGGGCGACCTGCCCATCCTGCTGATGGCCCAGGGCCGCCAGCCCAGCGAGGCGCGGGCGCAACAGCTCGCCGCGCTGATCGCCGGCCACCCAGAACACCCGGCGCGCGAGCTGATGTGGGGCTCGCCCGGCAGCCTGCTGGCCGCGCTGTTCCTGCACCAGCGCAGCGGCCAAGCCCGCTGGGCCGAGCTGTTCCGCACCACCGCCGCGCAGCTCTGGTCGCAACTGGCCTGGTCGGCCGAGCACGGCTGCCACCACTGGGTGCAGGACTTGTACGGCCGGCAGTCCACCTACCTCGACGCGGTGCACGGTTTCGTCGCGACCGCCGTGCCGCTGATCCACGGCCGCCACCTGCTGGGCGCCGAGGCCTGGGCCGCCTGGCAAGAGTGCATCGTCAACACCGTGACCCGCACGGCCCATTGGGAAGACGGGCTGGCCAACTGGCGCTGCCAGCTCGACGAGCCGCCCGGCCGGCCGCCGAAAGTGCTGATGCAGTTCTGCCACGGCGCACCGGGTTTCGTCATCTGCCTGGCCGACCTGCCCCGCGGCCACGACAAGTTCGACGCCCTGCTGCTGGCCGCCGGCGAGGCCATCTGGGCGGCCGGCCCGCTGGCCAAGGGCGCCAACCTCTGCCACGGCACCGGCGGCAACGGCTACGCCTTTCTCAAGCTCCTCCAGCGCAGCGGTGACCCGCTGTGGCTGGCGCGCGCGCGTGCCTTCGCGATGCACGGCATCGCCCAGGTCGAGGCCGACGCGGCGCGCTACGGCCAGCTGCGCTATTCGCTCTGGACCGGCGACCCGGGCTTTGCGATCTACCTGTGGGACTGCCTGCGCGGCGAGGCGGCGTTCCCGACGCTGGATGTGTTCTACGGCGAGGCGGCGGGCGCCTGAGAGGGCTTTCAGGGCGTGCCCATCGCCTCCCGCCAGCGCATCGCGTCGTGGATGCGAAAGCGCGTGCTGGGGTGGTCGAAGAAGATGAACTCCTCGACAGGGCCGGGGTCGGGCTTGCGGTACTCGGTGAGCTTCAGGTCGACCTCGGCTTCGCCGTGCGGTCCGGCAGGCTCACGCTGGCGCCGTTGAGCCGCGCCGGGCGTCGGTCAGCGGGCGGTGCAGGTCCTTGCGCGTGTAAGGACGCTCGCGGCCGGAGAGCTGCAGGCTCAGGCGGGTGACCCAGTCATGCGTCATCGAGCGTGGTGCGGCAAAGGGGGTCAGCGTCAACACCACCAGCACGCCGGCCGGCACCCACAGCGGCATGCGCTGCGGCAGCAGGCTGGCACCGCGCAGCGCGACCAGGCTGGCCGCCATGCCCAGCATCCACCCCAGCGTGGCCTCGGAGACCGAGTGCGCATGCACTTGCACGCGCGAGCAGGCCACCAGCGTGGCGAGCAGCACGCCCGGCAGCAGCGCCCAGCGCCGGCCGCTGAGCGCGGTCCAGCCCAGCAGCGGCAGCGTGGCGGCGGCGAACATGGCATGGCCCGAGAAGCCGGTGAAGTCCCAGGCCGCCAGGCCCAGCCCCCAGCCCATGAAGGCCAGCTTGGAGGCGGTGGTCAAGGCCACGGCGGCCGTCAGCGCGAGCATCCAGCGCCAGGCGACTGCCGTCTGCCGGCCGTGCCAGTGCAGCCAGACGGCGGCGGCGAGCGCCAGCGGCAGCAGGATCTGCGCTTCACCGATGCGGGTGAGCCAGGGCCAAGGCAGCGCGGACATCAAGGGGCTGGCGTTCATGGCGGCATGCTAAGGCAGCGATGTGAGGGCGCGGCGGCGGGGTCGGCGAAGGTATGGGCGATAGGTGCCGCAAAGACCGTACCTGCCGGCATTCGTGCCATGTGCGCCGATGGCGATGCCGCGCCGGACGCAGATCTCTACCGCCCACGCCCCCGGGCCGCTGGGCTGCCACATTCAACAGGTCTCAACAGGTCGAGCCCCTCAAGCCTGCGGCCCCTCGGCCGGACCCGCGCGAAACAGTCGGTTTCCATCTTGCCAGGAGAGAAGCAGAGCCGAGCGGCGACGGCCTTTATCACTCTTGCGCGTCTCTGCGGCGGTCACACAGACCAGAACGAGTCAGGAGTGGGGCGTTCTTATTGCGCCGCACGCTCAAGCCTGCTCGATGGACTGGGCCGTGAGGCGAACCCCCAGGGCTCTCGCCACCCTCATGACCGTATCGAAGCGCGGCTTGGCTCCTGGGGCCAGTGCCTTGTACAAGCTTTCCCGACCCAGGCCAGCGTCTTTGGCGACTTGCGACATCCCTCGCGCCCGCGCCACGTCGCCCAGTGCCAGGAGCAGAAGATCGGGATCTTCTGCCTCAAGCACTGCGTTGATGTACTCGGTAAGCCATCGGGATCAGCCACTCCCGCGCCGCCGCATGCACGCCGCTGCTCAAGGCCCGCATCACCAACGAATCCAGCCGCCAGTGCTGCCAGTACAGCGCCACGTCCAGGCAAGCACCCGGCACCAGCTCGACCAGCTCGCCCTGCGCCAGCAGCGGCGCCACCAGCACCTGGGGGTTCATGCCCCAGCCCAGGCCGTGCAGCGCGGCGTGGATGAAGCCGTGGGTGCTGGGCACCTGGTGCTGCGGCGGCGCGAGGCGCTTGCGGGTGAGCTGCCGCAGGAAGCGGGCCTGCAGCGCGTCCTTGCCGTTGAAGACGGTGCAGGGCGCGGTGGCCAGCGAGGCGTCGCTGACGCCCTGCGCGAAGTGGCGCTGCATGAAGGCCGGGCTGGCCACCGCGACGTAGCGCATCGCGCCCAGGGCCTCGGCCGAGCAGCCCTGCACCGGCTGCGGCTCGGCGGTCACCGCGGCCATCACGCGGCCCTGGCGCAGCAGCGCGCTGGAGTGGTCCTGGTCTTCGACGTGCAGCTCGAAGTTGACGGCGTGCTGCTCGCGCAGCGCCGCGATCGCCGGTACGAACCAGGTCGCCAGCGAGTCGGCGTTCACCGCGATGGCCAGCGGCAGCGCGCTGCCAGGGCCGGGCCCGCGCCGGCCGTTGCGCGCGAGGCTGGCGCCGGCCAGGCCGAAGCCCTGCAGCGCGTCGGCCTCGAGCACCTGCAACTGCTGGGCATGGCGCTGCAAGGCCTGCCCGGCCTGCGTGGCCACGCAGGGTGCGCCGCGCTGCACCAGCACCCGGCCCAGCCGCTCTTCCAGGCCCTTGATGCGCTGGCTCACCGCCGAGGGCGTGACGTGCAGCACGCGCGCCGCGGCCTCGAAGCTGCCCTCGCGCACGACGGCGGCGAAGGCGGCGAGCTGGCGGGAGTCGATCTGCATGAAGAAATTCTAAGCTTGGCTTAGAAACATGAGCTGGCCTGAAGATGTGGCGGTGGCTACCGTGAGGGCTTCTTCGTTGCGATCGGCATCATGGACCTGGCCTTCGTCACCGGTTTTTTCACCTCCGCCGCGCTGATCGTCGCGATCGGCGCCCAGAACGCCTTCGTGCTGCGCCAGGGCCTGAAGCGCGAGCATGTGCTGCCGGTGGTGGCCGTGTGCGCGCTGTCCGACGTGCTGCTGATCTCGCTGGGCGTGGCCGGGCTGGGCACGCTGGTGCAGGGCAGCCCGCTGCTGCTGGCGCTGGCGCGCTGGGGCGGCGCGGCCTTTTTGCTGGTCTACGGGGCGATGGCCGCGCGGCGGGCCTGGGCCGGCGAGCACCTCTCGCTGCAGGTGGCTCAACCCATGAGCCTGGCGGCGGCGGTGGCGGCCTGCCTGGCCTTCACCTACCTCAATCCGCACTGCTGGCTCGACACCGTGGTGCTGCTGGGCTCGATCTCGGCGGGCCAGCCGGCCGGCTCGCGCGGGCTCTTCGCGGCAGGGGCCTTCACGGCGAGCATCGTGTGGTTTTTCGCCCTGGGGTACGGCGCGCGTCTGCTCGCCCCGCTGTTCGAGAAGGCCGTGGCGTGGCGCGTGCTGGACGCGGCGATCGCGCTGGTGATGGGGAGCATTGCGGCTTCGTTGCTGGCCGGTTGAGGCGTGTGTTCTGGCGGGGGATGCGCGCAGAACGTTTCATTTAATGCAACAGAGCATTCAAGCGAGACGGGTTTATCCGGAGGGACTTGATCCCTAGACTTCATTCCATCGATGAGCCCGATGAACCACACGAGACCCATCGAGAGCAACCCACCCACTTGAAGTCAAAGGATCTCATCATGAACACCACCATCACCCGCACCCTGCGCACCGGCTCGGCCCTCGTCGTCACGCTGCTGGCAGCCCTCTCGGTACAAGCCGCCGACGCCGGCGAGCAGACCTACAAGCGTGTCGTGCTGGGCGACACCAGCATCGCCGCGCCGCAGGCCACCGAAGCCCCCGTGCGCATCGTGCCCGGCTCCTACGCCCGCTACCTGATCAAGAACGGCATGGACAGCCACCAAGCCCTGGTGACCGCCCGCGGCATCGGCGAGACAGCGACCATCGAGCGCGTCGAACAGCGCATGGCTTCCGAAGAGCTGACCGGCCGCCAGCGCTATGACCGCGTCATGGGCATCGCCGGCTGAACGTTGCAATTGAAGCAACAGTGCATTCGTGCCGCGGCGGTTTATCCGCCGCCGCCGAATGCCTAGACTGAAGGTCATCGATGAGCCCGACGGCTTCACAAAGACCCATCGAATGACTCCCCTCACTTTGTTATCGAAGGACCTCATCATGAACATCACCCAAACCACCCGCACGCTTCGCAATGCCTCCGCACTGGCCGTGGCGCTCTTCGCCGCGCTGAGCGTGCAAGCCGCCGACCTCGGGCAAGACAACTACCGCCGCGCCGTGCTGGGCGACACCAGCGTCCAGGCGCCGCAAACCACGGTCGAAGCGCAGCGTGTCGTGCCGGGCTTCTATGCCCGCTACCTGATCAACAACGGCATGGACAGCGACCAGGCCCTGGCCACCGCCCAGGCCAGTGGTGAAACGCCCACCGTCGAAAGCACGCAGCACGCGGTTGCCGACAGCCTGAGCGGTTTCCAGCGCTACGAGCGCGCGATGGGCCGCAGCATCGCCGGTTGAGCCTTTTCGAGCGGACCGGCCGGCGGGTGATCCCGCCGGCGGGCCTGAGCTCCGGTCAACGCCGCGCCCCGTGCGCGGCGTTGGTCCGTCTGGCGTTGAGGTCCGGCGCATGAACGGCGGCCTTTTGCGGCGCTGTTCCGGCCTTCAATACCGCACGGTACTCCGCAGAATTCGATCAGCGGGACAACCACCAGCCTCCCGCCTTCGGAGAGATGCGATGCCCCGTGCGCCCCGTGACATGAGCCAGTTGCTCGACCAGATCGTGTTCCTGGAGGAGATAGACGCGCAGCACGTCGGCATGCACGCCGGCCGCTACCTTGCCGCCGCCCGCTCGGTGCGCCGCATCGTCGAGCGCCAGCTGGGCCGGCTCAGCATGCGCGATTTCGTCACCGAGACGCTGCCGGCGCTGCAGACTACCGCCGAGAACATCTTCTTCGACGGCCATGGGCACTTCGCCGATCTCGATGGCAGCGGCGCCGCGATGCGCGCCCGGGCCGGTGCCAACGACCTGATAGCCCGGCTGCAGCGCGGCGTCACGCGCTCCTGATCGGCAACTCCCGCACCCGCCGCCCCGTCAGCGCGAACAGCGCATTGGCCAGCGCCGGCGCCACCGGCGGCACGGCAGGCTCGCCCACGCCGGTGGGGGGCAGGGTGCTGGGCATGATGCGCACCTCGATGCGCGGCGTCTCGCGCAGCGTCAGCAGCGGCTGGTCGGGGAAGTTGCGCTGCTGCACCGCGTCGCCCACCACGTCGATGCGGCCGTAGAGCGCGGCGCTGAGGCCGAAGACCACGCTGCCCTCCATCTGCTGGGTGACGATGTCGGGGTTCAGCACGGTGCCGCAGTCGATCGCGCAGACCACCCGCCGCACGCGCGGCTTGCCGGCCTCCAGCGCCAGCTCCAACACCTGCGCGACGATGCTGCCGAAGCTCTCGTGCAACGCCACGCCGCGGGCCAGGCCGGCCGGCAGCGGGCTGCCCCAGCCGGACTGCTCGGCGGCAGCCTTCAACACCGCGGCGTGGCGCGGCCGGTCGGCCAGCAGCGCGAGGCGGAAGGCGACCGGGTCGGCCCGGGCCTCGAAGGCCATCTCGTCGATGAAGCTCTCGCTGAAAAAGGCGTTGTGCGAGTGGCCGACCGAGCGCCAGTTGCCCACCGGCACGCCGCTGTGCGTGGCGACGTGGGCCATGTGCTGGTGCGGCACGGCATAGGGCAGGTTGTACAGGCCGTCGCTGCTGACCTTGTCGGGCAGGTCGATGGGGCTGGCGAGCTGGGGCGCGTTGCGCTGCAGCCAGCGCGGCGTCACGGCGTCGCCGGCGCTGGTGATGGCCAGCACGCTCAGCCGGCCCTGGGCGTCCAGCCCGCCGCGCAGCACGGCCGCGCCGGCAGGGCGGTAGAAGTCGTGCGTGAAGTCTTCTTCGCGCGACCACAGCAGCTGCACCGGCCGGCCGCCGCATTCCAGCGCGACGCGCACCGCCTGGCCCACCACGTCCACCTCCAGGCGGCGCCCGAAGCCGCCGCCGACCAGCGTCATGTGCACGGTGACCTGGGTCTCGGGCACGCCGGCCACGCGCGCAGCCACCGCCCGCGCCAGCCCCGGCACCTGGGTCGGCACCCAGACATCGACACGGCCGTCCTTGACCTGCGCGGTGCAGTTCTGCGGCTCCATCGTCGCGTGGGCCAGGTAGGGCGCGCGGTAGACGGCCTCGACGCGCCTGGCCGCCTCGGGCCAGGCCGCGGCGCCGTCGCCGGTCTCGTGGAAGCTGAAGCCGCCGCCGTGCGCCGCGGCGTCGCGGGCGGTGGTTTCCAGGTCTTGCAGGATGCGGGCCGAATCGAGCTGCACGCCGGGGCGCGGCTGCCACTCCACCACCATCGCGCGGGCGGCCTGCTGGGCATGCCAGGTGCTGCGGCCGACCACAGCAAAGCCGTCGGTCG
>DATHWJ010000006.1:0-20425 GCA_035460745.1 Ideonella sp. | reverse complement strand
CAGCCTTCTTCGCCGGAGCGGCGGCCTTCTTGGCGACCGGCTTCTTGGCGGCGGCCTTCGGGGCAGCGGCACCATTGGCTTTGGACACGGCAGCCTTCTTCGCCGGGGCAGCGACCTTGCCGCCCAGCTTGGCGACCGCGGCCGCCAGCGCGTCGACGCGCTCGGTCAGCGCCGCGACGTCCTTGGCGGTCGGCACGCCGAGCTTGTTCATCGCCTTGGCGGTGCGGGTCTCGAAGATGCTCTCCAGCTTGTCCCATGACGCGCCGGCCTTGTGGGTGACCTCATCGGCCATCGCACTCATCTTGCCGGTGACGTCGCCGATGCGCTCCTCGGCCACGGACTGCGTCTTGCGCTGCAGGCTGACGCCTTCCTTGACCAGCGCCTCGAAGACCTTGCCGCCTTCTTCCTGGGCCTTCGCGAAGGCGCCCATGCCGGCCAGCCAGATCTGCTGGGCCGAAGCCTTCACGGCACCCGCGAGCTGGCTGTCCAGCAGGCCGGCGGGGGAGGCGGCTTTTTGCTCAGCCATCTTTTTCAGCTTCTTGACCATGGTGTGTCCTTATTCAACGGGCATCAAAACAAAACGGTTCGGCGCGGTGCGCGCAGCGGGATGGCAGGCGCCAGCCAGCGAAAAGCGAGTGTAGGAGGGGCTTGTGGGGGCGGCATCCTAATTTGCTAGGGCGCCGCCTCTATCTCGGGTAAGCGCGCAGGGAGCTGCGCAAAACGCGGGCCCAAAATTCGGCAGCTCTTTTTCCGCCATTCCGCTGAGACCAACCCACACACAGGAGGCACGCATGGCCTATTTCGTCACCGGAGCGACCGGCTTCATCGGCAAACGTTTCGTCAAGAAGCTGCTCGCCCGGCGCGGTGCGACCGTCTACTTCCTGGTGCGCCCGGGCAGCGAAGACAAGGTCGCGGGCCTGCTGTCGTACTGGGGTGTTTCCAAGGCCCGCGCCGTCGCCGTCAGCGGCGACCTGACCTCGCGCAAGCTGGGCGTCGCGGCCGATGTGATGAAGTCGCTGAAGGGCCAGGTCGACGCGGTCTACCACCTGGCCGCCGTCTACGACCTGGGCGCCGACGAAGACAGCCAGGTGCAGGTCAACGTCGAGGGCACGCGCAACGTGGTCGAGTTCGCCAAGGCGGTGGAGGCGGGCCATTTGCACCATGTCTCGTCGATCGCCGCCGCGGGCCTGTACGAGGGCGTCTTCCGCGAAGACATGTTCGAGGAGGCCGAGGGGCTGGACCACCCCTACTTCATGACCAAGCACGAGTCCGAGAAGATCGTTCGCAAGGAGAGCAAGGTGCCGTGGACGGTCTACCGCCCGGCGATGGTGGTGGGTGACTCCGCCACCGGCGAGATGGACAAGATCGACGGGCCCTACTACTTCTTCAAGCTGATACAGCGCATGCGCCAGATGCTGCCGCCATGGATGCCGGCGGTGGGCCTGGAGGGCGGGCGCATCAATATCGTGCCGGTGGACTTCGTCGTCGATGCGCTGGACCACATCAGCCACTCCAAGGCCGCGCTCAAGGGCAAGTGCTTCCACCTCGTCGATCCGGTGGGCTACCGCGTCGGCGACGTGCTGGACATCTTCGGCAAGGCGGCCCATGCGCCGCGCATGAACCTCTTCGTCAATGCCGCGCTGCTGGGCTTCATCCCCAAGAGCGTCAAGAAGGGCCTGCTGGCGATCGCGCCGGTGCGCCGGGTGCGCAACGCGGTGATGAAGGACCTGGGGCTGCCGGAAGACATCCTGACCTTCGTCAACTACCCTACCCGCTTCGACTGCCGCGAGACCGAAGCGGCGCTGAAGAGCTCAGGCATCGCCTGCCCCAAGCTGGACGACTACGCCTGGCGGCTCTGGGACTACTGGGAGCGCCACCTCGACCCGGACCTGTTCATCGACCGCAGCCTCAAGGGCACGGTGGGCGGCAAGGTGGTGCTGGTGACGGGCGGCTCTTCGGGCATCGGGCTGGCCGCGGCGGTCAAATTTGCCGAGGCAGGCGCCATCACGGTGATCTGCGCCCGGGACGAGGGGAAGCTGAAGGATGCCGAAGCAGAGATCCGCGCCAAGGCGGGCAGGGACGCGCAGGTGCACAGCTTCTCGGCCGACATTGCCGACGAGGCGAGCTGCGGCGCGCTGATCGCCTGGCTGAATGAGACCTTCGGCGGCGTGGACGTGCTGATCAACAACGCGGGCCGCTCGATCCGCCGGGCCATCGAGGCGAGCTACGAGCGCTTCCACGACTACGAGCGCACGATGCAGCTGAACTACTTCGGCTGCCTGCGCGTGACCATGGGGCTGCTGCCGGGCATGGTGAAGAAGCGCAAGGGCCATGTCGTCAACATCAGCTCGATCGGCGTGCTGACGAATGCGCCGCGCTTCTCGGCCTATGTGGCCAGCAAGGCGGCGCTGGATGCGTGGACACGGTGTGCGTCCAGCGAGTTCGCCGACGTGGGGGTGACCTTCACCACCATCAACATGCCGCTGGTGCGCACGCCGATGATCGCGCCGACCAAGATCTACAACAACGTGCCGACCCTGGCGCCGGAAGAAGCGGCGGACCTGATTGCGCAGGCCTGCGTGTACAAGCCGGTGCGGATCGCGACGCGGCTGGGGATCACCGGGCAGGTGCTGCACGCGCTGGTGCCGCGGATTGCGCAGATCGCGATGAACACCAGCTTCCGGATGTTCCCGGATTCGGATGCGGCCAAGGGCGAGAAGGGCAAGTCGCACCTCTCCGCCGAAGCCGTTGCCCTCCAGCAAATGATGCGCGGCATCCACTTTTGAGCCGGGGCGAACACGCTGCGCGTGACGCCGCGGCTTGCGCTCGTTCGAGCAAGCTGCGGTCGCTCAACTCGCGCGGGTGTGCGCTGGGCGCGGCACCGACGGCTGCTTGGCAGCCGGTTTTGCCGCTACTTCGATTTTTCGATGGCGGTGACGACGTACTGGCCTTCGACCTTGTCGGCGGCGAAGGTGATGCGGTCGCCTTCGGCCAGGCCGTTGAGCAGCGTGACCGGGCGGACGCGGAAGACCATGGTCATCGCGGGCATGTCGAGGTTCTTGATCTCGCCGTGCTTGATGGTGACCTTGCCTTGGCCCATGTCGATCTTCTTGATCTCGCCGTCGGTGGCGTGGGCGAAGACCGCCGTGCCCGCCAGGGCCAGTGCGGCGATGGCGTGGAGGGCGGCGGTGTGCAGTGATTTCATGTCGGAAAGCTCCTTGTCCTGGCTTAACGTGTGCCGGCTGCTACGGGATGACCCTGAATGACAGGGTCGGGGATTTTGGTGGAACGCCCGGTTCAGACATCGGAACGACTCGGGGTGTTCCCTAGAATGCGGCGCATTCTCCCAACTGCTGCAACAAGGGCTGTCATGACCACCGACGCGCTTCCTTCTTCGCTGGACCACATCACGCCGCGCGACAAGGCCGAGATCCTGGCCCAGGCGCTGCCCTACATCCGCAAGTTTCACGGCAAGACGCTGGTCATCAAGTACGGCGGCAACGCCATGACCGACCCCGCGCTGCAGCAGGATTTTGCCGAAGACGTGGTGCTGCTGAAGCTGGTGGGCATGAACCCGGTGGTCGTGCACGGCGGCGGGCCGCAGATCGACGAGGCGCTGACCCGGCTCGGCAAGAAGGGTACCTTCATCCAGGGCATGCGGGTGACCGACGAAGAGACCATGGAGGTCGTCGAGTGGGTGCTGGGTGGCGAGGTGCAGCAGGACATCGTCGGGCTGATCAACGTGGCCGGCGGCAAGGCGGTGGGGCTGACCGGACGCGACGGCGGGCTGATCCGCGCCCGCAAGCTGAAGATGCTGGACAAGGACGACCCGAGCAAGGAGCACGATGTCGGCCAGGTCGGCGAGATCGCGGCGATCGACCCCAGCGTGGTCAAGGCGCTGCAAGATGATCAGTTCATCCCCGTCATCAGCCCGATAGGCTTCGGCGAGAACAACGAGAGCTACAACATCAATGCCGACCTCGTGGCCGGCAAGCTGGCCGAGGTGCTGAAGGCCGAGAAGCTGATGCTGCTGACCAACACCCCCGGCGTGCTGAACAAGGCCGGCGAGCTGCTCACCAACCTCTCCGCCCGCGAGATCGACGAGCTCTTTGCCGATGGCACCATCAGCGGCGGCATGCTGCCCAAGATCGCCTCGGCGCTGGACGCCGCGAAGAGCGGCGTCAACGCGGTTCACATCATCGACGGGCGGGTGCCGCACGCGATGCTGCTGGAGATCCTGACGGATCAGGCCTACGGCACGATGATCCGCTCGCATTGACGGCCGGGGGCATGGCCGCGGCTCGCCAGCCGGGGGCCGCGATGGCGGCGGCTTGCGGCGCCGGGTTTCTCTGGGGCACCGGCGCGCTGGTCGTCAACCTGCTGATCGCCCGCTACGGGCTGAACCCCGAGAGCATTTCATTCTGGCGCTTCGTCGTCGGTGCGACGGTGTTGCTGGCCGTCTTCGGCCGGCCGCCGCTGTGGGCGCTGGCGCGGCGCCACGCGGCGCTGGTGCTGGGCGCCGGCACCTGCATGTCGCTCTACGTGCTGTGCTGGTTCCTCGGCATCGCGCGCATCGGTGCGGCGGTGCCCACCTTGATCGCCCTGTGCTTGCCGCCCGTGCTGGTGACGGCGGTGGCGGTGCTGCGCGGGCGCGAGAAGCTGGATGCGCCGCTGCTGGCGATGCTGGTGGCCGCGCTCGCCGGCACCATGATGATCGTGATGCGCCACGGCTCGGCCGCGGGCTCGGCGAGCGCAGAAGACCTGCTCTTCGGCGTCGCCTTTTCGGTCGCGTCGGCCGTGCTCTACGCCGGTTTCACGATGGTCAGCGGGCGCCTGTCGCTGGACCTGGGCGCGGGCCAGGCCACCACCTGCCTGACGGTGGTCGCCGCGGTGGTGATGGGCTTGTCGGCCTTCTACAAGCCGCTGGCCTGGCCCACCGATGTGCCACCCGAGGCCTGGCTGCTCTACCTGGGCCTGGTCACCGCGGCGCTGGCGCTGCTCGCTTTCAGCTGGGGCGCGGCACGCCTGAGCCCGACGGCGCTGACGGTCGCCACGCTGGTCGAGCCGCTGACCGCCGTGCTGCTCGCGGCGCTGCTGCTGGGCGAGCACCTGAGCGGCCTGCAGTGGCTTGGGGCGGCGATGATGGTGGGCAGCATCTGGGCGCTGGGCCGGCGCGACGCGATGCGCGATGTGGCGGCCGGCCATGCCTGACTTTTTTCCCCGACAACGAAGCGGGCGGGTCTGGCTCTTCGACCTCGACAACACGCTGCACAACGCCACCGCCTCCGCCTTTCGCGGCATCAACCAGCGCATGGGCGAGTACATCGAGCGCGAGCTGGGGATGGACGCGGCCGAGGCCGACCGGCTGCGCAAGCACTACTGGCACCGCTACGGCGCGACGCTGCTCGGGCTGGTGCGCCACCACGGCGTCAAGGCGGCGCATTTCCTGCACGACACCCACCTGCTGCCCGAACTGGAGGCGCAGCTCCAGGTGCACCGGCACGACATCGCGGCGCTGCGCCGGCTGCCGGGCAGGCGCTACGTGCTGACCAACGCGCCGCGGGCCTATGCGATGCGGGTGCTGGAGGCACTGGGCCTGGCCAGGCTGTTCGATGGCGTGATCGCGATCGAGCAGATGGCGATGTTCGGCGAGCTGCGGCCCAAGCCCGATGCGCGCATGCTGCGGGCGCTTGCGGCGCGCTTGCGGGTGCATCCCAGCCGCTGCGTGCTGGTCGAAGACACGCTGGTGCACCAGAAGGCGGCCTACGGCATCGGCATGAAAACCGTCTGGATGCAGCGCTGGGCGAAGCACGCCTCGCACGGCCCGGAAGTGCGCGTTTACCTGCACCGAAGACCGCTTTACGTGTGTGCAAGAATCGCCTCGCTCCAACAGTTGCACCGCGTGCCGTGATGTCCGACCAATCCGAATCGACTGCCACCGCCGCGCCTGAAGCCCCCCTGTCGGCCGAGTCTTCGGTCACGGAGCCCGGCCTCGACGCTGCGATCGCCGATCCGGCCGAAGCCGCGCCCAGCACCATCGAGCCCGCCGCCACCCCCGCTGCCCGCAAGCGCCCCAAGCCCGGCGAGCGCCGCGTGCAGATCCTGCACACGCTGGCCGCGATGCTGGAGCAGCCCGGTGCCGACCGCATCACCACCGCCGCGCTGGCGGCGCGCCTGTCGGTCAGCGAGGCGGCGCTGTACCGCCATTTCGCTAGCAAGGCTCAGATGTTCGAGGGGCTGATCGAGTTCATCGAGTCCAGCATCTTCAGTCTCATCCACCAGATCGTCGAGCGCGAGTCCTCCGGCGCCGTGCAGGCCCAGCGCATCACCCATGTGCTGCTGCAGTTCGGCGAGAAGAACCCCGGCATGGCGCGGGTCATGGTGGGCGACGCGCTGGTGTTCGAGAACGAGCGCCTGATCGCCCGCATGAACCTCTTCTTCGACCGCGTCGAGTCGCAGCTGCGCCAGAGCCTGCGCAGCGCCGCCGACGGCGACGGCAGCATGACCCCGACCGTGGATGCCAACGGCCGCGCCTCCGCGCTGACGGCCTTCATCGTCGGCCGGCTGCAGCGTTTCGCGCGCTCCGGCTTCAAGCGCAGCCCGACCGAGCAGCTCGACGTGGCGCTGGGGCTGCTGACCTGATACGCCCGGTGCCGGGGGTTGTTAACCTCGGCGCAAAGGAGCGTGCGATGAACCGTCTCTTGCGACACCGCGCAACCGGCCTGGCGCTGGCGCTGCTGCTGGCCGGCTGCGCCCAGCGCATGCCCGCCAGCGGCCCGGCTGCGGCGCCGCAGCCAGTGCTCGTCAAGATCCTGGCGCTCAACGACCTGCACGGCCAGCTCGAGTCGCCCGGCAGCTCCCGCGCCAGTGCGGCGGCCGCGCCGGTGCCGGTCGGCGGGGTCGATGCGCTGGCGGGCTACATCGCCGCCGCGCGCGCGCAGAACCCGCGCACCGTCGTGGTCTCGGCCGGCGACCTGATAGGCGCCACGCCGCTGGTCTCGGCGCTGTTCCACGACGAGCCCACCATCGAGGCCATGAACCGCGCGGGGCTGGATTTCAACGCCGTCGGCAACCACGAGTTCGACGACGGCGTCGATGAGCTGCTACGCATGCAGCGCGGCGGCTGCCACCCCAGCGACCCGGCGCACAGCTGCCGCGGCGCCGAGGTCGGCACGCCGGTGCCGTTCGAGGGCGCGCGCTTCCACTTCCTGGCGGCCAACGTGGCCGAGCGCAGCAGCGGCCAGACTCTCTTCCCGCCCTACGGCATCCGGCGCTTCGAGCTCGGCGGCGGCAAGCAGGCCAGGATCGCCTTCATCGGCATGACGCTGCAAGCCACGGCGCAGATCGTCTCGCCCGCCGGCGTGCGCAGCGTGGTCTTCCGCGACGAAGCCGACACGGTGAATGCGCTGGTGCCGCGGCTGCGTGCCGAAGGCGCCACGGCGATCGTCGTGCTGATCCACCAGGGCGGCGTACAGGCCGCACCGGCGCCGGTGGACATCAACGCCTGCGTCGGCCAACTGGCCGGCTCGCCGATACGCGCCATCGTCGGCCGGCTGGACGACGCGGTCGACCTGGTGATCAGCGGCCACACCCACGCCGCCTACAACTGCCGCCTGCCGCTCGCCTCCGGCCGCAGCGTGCCGGTGACCAGCGCCCACACGCAGGGCAGGGTGCTGACCGACATCGACCTGGCGCTGGACCCCGCCAGCGGCCGCGTCGCGGGCGTGACGGCGCTCAACAAGCTGGTCGAGCGAGACCTGCCGGGGGCCACCGCCGATGCCGGCATCGCCGCCATCGTGGCCGGCTACAAGGCCCTGGCCGCACCGCTGGCCAACCGCGTGATCGGCGCCATCGCCCGCGAGCTGCCCAACAGCCGCGACGCCGCCTGCAACATGCCCGCCGGCGAGCTGATCGCCGACTCCCAGCTCGCCGCGACGGCCGCGCCCGGGCTCGGCGGCGCCCAACTCGCGCTGATGAACCCCGGCGGCGTGCGCAACCCGGGTTTCCTGTTCGCCGGCAGCCCGGCCGGCGAAGGCGATGGCAACGTGACCTACGGCGAGGCCTTCACCGTGCAGCCCTTCGGCAACAGCCTCGTCACGATGACGCTGACGACGCAGCAGCTGCGCGACGTGCTGGAGCAGCAGTTCGCCCACTGCTTCGGCCAGACGGGCTACTCGCGCGTGTTGTCGCCCTCCGCCGGGCTGCGCTACGAGTGGGACGCGACGCGGGCTTGCGGCGCCAAGCTGCGCAACGCCACGCTGGCGGGCACCGGCGACACGGTACACACCCTCGTGGATGCCAGCGGCCGGGTCGTCGAGCCGCAGCGCCGCTGGCGCGTCACGGTGAACAGCTACCTGGCCGACGGTGGCGACGGCTTCAGCCGCCTGGCCCTGGGCGGCGAGCGCAGCGGCGCCGGACAGGACACGGCCGCGCTGGCGGCATTCCTCGCGGGTTTCAAGCCGCCGGCCGCGCCCTACGACCCGCGTTCGGCCGGGGGCGGCGGGCCGCGCATCGTGCGCACCGATGGCGGCACGGGCTGTCCCTGAGCGCGGCGCGCAGGGCTTCGACCGGCTTCAATACACTGGTGCCCCATGAATCCTGCTGCCCTCGAATCCCTCGTCGCCCGCGCCGAAAGCCTGCTGAGCCGGCTGGAGGCCGTGCTGCCCCAGCCCCTGGTCGAGCCCGACTGGTCGTCTTCCATCGCCTTCCGCTACCGCAAGCGCGCGGGCGCCAGCCGGCTGGAGCCGGTGCGCCACGTGGCCGGCATCCGCCTGGCCGACCTGAAGGAGATCGACCTGCAAAAGGAGCGCATGCTGCAGAACACCGCGCAGTTCGTGGCCGGCGCGTCGGCCAACAACGTGCTGCTGACGGGCGCCCGCGGCACCGGCAAGAGCTCGCTGATCAAGGCCTGCCTGAACGAGTTTGCCGGCCAGGGCCTGCGGCTGATCGAGGTCGACAAGGCCGACCTGGTCGACCTGCCGGACCTGGTCGAGCTGGTGTCGGGGCGGGCCGAGCGTTTTGTCGTCTTTTGCGACGACCTGAGCTTCGAGGACGGCGAGCCGGGCTACAAGGCGCTGAAGTCCATGCTCGACGGCTCGGTGGCGGCCGCCGGCGACAACGTGCTGATCTACGCCACCAGCAACCGCCGCCACCTGCTGCCCGAGTACATGAAGGAAAACCTCAGCTACCAGCACACCGAAGACGGCGAGGTGCACCCGGGCGAGGTGGTCGAGGAGAAGATCTCGCTCTCGGAGCGCTTCGGCCTGTGGGTCAGCTTCTACCCGTTCAGCCAGGCCGAGTACCTGGCCATCGTGGCGCAGTGGCTGTCGCACTACGGGCTGGACGAAGCCGCGATCGCCGCGGCGCGCCCACAGGCATTGGTCTTTGCGCTGGAGCGCGGCTCGCGCTCGGGCCGGGTGGCCTACCAGTTCGCCCGCGATCTGGCAGGGCGCGCGGCGCTGGCGGCCGGCACATGACGGCGGCGGACGGGCGCACGCCGGTCGACGTGGCGGTGGGGGTGCTGATCGAGCGGCAGGCCGATGGCAGCGAGGGCCGCTTCCTGCTGACCTCGCGGCCCGAGGGCAAGGTGTATGCGGGCTACTGGGAGTTCCCGGGCGGCAAGCTGGAGGCCGGCGAGACCGTGCACGAGGCGCTCGAGCGCGAGCTGCACGAGGAGCTGGGCATCCGCATCGCCGCCAGCCAGCCCTGGCAGGAGCTGGTGATGGACTACCCGCACGCGCGGGTGCGGCTGCACTTCTGCAAGGTCTTCGAGTGGCAGGGCGAGTTCGAGATGAGGGAGGGGCAGCGCATGGCCTGGGAGAGCCTGCCGGTGGCCAGCCGGCCGGTGCTGCCGGGCACCATCCCGGTACTGCAGTGGTTTGCCGCGGAGCGCGGCCATGCCGGCGATACCCACGCCGATTGAGGTGCTTCGCTACACTGCCCGCATGAGCAGTTGGCTGGATCACATTCGCTGGGACCACGACGGGCTGGTGCCCGTGATCGCGCAGGAGGCCGCCAGCGGCGACGTGCTGATGTTTGCCTGGATGAACCGCGAGGCGCTGGCGCTCACCGCCGAGCGGCGCGAGGCCGTCTACTGGAGCCGCTCGCGCAAACGCCTGTGGCACAAGGGCGAAGAGTCCGGCCACATCCAGCAGGTGCACGAGATCCGGGTCGATTGCGACCAGGACGTGGTGCTGCTCAAGGTCACCCAGCGCGGGCACGAGCCCGGCATCGCCTGCCACACAGGCCGGCACAGCTGTTTTTTCGAGCGGCTGGAGGGCGAAGAATGGAAGGCGGTCGAGCCGGTCTTGAAAGACCCGGCTTCGATCTACAAATAAGGTTTGAGATGAGCGCTTCCAGCAACGACACCCTGCAGCGGCTGGCCGAGGTCATCGCGACCCGGCGCCAGGGCGACCCGGACAAGAGCTACGTGGCGCGGCTGTTCCACAAGGGCACCGACGCGATCCTGAAGAAGATAGGCGAAGAGGCCACCGAGACCGTGATGGCCTGCAAGGACGGCGAGCGCGACAAGATCGTCTACGAGATGGCCGACCTGTGGTTCCACTCGATGATCGCGCTGGCGCAGTTCGGCCTCGAGCCGGCCGACGTGCTGGCCGAGCTGGAGCGGCGCGAGGGTCTCTCGGGCCTGGAAGAGTTTGCCGCGCGCAAGGCGCAACAGCGTGAAGGAGAAGGTGCATGAACGAAGTCGTCCCCGTGTCTCCCGCATCCGATGCCGAGCGCGACAACGCGCTGCGCACGGTGGGCCACATCAGCTACGCGCTGCACGCGGTCGTCGCGGTGGGCGCGGTGCTGCCCGGCTTCCAGCCGGGCGTGGCCTTGTTGATCGTGGCCATCGTGCTGGACCTCGTCAAGCGCAGCGATGCCGCCGGTACCTGGCAGGAGAGCCATTTCAGCTGGCGGCTGCGCAGCGTCTTCTGGGCTGCGGGGCTGTATCTGGTGACCTTGCCGCTGTGGGCCTTCCTGGTGCTGCCGGGCTTGGCGGCGTGGGCCTGCATCTCGATCTGGTTCCTCTACCGCGTCGTGCGCGGCTGGCTGGCCCTCAACGAACGCCGGCCCATGCCGGCCTGATCTGCCACACCCATGGACAAAGACCCGAACTGCATCTTCTGCAAGATCGTCGCCGGCGAGATTCCGGCCAAGAAGGCCTTCGAAGACGACGAGATCCTGGCTTTTCACGACATCCAGCCCTGGGCACCGGTGCACCTGCTGCTGATCCCCAAGCGCCACATCACCTCGATGAAGGACGTGACGCCGGCCGACCAGGCCCTGCTGGGCAAGATGATGGTCAAGAGCACCGAGCTGATGGTGGCGCAGGGTGTGACCGGCGGTTACCGCCACATCGTCAACACCGGGCGCGACGGCGGGCAGGAGGTGCAGCACCTGCACCTGCATGTGATCGGCGGCCCGCGCCCCTGGTCCAAAGGCTGATAACTCCCCTGTCATCGACGGCCCCGTAGAATCGTCAGTTCGCTATTTGGAGAATCACTATGGGATCGTTCAGCATCTGGCATTGGCTGATCGTCTTGGTCGTCGTGCTGCTGATCTTTGGCACCAAGAAGCTGAAGAACATGGGTTCCGACCTGGGCGAGGCCGTCAAGGGCTTCAAGGACGGCGTCAAGGGCGGCACCGAGCCCGCGGACGCCAGCGGGCCTGCGCAGCAGGTCACGGCCAACAAGGCCGCCGACCCGAACACGGTCGACGTCGAAGCCAAGAAGAAGGTCTGACGCGCGCGGCGGCATGCCTTGCCGCCGCTCCTGACCCGCGCGCACTCAGGCCGCGGGTCCCGCACCCTCTATCTCCCCCTTCTGCATGATCGACTTCGGATTCGACAAACTGGCCCTGATCGGGGCGGTGGCGCTGATCGTCATCGGCCCAGAGAAGCTGCCGCGCGTGGCGCGCACCGTGGGCCACCTCGTCGGCAAGGCGCAGCGCTATGTCGCTGACGTGAAAGCCGAGGTCAACCGCTCGATCGAGCTCGAAGAGCTGCAGAAGATGAAGTCGCAGTTCGAGGACGCTGCGCGCGACGTCGAGCAGACGGTGCACCGGGAGATGAACCAGGCCTCCGACAGCCTCGAAAAGGGCTGGACCGATACCACCGCCAGCCTGTCGTCCTCCGGGCTGGACCCCGACTCCGACAGCAGCCCGGCCTGGACGCCTGCGCCGCCGCAATACCAGCACCCCGGCAAGAAGTGGCGCCTCAAGCAGGGCGCCGTGCCGCGCTGGTACAAGCAGAAGAACGGCGTGCGCGCCCACGTGCAGTCCGGCGCCGCGCGGGTCGCCCGCTTCCGGCCGCCGCAGGCGGGCCACTGAGCATGGCCGACAACGACCGCGACGAACTGGAAGGCACCGAGGCCCCGTTCGTCTCCCACCTGATCGAGCTGCGCGACCGCCTGGTGCGCGCGGTGATCGCCGTTGCCATCGCCTTCGGCGCCTTGTCGCTCTGGCCGGGCCCGGGCCAGTTGTACGACCTGCTGGCCGCGCCCCTGATCGCGACGCTGCCGGCGGGCTCGACGATGATCGCCACCAACGTGATCTCGCCCTTCATCGTGCCGCTGAAGATCACGCTGCTCGCGGCCTTCCTGCTGGCGCTGCCCATCGTGCTCTACCAGGCCTGGGCCTTCGTCGCGCCGGGCCTGTACAGCCACGAGAAGAAGCTGGTGCTGCCGCTGGTGGTGTCGAGCACCCTGCTCTTCGCCGCCGGGGTGGCGTTCTGCTACTTCTTCGTCTTCGGCCAGGTCTTCAGGTTCATCCAGAGCTTTGCGCCCAAGAGCATCACCGCGGCGCCTGACATCGAGGCCTACCTCGGTTTTGTCATGTCGATGTTCATCGCCTTCGGCGCGACCTTCGAGGTGCCTGTGGTGGTGGTGGTGTTGGCGCGCATGGGTGTGGTCAGCATCGAGAAGCTGAAGGCCTTCCGCGGCTATTTCGTGGTCTGCGCCTTCATCATCGCGGCGGTCATCACGCCGCCGGACGTGGTGTCGCAACTGGCCCTGGCGATCCCGATGTGCCTGCTCTACGAGCTGGGCATCTTCGCGGCGCGCGGCTTCATCAAGCACACGCAGGCGCCGGACGCCGAAACGGAGAAGGCGGGCTCCTGAGCGCCTCGCGGCGGGCGAGTGCGCGGTGGCGCGCACCGGCCCGGCCTCACTCTTCGGCGGGTGCCGCCTGGCGCTCCTGCCTGGGCCGTCGGGCGACCACCACCTTGAGCTCCAGCGCCTGGGCGCCACGCTGCACGTTGATGGCCGCCTCGGTCCGCGGCTTCAGCCCAGCCACCACGGTCAGCAGCTGCGAGATGTTGCGCACCGGCTTGCCGGCGATGCGGGTGACCACGTCGCCCGGCTTCATGCCGGCATCGCTGGCCGGGCCGTCCTGCAGCACGCCGGTGATCAGCACGCCTTCGTTGATCGGCAGCTTGAAGCTCTGGGCGAGGTCGGGGTCGAGGTCGCGCGGCTGCACGCCTATCCAGCCGCGGGTCACCTGGCCGTCGCGTACCAGGCTGTCCATCACCTGGTGGGCGAGATCCACGGGAATAGCGAAGCCTATGCCCATGCTGCCGCCCGAGCGGGAGTAGATGGCGGTGTTGATGCCCACCAGGTTGCCGTTGACGTCGATCAGCGCGCCGCCGGAGTTGCCGGGGTTGATCGCCGCATCGGTCTGCACGAAGTTTTCGAAAGTGGACAGGCCCAGGCCGCTGCGGCCGAGCGCGCTGACGATGCCGGAGGTGACGGTCTGGCCCACGTTGAAGGGGTTGCCGATCGCCAGCACCGCGTCGCCGACGTGCAACTGCTCGATGTTGCCCAGGCTCACCACAGGCAGGCGATCGAGCTCGATCTTGAGCACGGCGACATCGGTCTCGGGGTCGGTGCCTATCAGCCTGGCCTCGGCCTCGCGGCCGTCCAGCAGCTTGACCTGGATGTCGTCCGCGCCTTCGATGACGTGGTTGTTGGTCAGCAGATAGCCTTCGGCCGCGACGATCACGCCGGAGCCCAGGCCCATCTGGGGTTGTTGGCGCTGCTGCTGCTCGCCGCGCTGGCCGTAGAAGAATCGGAACCAGGGGTCTTGCGCATGCGGGTTGCCGCCGCGCGCGGCCTTGCTGGCGATGACGCTGACGACCGCGGGCGAAGCACGCTGCGCGGCGGCGCTCAGGAGCTGGGTGGGGCTGCTGCGGGCGGCGCCGTCGGCGACCGGCATCATGGCGGAAGGCGCCAGCGACACCTGCGGCGACAGCAGAGGTGCGGGCGCTCGCTGCAGCCACTCGGGCTTGAAGCTGCCGACCACGAACAGCAGCGCCACCGCCACGGTGACGGTCTGGGAGAATACGAGCCAGATTCTGCGCATGACAAGGAAGGAGCGTTGCACCGATGGCCGCACGAGCCGAGACCGAAGGTTTCCCGTCGCAGTTGCGGCAGGCCAAGCGGTGCAGGGATTATGGGCCGAACCCTGCGCAGGGTGAGGGCAAACCCGGGATTTGCAAGCTCGGGGCAGGGCCGAGCGTGGCGGGACGATGAGCGCATCGCCGCCGCCCGTGCGCCCCTTGCTTGTCACGCTGGGCGATCCGTGCGGCATAGGCCCCGAGATCGTCGCCAAGGCGTTCCGCGCGGGCGAGCTCCATGACGCGGTGGTCGTTGGCGACGTGGCGGTGATGCGCCGCGCGCTGGCCGCCACCGGCGCGGCCGTGCCGTTGGTGTGCATGGACCACCCCGCCGACCTGGGCCGGGTGCCCGCCGGTGCGCTGCCGCTGCTGCAGGCGGCCGGGCTGCCGCCTTCGCTGGCGCAGTTGCCCTGGGGCCGGGTCGATGCGCGGGCCGGCGCGGCGGCGGCGGCCTTCATCACGCAGGCGGTGGCCTGGCTGCAGGCAGGGGCAGCGCGCGCGCTGGTCACCGCGCCCATCCACAAGGAGGCGCTGTCGGCCGCCGGCGTGCCCTACCCGGGCCACACCGAGATGCTGCAGGCCCTGGCCGCGCCGGTGGGGGATGAGCCGGCGCCGGTGCGCATGATGCTGGCCAACGACGAATTGCGGGTGGTGCTGGTCACCATCCACGTTGCGCTGCGGCGCGCGATCGAGATGCTGGACCAGCCCGGCATCCTGCAGACCCTGCGCATCTCGCACGAGGCGGGCCGGCGCTTCGGCATCGCGCGGCCCCGCATCGCGGTGGCCGGCCTGAACCCGCATGCGGGCGAGGGCGGCTTGTTCGGCGACGAGGAGATCCGGCTGATCGCGCCGGCCATCGCGGCGGCGCAGCGCGAGGGTATAGACGCCAGTGGCCCCTACGCGCCCGACACGGTCTTCATGCGGGCCCGCAACGCACCGGGCCACCCGGGCGAGTTCGATTTCGTCGTCGCGATGACCCACGACCACGGCCTGATCCCCGTCAAGTACCTCGGGGTCGAGCAGGGCGTCAACGTGACGCTGGGCCTGCCCTTCGTGCGCACCAGCCCGGACCACGGCACGGCGTTCGACCTGGCCGGCACGGGCCGGGCGGACCCCGCCAGCCTGATGGCCGCGCTGCGCATGGCGCGGCGCCTGGCGGCCGCCTGAGGGCTGCCGGGTCAGCGCCTGGCCAGCGAGTCCCGGATCTCGCGCAGCAGCACGATGTCTTCCGGCGGCGCCGCGGGCGCGGCTGGGGCGGCCGTCGCCTCGGCATGCTTGAGCCGATTGATCTGCTTGATCATGAGGAAGATGATGAAAGCCAGGATGATGAAGTTCAGCGCCACGGTGATGAAGCTGCCATAGGCGAACACCGCGCCGGCCTTCCTGGCCTCCACCAATGTGGCGGCGGTCTGGCCCGCCAGCGGTATGAAGTAGTTCGAGAAGTCGAGCCCGCCGAAGATCAGGCCCACCACCGGCATGATCAGGTCGCTGACGATGGAGTCGACGATCTTGCCGAAGGCGGCACCGATGATCACGCCCACCGCCAGGTCGACGACGTTGCCCTTCATGGCAAATTCTTTGAATTCGGTGACGAACCCCATGCTTTGACTCCTAGGTGGTGCTGCAAAAAGCACCGGCTGGACCGCCGGTTGCTGCTGGGCAGTATTGCTGCATGCCGCTCAATGTCAACCGCCTGGCGGGTGCGTCCCGGCCTTCGGGGCCGCGCTTGTCGCGGAGTCGCCTCGCATGTCCGCTAAAATGCGAGATTGCTTGAGCGGAGCGCCTTTCCGGGTAGACGGACGGGCACTTTCGATGTCGATGCGCCGCGCCTGCGAGCCGGTGTGCGGCGCCTTTCGGGCTGAGCGAAGCTTCCAGAAGACTCTCGAAGAAGGACCCCCATGAGTGATAACGCGGTGGACCAAGGCAAGCGCACGTGGCTGATCGCCACAGGGTGTGCGGGTGCCGTGGGCGGTGTGGCGACGGCCGTGCCCTTTGTCAGCAGTTTTGCCCCGTCTGAACGAGCCAAGGCTGCGGGTGCCGCGGTCGAGGTCGACATCAGCGCCATCAAGCCCGGCGAGAAGCTCACCGTGGAGTGGCGCGGCAAGCCGGTCTGGATCGTGCGGCGCACGCCGGAGCAGCTCGCGACGCTGAAGAAGGTCGACCCGCAGCTGGCCGACCCCAATTCCGAGCGCACGACCTACCCGATTCCCGCCTACGCGAAGAACGAGGCGCGGTCCATCAAACCCGAGGTCCTGGTCGTCGTCGGCATCTGCACCCACCTGGGCTGTTCGCCGTCCGACAAGTTCCAGACCGGCCCGCAGCCTTCGCTGCCGGACGACTGGGAGGGCGGGTTCTTCTGCCCGTGCCACGGCTCCACCTTCGACATGGCGGGCCGGGTCTACAAGAACAAGCCCGCGCCGGACAACCTCGAAGTGCCGCCGTACATGTACCTCACCGACAGCAGGCTGCTGATCGGCGAGGACACCAAGGCCTGATGCAGCGCCTGGCGTACGAACAAGAAAACCCGAAAGGCAACCATGGCTGAGATGAAGATCGCGCCGGCGAACGCGCCGCTCGCGGAGAAGCTGATGACTTGGGTGGACAACCGGTTCCCCGCCAGCAAGATGTACAAGGAGCACATGTCGGAGTACTACGCTCCGAAGAACTTCAACTTCTGGTACATCTTCGGCTCGCTGGCGCTGCTGGTGCTGGTCATACAGATCGTCACCGGCATCTTCCTGGTGATGCACTACAAGCCGGATGCGGGCCTGGCCTTCGCGTCGGTCGAGTACATCATGCGCGACGTGCCGGGCGGCTGGATCATCCGCTACATGCACTCCACGGGCGCCAGCGCCTTCTTCGTGGTGGTGTACCTGCACATGTTCCGCGGCCTGATCTACGGCTCCTACCGCAAGCCGCGCGAGTTGGTGTGGGTCTTCGGCTGCGCGATCTTCCTGTGCCTGATGGCCGAGGCCTTCATGGGCTACCTGCTGCCCTGGGGCCAGATGAGCTACTGGGGCGCCCAGGTCATCGTGAACCTGTTCGCCGCCGTGCCCTTCGTCGGCCCGGACCTGGCGCTGCTGATTCGTGGCGACTACGTGGTGGGCGACGCCACGCTGAACCGCTTCTTCAGCTTCCACGTCATCGCGGTGCCGCTGGTGCTGCTGGGCCTGGTGGTGGCGCACATCATCGCGCTGCACGAGGTGGGCTCCAACAACCCGGATGGCGTCGAGATCAAGGCCAAGAAGGGTGCCGATGGCCATCCGCTGGACGGCATCCCCTTCCATCCCTACTACTCGGTGCACGACCTGTTCGGCGTCAGCGTGTTCCTGCTGGTGTTCTGCGCGATCATCTTCTTCGCGCCGGAGTTCGGCGGCTACTTCCTCGAGTACAACAACTTCATCCCGGCCGACCCGCTGAAGACGCCGCTGCATATCGCACCGGTCTGGTACTTCACGCCCTACTACTCGATGCTGCGCGCCATCACCAGCGAGATGATGTATGCGCTGATCGCCTGCGTGCTGGCCGGTGCGGCGCTGGGCGTGCTGAAGGCGCGCATCGGCGCGATGCTCAAGGGCGCCGTCGTGATCGGGGCGGTCGCGGTGGTGCTGATGATGCTCAGCATCGACGCCAAGTTCTGGGGCGTGGTGGTGATGGGCGGCGCGGTCGTGATCCTGTTCTTCCTGCCCTGGCTGGATTCCAGCCCGGTCAAGTCGATCCGCTACCGCCCGAGCTGGCACCTGATCATGTACGGCATCTTCGTGGTCAACTTCCTGATCCTGGGCTACCTGGGCGTGCAGCCGCCGTCGGCCATCGGCGAGCGCGTGTCGCAGGCCGGCACCCTGTTCTACTTCGGCTTCTTCCTGCTGATGCCGTGGTGGAGCGCGCTCGGCACCTTCAAGCCGGTGCCTGACCGCGTGAACTTCCATGCGCACTGATCGGATCGGCAGGAGCAACCCCACCATGATCAAAAAATTCATCGCCGGCTGCGTCGCCACCGTGAGCCTTCTGAGCCTGTCTGCAGGCGCCCTGGCCAGCGAAGGCGGCGCGCCCTGGGACAAGTTCCCGATGGAGCGCGTCAGCGACGTGGCCGCGCTGCAACACGGCGCCAAGCTCTTCGTCAACTACTGCTTGAACTGCCACTCGGCGGCCTACATGCGCTACAACCGCATGCACGACATCGGCCTGACCGACGACCAGATCAAGAAGAACCTGCTGTTCGCCTCCGAGAAGGTCGGCGACACGATGAAGGTCGCGATGGACCCGAAGCAGGCCAAGGACTGGTTCGGCACCACTCCACCCGACCTCACGGTGATCGCCCGCTCGCGCTCCGGCGCGCAAGGCTCGGGGGCCGACTACCTCTACACCTACCTGCGCAGCTACTACCGCGACGACACCAAGGCCACCGGCTGGAACAACATGGCCTTCCCGGCCGTGGCCATGCCCCACGTGCTGTGGGAGCTGCAGGGCCAGCAGCGTGCCGTTTTCGAAGAGGCACCCGATCCGCACGAGCACGGCAAGACGGTGCACCAGTTCAAGGGCTTCGAGGCCATCACCCCGGGCCAGCTCAACACCGCCGACTACAACAGCGCCGTCGCCGACCTGGTGGCTTACCTGCAGTGGATGGGCGAGCCGGCACAAAACCAGCGCTTCCGCCTGGGGGTGTGGGTGATGATCTTCCTCAGCGTGCTGATCGTGTTCACCTGGCGCCTGAATGCCGCATTCTGGAAAGACGTGAAATGACCCGTGGCCCGGCCCCCGAAGGCCGGGTCTCTCGCGCTTGGGCCCGACCGGGCCCATTGCGTTTTTGTTGCCTGGTGCCCCGGTTTCACGGGCCACCGCTTCGACCTGATTTAAGAAGGGAGCCCACCGCATGATGGTGCTTTACTCCGGAACCACCGACCCCTACTCGCACCGCTGCCGCTTCGTGCTGTTCGAGAAGGGCATGGACTTCGAGATACGCGACGTGGATCTTTTCGCCAAGCCCGAAGACATCGCGCTGATGAACCCGTACAACGAGGTGCCCATCCTCGTCGAACGCGACCTGATCCTGTACGAGTCGCACATCATCAACGAGTACATCGACGAGCGCTTCCCCCACCCGCAGCTGATGCCGGGCGACCCGGTGGCGCGCGCGCGGGTGCGGCTGTTCCTGTTCAACTTCGAGAAAGAGCTGTTCTCGAACGTCAATATCCTCGAGAGCCGTGGCATCAAGCCCAACGACAAGCAGCTCGAGAAGGCCCGCTCGCAGATCCGCGACCGCCTGACCCAGCTGGCGCCCATCTTCCTGAAGAACAAGTACATGCTGGGCGACGATTTCTCGATGCTCGACGTGGCCATCGCGCCGCTGCTGTGGCGCCTGGACTACTACGGCATCGACTTGTCGAAGAACGCCGCACCGCTGCTGAAGTACGCCGAGCGCATCTTCTCGCGCCCGGCCTACATCGAGGCGCTGACGCCGTCCGAAAAGGTGATGCGCAAGTAAGGCGCAGCCCGTGCGTCCAGAGCAATCACGCCCATGACATCGGCCATCACTCCCCCAGACGCCCAGGGCGGCTCGACCCGCCCCTACCTGATCCGTGCGCTGCACGACTGGTGCACCGACAACGGCTTCACGCCCTACCTCGCCGTCTTCGTCGAGGCCGGCGTGCAGGTGCCGATGGAGTACGTGAAGAACAACGAGATCGTGCTCAACGTCGGCTTCGAGGCCACCTCGGGGCTGAAGCTGGGCAACGAGTTCATCGAGTTCAAGGCGCGCTTCGGCGGCTCGGCGCGCGAGATCATCGTGCCGATCACGCATGTGATCGCGATCTATGCGCGCGAGAACGGCCAGGGCATGGCCTTCCCGGTGCCCAGCGAAAATGCCGATGGAGCCGGCACCGACGATATGCCTGCCGCCGACGACACCAAGGGCGCCACGCCATTGCGCGGCCTGCGCCTCGCCGGCCGCGAACCGCCGCCAGAAGGCGCACCCGCGTCGGCGCAGGACCAGTCCGCCGATGGCGACCCGCCCGAGCCGCAGAGCGGCGGCAG
>DATHWJ010000005.1:0-4893 GCA_035460745.1 Ideonella sp. | reverse complement strand
CGCGGCTTTGCCAGCGGCAAGCCCGACGGCGTGATGGGGCCCGCGACGCGGGACGGGCTGCGCCGCTACCAGCGCAGCATCGGCCTGCCCGCGGACGGCTATCCCACGCCGGACCTGCTGCAGCGATTGCAGGCGCCGTAGTCGGCCCGCACCGCCTGTTTTCAGGGCTGGACGTCGACCACCATGCCCTTGGGAAAGGCAGCCGGCAGGTTGCTGGTGATGCCCACGATGTTGCCGGCCAGGTCCATCAGGTTGACCATGTAGATGCCGTACTTGCCCGGCGTCTGGTCCTTGCGCGGGCTGCCCGAGACACGCACGACCGCATCGGCCAGGCCCGGCGCGTCGGCCTTGCCGGTGATCTGGAAGCTGTCCTTGCAGGTCGAGTGGGGGTCGGGCAGGCAGAACTCGATGGCCGCCGAGTAGAAGCCGGACGACACGCCGTTGCCCGGGTCGAAGCCGCGCACGGCGGCGGCGATCACCGGCAGCGCATTGCCGCTGGTGCCGGTGGGCGGCGTGCTCAGCGAGATCTTCTTGGTGCCCACCACGCCGCCGATCAGGATGGGCGGGATGTTGTCCCAGGGGCCATCGTTGACCACCGTCACCGTGGTCGGGCCGAAGGCTGCGAGGTCGCTCGCCGTGTAGATCTTGCCGTTGCCGTTCATGTCGTAGATGAACATCATCTCGACAGTCCAGACGCCCGCCTCCGAGTAGGGGGTGAAGTACACGCCGGGATAGCTGAAGGACTGCGCGCCGACGCTGAAGTTGCCGCTGTACTTCTTGACGCCCGAGTTCTGCAGGTCGTCGCGCACGACGGACTGCAGGCCCGAGGGCGAGCGCAGCGAGAGGAAGACCGAGAAGATGCCCGACATGTCGTCGGTCGCCGTGATGCTCGCGATGGCCGCGGCGTTGTACTGCTGGGTATCGACGGTGCCGCCGAGCGAGAAGGCCTTCAGCTCGGGCGGCGTGACGTCCAACGCGCCTGCCGCGCGGGCCTTGGCCTGGCGCGCCGCCGCATCGGCCTTGGCCTTCTCGAACGCGACGGTGGCCGTATCGGCTGCGAATGCGGCGGACGAGACGGCGATCAGGATCGCCGCGGCTGCAAACGTTTTCATCGTGAGGCGAGAAAAAGCGTGCGACGGTCTTTGAACATCTGACATGGGGATACCCTCAGTGGTTGAAACGCGATGGAGAACGCACAAGGCGGCAGGCTGGGATCGAGGGTCCGTGAACGACGGGCGCCACGGTCACATCCGAGCCCGGTTGGAGAGCCGGCTCACCGAGCGCTGTCTTGGCAACGTTTTCATTCTTGCTCCCTCGATGGCCTCGGACTTTCAAGAAGCTTCAGTGCGAGGGCCAGGGGGATGGGCGCCGCGAGTGCGCCCTGAGCCCAGCCGTGTCAGCGCGACTTGTTCGCCAAGCCTTCGGCGGCGGCGCGCAGGCGGTCTTCCTGCGCCCGCAGCTCGGGTGTGAACTCGGCGCCGAAGTCCTCGGCCTCGAACACTTGGCGAATCTCGATCTCGGAGTCGCCCTCCATGGGGTTGGGGCAGCGCCTCACCCATTCGACGGCCTCCTCCATCGACTTGACCTGCCACAGCCAGAAGCCGGCCACGAGCTCCTTGGTGTCTGCGAACGGCCCATCGACCACACTGCGCCGGCTGCCGGAGAACTGCACCCGCTTGCCCCTGGCACTCGGATGCAGGCCCTCGCCCGCGAGCATCACGCCAGCCTTGACCAGCTCTTCATTGAAGTTGCCCATGGCCGCCAGCAGCTCCGTGCGGGGCATCTCCCCGGCCTCGGACTGGCTCGTCGCCTTCACCATCACCATCACACGCATCGTCGTTCTCCTTGGCTGGGTTGTGGGAGCGCCCGGCCCGGCGCTCTGGTACCACGACGAATCGGGAGCGCTGAATTCGACACCGTCTTCTGCCCGCTCATGAGGAAACGAAGGGGCGCTCGCAGGCTCTCAGTCCAGCGCCCGGTCCAGGTGGGTGTAACCGCCATCGACGAACACCCACTGCCCGGTCGTGTGGCTGGCCCGCGCGGAGAGCAGGAAGACCACCGTGTCGGCGATCTCCTCGGCGGTGGTCATGCGCTGGCCCAGCGGGATGCGGCGGGTGATCTCGGCCAGGCGCGCGGCGGGGTCGTCGAAGCCCTGCAGCCAGCTCTCGTAGAGGGGCGTCATCACTTCGGCCGGGATCACCGCGTTGACGCGCACGCCGTCGCCGCGCAGGGCCGCGGCCCACTCGCGCGTGAGCGAGAGCAGCGCGCCCTTGGCCGCGGTGTAGCCGCTGGTGTGGCCCTGGCCGGTCAAGGCCGTCTTGGAGGAGATGTTGACGATGGCGCCGCGGCTGGCGCGCAGCTGCGGCCCGCACAAATGGGCCATCAGGTAGGCATGGGTCAGGTTGTTGTCTATCGACCCGAGAAAGGCGGCGCGGCCGGCCTCGAGGCCGACGTTGTCGTTGACCCCGGCGTTGTTGACCAGGCCGTGCAGGCTGCCGAGGGCTTGCACGGTACGGGCCACCGCGTTGCGGCAGGCGTCTTCGTCGGACAGCTCGAGCTGGAAGAAGCGGGCCTCGGGCTGGGCCGCGAGCAGCGCGGCCTCGAAGGCGGCCGGCAGCGGGTGCCGCCCGAGGATGACCGGGATGGCGCCCTCGCGGGCCAGCGTGAGCGAGATCGCGGCGCCTATGCCGGAGCCGCCGCCGGTGACGATGACCGGCTTGCCGGTGAGCTGCAGGTCCACGCGCGTCAGGCCTGGGGCCGGTGCTGGTAGGCGGCGAGCGAGGCCGGCTTCATCGTGATCGAGAAGCCCGGTGCGCTGGGCGGCATGTAGGCCGCGCCCTGGATCACGCAGGGGTCGACGAAGTGCTCGTGCAGGTGGTCGACATACTCGATCACCCGGCCCTCGCGGGTGCCGGCGATGCAGAGGTAGTCGATCATCGACAAGTGCTGCACGTACTCGCACAGGCCCACGCCGCCGGCGTGCGGGCAGACCGGCAGCTGGTACTTGGCCGCCATCAGCAGCACCGCGAGGATCTCGTTGACACCGCCCAGGCGGCAGGCGTCGATCTGCACCACGTCGATCGCGCCGCGCATGATGAACTGCTTGAACAGGATGCGGTTCTGGCACATCTCGCCAGTGGCCACCTTCACCGGGGCCACGCCTTCGCGGATGACGCGGTGGCCCTCGACGTCGTCGGGGCTGGTGGGCTCCTCGATGAACCAGGGCTTGGCGAACGCGAGTTCGCGCACCCAATCGACCGCCTGGCCCACCTCCCAGACCTGGTTGGCGTCGATCATCAGGTGGCGATCCGGCCCCAGCACCTCGCGCGCGACGCGCAGGCGGCGGATGTCGTCGGCCTTGTCCCTGCCCACCTTGAGCTTGACGTGGTTGAAGCCGGCGTCCACTGCCTCCTGGCACAGGCGCCGCAGCTTCTCGTCGCCATAGCCCAGCCAGCCCGCCGAGGTGGTGTAGCAGGGGTAGCCTTCGCGCTTCAGCGTGGCCAGGCGCTCGGCCTTGCCCGCGGCCTGGGCGGTGAGCAGCGCCAGCGCCTCGGCCGGCGTGATGCAGTCGGTGAGGTAGCGGAAGTCGATGCAGCGCACCAGCTCGGCCGGGCTCATCTCGGCCACCAATTGCCACAGCGGCTTGCCCTCGGCCTTGGCCCAGAGGTCCCAGACGGCATTCACCACCGCGCCGGTGGCGAGGTGGATGGCGCCCTTGTCGGGGCCTATCCAGCGCAACTGGCTGTCGGAGGTGACGTGGCGCCAGAAGCGGCCCATGTCCTCGGCCACCCAGGCGAGGTCCAGCCCCACCACGAGGTGGCGCAGGGCCTCGATGGCGGCGCAGCAGATCTGATTGCCGCGACCTATCGTGAAGGTCAGGCCGTGGCCTTCGAGGCCGGGCTGGTCGGTCTCCAGCACGACGTAGGCCGCCGAGTAGTCGGGGTCCGGGTTCATCGCGTCGGAGCCGTCGAGCTGCTGCGAGGTCGGGAAGCGCACGTCGAGCACGCGCATCGCGAGGATCTGGGTCATCGTTCGAAACTTCCGGAGAGGATTGCCGGCAGGGCCTGGGCCCGCACGTCGGGCTCAGGCCATTGCGCTTCAGTCGTAGAGCACCGCGGCGATCTTGGGATCGGCGATGTTGCTCTTGTCGTACCAGTAGAAGCCGGTGTCGATGATCTTGGGCAGCTTCTCGCCCTTCAGCGCCTTGACGGCCGCTTCGACGGTCTTGTAGCCGATGCCCACAGGGTTCTGCGTGATCGCGCCGGCCATCTCGCCGCTCTTGATCGCGTCTTTCTGCTGCTTGCCGGAGTCGTAGCCGATGATCACGAGCTTGCGCTTCATCTCCTTGGCGCCGTTGACGACACCGATGGCCGAGCCCTCGTTGGCACCGAACATGCCCTTCAGGTTGGGGTTGGCCTGCAGGATGGACTTGGTGATCTCGGTGGACTTGAGGTGGTCGCCGCCGCCGTACTGCACGCTCACCACCTTGATGTTGGGGTAGGTCGATTTCATGCGGCCGACGAAGCCCTCGACGCGGTCGATGCCGGTGCGGCTGGTCTGGTCGTGGGCCACCACGGCCACCTCGCCGGCCTTGCCGATCAGCTCGGCCATCTTGTCGGCGGCGAGCGCGGCGGCGGCCTTGTTGTCGGTGGTCGCGGTGGTCACCGGGATGTCGCTGTCCACGCCCGAGTCGAAGGCGACGACCGGGATCTTGGCGGCCTGGGCCTTCTTCAGCAGCGGGATCGCGGCCTTGCTGTCCAGCGCGGCGAAGCCGATGGCCTGCGGCTTCTTGGCCAGCGCGGCGGAGAGCATATCGATCTGCTTGTCCACCATCGCTTCGGTCTCGGGACCTTCGAAGCTGACCTTGACCTTGAGGTCCTTGCCGGCCTGCTC
>DATHWJ010000004.1:0-6586 GCA_035460745.1 Ideonella sp. | reverse complement strand
CGCTACCGGGAGCCCTGCCTGTGCCCTGTTGGTGGCGCCGAGGAGTGAGGGCGGTCGGCCGGCGCGCGCAGCGCGCATCAACATCTGACTCGGCGCCTTTGATCGAGTGCAGTGAGCGCAGCGAACGTAGCGAGTTAGGCGACGCGGCCGACCGACCGAGCCCCGCAGGGCAGTCCGAGCGCAGCGAGGACCGCCACCACCAGGGCGCAGGCAGGGCTCCCGGCAGCGGCTCGCGCTCCCGTCCCGACACACCGCCATCGTTTCTCCCCCTCGGGGGCCTGACGCAGAGCGGCAGGTCTGGGGCCGCTCAAAGCGGCAGCGCCGTCGTCTTCTTGACCGTGCGCAGCACCAGCATCGAGTTCGAGCGCTCGACGCCCGGCAGCCGCATCAGCACCTCGGTGTGGAAGCGCTCCAGGTCTTCCGCGTCGCGGTACGAGAAGCGGATCAGGTAGTCGTTGGAGCCGGCCACGTAATAGCAGTCCAGCACCTGCGGCTCGTCGCGCACCGCCTGCTCGAAGGCCATCAGCAACTGGTTGCTCATGCTCTCGAGGTTGATGATGGTGAAGCTGATGCCGTGCTGGCCGACCGCCTTGGGGTTCAGCAGCGCCACATACTGGGCGATCACGCCGCTGTCCTCCAGCTGCTTGACGCGCCGCAGGCAGGCCGAGGGCGAGAGGTGGACCCGCTGCGCGAGCTCCACGTTGGAAAGTTTTCCGTCGCTTTGCAGCTCGGCCAGGATGAGCCGGTCGATCGCATCCAATTGCGGTGAAATGTGCTTGGTTCGCATAAGCTGCCGATTATCACTGCAGCAGCCGCACAAAGTTGCGCCAGCACGGGTTGCCCCCGGAGCATCGCGCAAGCACATTGCGCGCCGCCTTGGCTAGACTCAACCCCCGTTGCCTTGCGGAGAAATGCACATGACGCCCGAACTCGACGCTTTCTGGATGCCTTTCACCGCCAACCGCCAGTTCAAGAAGGCGCCTCGCCTGCTGACCACCGCCTCGGGCATGCACTACGGCACCGACGACGGCCGCCAGGTGCTGGACGGTGCCGCGGGCCTGTGGTGCGTGAACGCCGGCCACGGCCGGCCCAAGATCGTCAAAGCCATCGCCGAGCAGGCCGCGCGCATGGACTACGCCCCGCCCTTCCAGATGGCGCACCCCAAGGCCTTCGAGCTGGCCACGGCGCTGGCCAGGCTGGCGCCCGAGGGCTTGAGCAAGGTCTTCTTCACCAACTCCGGCTCCGAGTCGGTGGAGACGGCACTGAAGATCGCGCTGGCCTACCACCGGGTGCGCGGCGAGGGCCAGCGCACGCGGCTCATCGGCCGCGAGCGCGGCTACCACGGCGTCAATTTCGGCGGCATCTCGGTCGGCGGCCTGGTGGGCAATCGCAAGATGTTCGGCAACATGCTGGGCGGCGTGGACCACATCCGCCACACCCACGATCCGGCGCGCAACAGCTACACCGTTGGACAGCCCGAGCACGGCGCCGAGCTGGCCGACGACCTGGAGCGCCTGGTCGCGCTGCACGACGCCTCCACCATCGCCGCGGTGATCGTCGAGCCGGTGGCCGGCTCCACCGGCGTGCTGGTGCCGCCCAAGGGCTACCTGAACCGGCTGCGCGAGATCTGCGACCGGCACGGCATCCTGCTGATCTTCGACGAGGTCATCACCGGCTTCGGCCGCACCGGCCAGCCCTTCGCGGCCCAGACCTTCGGCGTCACGCCCGACCTGATCACTTGCGCCAAGGGCCTCACCAACGGCTGCGTGCCCATGGGCGCGGTGCTGGTGCGCCAGGGCATCCACGACGCCTTCATGCAGGGGCCCGAGCACCTGATCGAGTTCGCCCACGGCTACACCTACTCCGCCCACCCGCTCGCCTGCGCGGCCGGCCTGGCCACGCTGGAGACCTATGCCGACGACGGCCTGCTGACGCGCGCCGGCGAGCTGCAGGGCTACTTCGGCGAGTGCCTGCACGCGCTCAAGGGCCTGCCGAACGTGATCGACATCCGCAACATCGGCCTGGTCGGCGGCATCGAGCTGGCGGCGCGGCCGGGCGCGGTCGGCGCACGGGGCTTCGATGTCTTCCTCGACTGCTTCGAGGCCGGTGTGCTGGTGAGGACCACGGGCGACACGGTGGCCTTGTCGCCGCCGCTGATCATCGAGCGAACTCAGATCGACCAGATCGTCGAAGCAGTCAGTACCGCCATCAAGCGCGTGGCCTGATCCTTGCACCACCTTTTCCGCACTCTTGCACCATCCCGACAAAGGGCTTGCCTAGCGCCTACCGTATGACATTCCTGAGCGTCGACCGCGATCTCGCCCGCCATTCGTACTACGCCGCCACGGCCCCGCGCACGCAAGGCTTTGCGGCGCTGTCGGGCCCTGTCACCTGCGATGTGGCCGTTGTCGGCGCCGGCCTGGCGGGGCTTTGCGCTGCGCTGGACCTGGCCGCCAAGGGCCTGGATGTCGTGCTGCTGGAGGCCCGCGAAGTGGGCTGGGGTGCCAGCGGCCGCAATGGCGGGCAGGCCATCCACGGCTTGGCCTGCGACCAGGACGTCATAGAGAAACAGCTCGGCCTGGACGCCGCCAAGCAGGTCTGGGGGATGACGCTGGAGGCGCTGGACCTGCTGCGCCAGCGCTGCGCGCAGCACCGGATCGATTGCGACTGGCGCGACGGCTACCTGGGCCTGGCCACCAGCGCGCGCAAGGGCGCCGAGCTGGCGGCCTGGGCCGACCGCATCGAGCGGGTCTACGGCACGCCCTTCACCCGCGTGGCGCCCGCCCAGGTGGGCCAATGGATCGCCAGCCCGCGCTACCACAGCGGCCTCCACGACCCGCACTCCGGCCACCTGCACCCGCTCAAGTACGCGCTGGGCATCGCCCGAGCCGCGGCGGCGGCGGGGGTGCGCATCTTCGAGAACACGCCGGTCACCGCGCTGCAGGACGGCGCGTCGGTGCAACTCACGACACCGCAGGGCACGGTGCAGGCCAAGCAGGTGCTGCTGGCCGGCAACGTCTACCTGCAGGGCATCGCGCCGCAGCTCGAAGCGCGCATCATGCCGGTCGGCACCTACATCGTCTGCTCCGAGGCGCTGGACCCGGCGCTGGCCGACTCGCTGGTGCCCAGCCGCTCGGCGGTCTGCGACACCAACTTCGTGCTCGACTACTTCCGCACCACCAACGACCACCGCATGCTCTACGGCGGGCGGGTCAGCTACAGCACCCAGACGCCCTCCAACCTGGCCGAGAGCATGCGCCAGCGCATGGTGGGCACCTTCCCGCAGCTGGCCGGCGCCAAGGCCGAGTTCGCCTGGGGCGGCTTCGTCGACATCACGATGAGCCGCGCGCCCGACTTCGGCCGCATCGGCGACAAGCTCTACTACCTGCAAGGCTTCTCGGGCCACGGCCTGGCGCTGACCGGCCTGGCCGGCCGCCTGGTGGCCGAGGCGATGAGCGGCGACGCCAGCCGCTTTGACGTTTTCGCCCGGCTGAAGCACCATGCCTTCCCGGGCGGGCGCTGGCTGCGCCGGCCCGCGCTGGTGCTCGGTATGGCCTGGTACAGACTGCGAGATATGCTCGGATGAACGACATGACCCTGCCCACCTCCGTTTCGACCGCTGCCTCCCTCCAGAGCCGCCCCGTGGTGCTGGTGCCCTCGTGCAACCGCATGCTGGGCGAGCACCCCTTCAACATCGCCGGCAAGAAGTACCTCGACGCGGTGCGCGTGGCCGGCGCGCTGCCGCTGATCGTGCCCTCGGCCGGCGAAGACGAGCTCGACGAGCTGCTCGCGCTGGCCGACGGCGTGCTGCTCACCGGCTCGCCCTCCAACGTGCACCCGCGCCACTTCGGCGAGGAGGTGCACGACCCCTCGCTGCCGCTGGATCCCGCGCGCGACGACTGGACGCTGCCGCTGATACGCCGAGTGATCGCGCGCGGCATCCCGCTGTTCGGCATCTGCCGCGGCACGCAGGAGACCAACGTCGCGCTCGGCGGCTCGCTCTACCAGGCCGTGCACGAGGTGGCCGGCCACGCCGACCACCGCTCGCAGGACGGCGCCCCGGCCGCCACGCAATATGGGCCCGCCCACGAGGTCTTCGTGCAGCCCGGCGGCGTGCTGGAGCGTGTGATCAACCGGCCCAGCTTCAAGGTCAACTCGGTGCACGGCCAGGCGGTGAACCGCCTGGCCGACGGCTTGCGCATCGAAGCCCTGGCCCCGGACGGCCTGGTCGAGGCCTTCTCGGTCACCGACGCGGCCGGCTTCAGCCTCTGCGTGCAATGGCACCCGGAGTGGCTGGCGGCCAGCAACCCGGTCTCGGTCGCGATGCTGACGGCCTTCGGCGATGCCTGCCGCGCCTACCGCGCGGCACGTTTGTCGCTGCAGCCCCCCGACGCGCAGCACGCTGCCTGAACATGATTCGACGACCCGGGGCCCGCGCGGCCCGGGGCCTGCACCGCCCGCTGGAGGCCGCAGGCACAACCCGCGCGCAATGAAGATTTCTACAGGGTGCCACCATGGCCAGCAGCCGAGCAAATTACACATTCAGCGACCTTGAACAGTGGCTGAACGAAAACCGCGTCACCGAGATCGAGTGCCTCGTGCCCGACCTCACCGGCGTCGCCCGCGGCAAGATCCTGCCGCGCCAGAAGTTCACCGAAGACCGCGGCATGCGCCTGCCCGAGGCCATCGTCGGCATGGGCGTGACGGGCGAGTTCCCCGAAGAGGGGCCCTACTACGACGTCATCAACCCGACCGACCGCGACATGCACCTGCGGCCCGACCCGGCCACCGTGCGCATCGTGCCCTGGGCCACCGACCCGACCGCGCAAGTCATCCACGACTGCTACGACCGCGAGGGCAAGCTGATCACCTTCGCGCCGCGCTCGGTGCTGCGGCGGGTCTGCGACCTCTTCGACGCCGAGGGCTGGGACCCGGTGGTGGCGCCCGAGCTGGAGTTCTATCTCGTCGCGCGCAACACCGACCCCGACATGCCGCTGAAGCCGCCGGTCGGCCGCAGCGGCCGCTCCGAGACCTCGCGCCAGGCCTATTCCATCGACGCGGTGAACGAGTTCGACCCGCTCTTCGAGGACGTCTACGCCTACTGCGAGAAGATGGAGCTGAACGTCGACACGCTGATCCACGAGATCGGCGCCGGCCAGATGGAGATCAACTTCTTCCATGCCCACCCGCTGGGGCTGGCCGACGAGGTGTTCTTCTTCAAGCGCACGGTGCGCGAAGCGGCGCTGCGCCACAACATGTTCGCCACCTTCATGGCCAAGCCCATCGCGGGCGAGCCGGGCAGCGCGATGCACATCCACCAGAGCCTGGTCAGCAAGCTCACCGGCAAGAACATCTTCAGCAAGGAAGACGGCAGCGCCAGCGACGAGTTCTACTGGTACATCGGCGGGCTGCAGAAGTACATCCCGGCGGCGATGGCGCTGTTTGCGCCCTATGTCAACAGCTACCGCCGGCTGTCGCGCTTCACCGCCGCGCCGATCAACATCCAGTGGGGCACCGACAACCGCACCGTCGGCATCCGCTCGCCGGTGGCCTCGCCGGCCGCCCGCCGCATCGAGAACCGCGTGATCGGCGCCGACGCCAACCCCTACGTGGCACTGGCCGCGACGCTGGCCTGCGGCTACCTGGGCATCAAGAACAAGATCACGCCGACGCCGGAGTGCAAGGGCGACGCCTACCTCGGCGACTTCCAGCTGCCGCGCAGCCTGGGCGAAGCGCTGACCCTGCTGCGCGAAGAGAGCGACCTGGCCGAGGTGCTGGGCAAGGACTTCATCACCGTCTACACCGAGGTGAAAGAGATAGAACACGCCGAGTTCATGAAGGTGATCTCGCCGTGGGAACGTGAGCATCTGCTGTTGCATGTCTGATCAGGCACGACACACAACAGGCAGACAGACAGAGAGACTCAGAGAGACACGACCATGAGCACCATCACCATCCAAGCCCCCGCCGTCGCGCAGCGCCGCACCACCAAGGAGTGGCAGCAAGCCGACTCGGCCCACTTCCTGCACCCGTTCACCGACTTCGGTGCGCTGAACAAGACCGGCTCGCGCATCATCACGCGCGCCGACAACATCTACCTGTGGGACAACGACGGCCACAAGATCCTCGACGCGATGAGCGGCCTGTGGTGCGTCAACGTCGGCTACGGCCAGCAGAGCATCATCGACGCGGCCACGCGCCAGCTGAAGGAGCTGCCCTTCTACAACGCCTTCTTCCAGACCGCCACGCCGCCGTCCATCGAGCTGGCCGAGTTGCTGTCGCAGGTCACGCCGGCCGGCTTCAACCACACCTTCTTCACCGGCTCGGGCTCCGAGGGCAACGACACCGTGGTGCGCATGGTGCGCCGCTACTGGGACATCCTGGGCCAGCCGGAGCGCCAGGTCATCATCGGCCGCAACAACGGCTACCACGGCTCGACCATGGCCGGGGCCTCGCTGGGCGGCATGAGCTACATGCATGCACAAGGCGGGCTGCCCATCCCCAATATCGTGCACATCGAGCAGCCCTACTGGCACCAAACGGGGCGCCCGGCCGGCATCCCCAAGGCCGAGTTCGGCAAGGTCGC
>DATHWJ010000003.1:0-2769 GCA_035460745.1 Ideonella sp. | reverse complement strand
CGTGCCGGCGCTTGCGACACCCGGCCTGGTGGCGCTGCCGGGCACCGGCCGGCTGGTGTGGTGGACCGGCCGTGTGGCCATCGGGCTGCGCTACCAGCGCGCCGGAGCGCAGGGCACGCCTGTTGCGACCAGCAGCTCATCGACGTGGCTGCAAAGCATGCTGCTGCGCGCCCCCCGGTCGGCTGCGTCGCGTCGCCCGGGTGCCACGGCAGCCTGAGCGGGCCCCTCAGCCGCAGCGGGTTCTGGGCGGCTCCTGGTCGCGCAACGCCGCCGCGGCGTCCACCTGCCGCAGCCAGGTGTCGCACACCTTGGCGCTGCGGTCCTGGATGCGCTTGGTCACGTCGACCGGCTTCCAGTCGGGGTAGCGCTGGCGCAGCAGCGCGGCCACGCCTGCCGTCAGCGGCGCAGCCATCGAGGTGCCGCTCCAGACCGCCCAGCCCGCCTGCGGCACCGTGCTCATGATGCGGTCGCCGGGCGCGGCGATCAGGATCCACCGTCCGCGGTTGCTGAAGGCCGCCAGGCGGTCGGACTCGTCCGTCGCCGCCACCGACAGCGCGCCCTCGGCCTGCTCGGCCGCCGGGTACTGGCGCTGCTGACTGCTCGCCGCGTTGCCGGCGGCCGAGACCACCACAGCGCCGCCGACCTCGTCGCAGCGGATCTCGTCGGCCTCGAAACCCGGGCCGTCGTGGTCGGCATCGTCATCGCCGTCATCGTCGTCGCTGCAAGTGGCGAGCTCGACCGCCTGGTCCAGCAGTCGCGTCGGGCGGGTGGTGCCCAGGCTCATGTTGATGACATGCGCGCCATCGGCGGTGCGCGGGTTGCCGTCGGGATCGACCGCCCACATCAGCGCCTCGGCGAGCACCCAGGCGTTGCCCTGGCCGGCGGGGTTCAGCACCCGCGCTGGCATCAGGCGCGCGTCCGGCGCGGCCAGCGCCAGCAGCCCCGCGACGTGGGTGCCGTGGCCGTAGCCCAGGTCGGCGCGGCTGCCCATCTCGGCGGGGTGGTCGTCGGCATCGACGAAGTCGCGACCCAGCAGCACGCCCTGGGCGCTGCGCGCCAGCCGCGGCGCGAGGAGGGGATGGTCGAGGTCCATGCCGGTGTCCAGCAGCGCGATGCGCACGCCGGCGCCGGTCGCCAGCGTGTGGGCCGAGTCCAGCCGCAGGGCGTCCGGAGCCCACTGGGCGGCCCACTCGCTCTCGCTGCCGCCGATGGCCCAGACCACGTTGTGCCTGGCCTCGGGGGCCTGGTGCTCGACATTCGCCTCGGCGTAACGCACGCGGGCGTCGGCCGCCAGATCGGCCAGCACCGGCTTGACCTTGTCGCCCGGGGCAACGCGGGCGCGCCAGATCGGCCGGCTGCCGAACTGGTCGAGCAGCGTCAGCCCATGGGTCGCGGCCACCGCGTCGGCGCTCTGGCCGGCCTCGACCTGCAGGATCACCTCGCCGGGCACGGTGCCATCGGGCCGCGGAGCTTGCGCCGCGGCCGGCGAGCCCGCCAGTGCGGTCGAGAGGACGGCGGCCAGGGCCGCGGCGATTCGGAGCGTGCGCATCATGGGTCTTTCGGTGGCGAGTGGTGGGAGGACGTGCTTCACAGAGAGCCGCGCAGAGCCGGTCGATACATGCCCGCGTGGCCCGCAGGGCCTTGCGGACCGCCGCCGGAGCGGCCCGCGCCTGCGCGCCTTTGCGCGCCGGCCGCGCCACGCCCGCCCTCAGCCATGGCCATAGGCCACGAAAGGCGCCCAGAAAAACGGGTGGGGGTGGCGGGCGGCCAGCTCGAGCTGGGCCTGGCGCAGCGCGGCGGCCACCGCCTGGCCGCGCTGGCGCGCGCGATAGAAGGCGGCCATCAGCTCGGCGGTGCTGCCGTCTTCGACGCTCCACAGCGTGGCCACCACGGCGTGCGCGCCGGCCAGCAGGAAGCCGCGCGCCAGGCCCAGCACTTCGTCGCCGGGGGCGACGCGGCTGACCGCGGTGTCGCATGCCGAGAGCGTCACCAGCCGGGCACGCAGCGGCAAGGCGCTCGCGTCGGCCAGGGTCCAGGCGCCATCGCTGAAGTGCAGCGCCGAGAAGTCGGGGTTGTCGGCCCGGCAGCTCGCGTGGCAGGCCAGGTGCAGGGTCTCGGCCTCGCCGGCATGCGCCAGGAAGCCGGCGATCGAGGCCTGCTCGCCCTGCAGCAGCCGGGCCTGCGGGCCGATGGCCGCGTGCACCGCGGCGATCTCCTGCGCCACGGCCGGCAGCGTCGGCCCGCCCGCACCGACCAGCAGCGCTGTGCCGCCGTCCGGCCCGGCCTGCAGCGCCCTGCTGTGGCAGTGCAGCCAGGTCGTCGCGCTGGGGGCGACCACCAGCTCCCGGCGCTCCAGCAGGCTGTGGCCGCTCTCGTCCACCAGCGCTGCCCAGGGCAGCGCATGCAGCCCGCGGTGCGGCACGATCACCAGTTGCCGCACGCCGCCCAGCGCGGCGCGCAGCGGCGCCAGCAGGTCGTCGTCGAAGCGGCGCAGCAGGTGGCGGGCGCGCTGCAGCAGCTGCGGCGCATGGCGCTGCCCGGCCGCGCCGGGCCGGCGCATCGCGGCGAGCTGCAAGCGCAGTTGCAGCAGCCGCTCGTTGAGCGCCGGCAGGCGGCCCTCGACACGCTGCGGGCCGTCGTGCCGCACCACGCAGGCACGCCAGACCTCGCCGTCGAGGTGGTAGGCCAGCAGCGCCCGCGACGGGCCCAGTGCCGCCTGCAGCGCCGCCACATCCAGCAGCGCTTCGCCGGCCGCAGCGCCGCGCGCCG
>DATHWJ010000002.1:0-3674 GCA_035460745.1 Ideonella sp. | reverse complement strand
GCTCCACAGAATACGCAAGAACCCGCGGCCGGCCGGCCCCGACCCGGGCCAAGATGTTGTGAAGGGTTTCCGCCGTTACCGGCGTGGGTCTCGGGGGCGCCCGACAGCGCCGGGCAATGCCGCTCAGCGGCCGCTGCTGTCCTGCCCAGCCGGGGCGCCGCCTTCGCCCGCCTCCTCGGCCTGCGCGCGCTGCAGCCGCTCGCTGCGCCAGTAGACGTCGTCACCGCCCAGGCCGTCGAGGTTGGCCCGGTTGAGCACGCGGGCCAGCACGAAGAGCAGGTCGGACAAGCGGTTCAGGTACTGGCGCGGCGCGGCGTTGACGGCCTCCACCGCCGCCAGCGCCACCACCGCACGCTCGGCGCGGCGCGCAATCGTGCGGCCGACATGGGCCAGCGCCGCGCTGCGGGTGCCGGCCGGCAGGATGAACTCGGCCAGGCGCGGCAAGGCACCGTTGTAGTGGGCCAGCGCTTCGTCCAGGCGCAGCACCGCATCCGCCTTCAGCAGCTCGTAGCCGGGGATGGAGAGCTCGCCGCCGAGGTTGAAGAGCTCGTGCTGCACGGTCACCAGCAGCTCGCGCACGTCGTCCGGCAAGGGTTCGGCGAGCAGCACACCGAGCTGCGAGTTCAGCTCGTCGACGTCGCCCATCGCGGCGATGCGCAGGTGGTCCTTGGGCACGCGGCTGCCGTCGCCCAGGCCGGTGCTGCCGTCGTCGCCGGTGCGGGTCGCGATCTGGGAGAGTCGATTGGCCATGCCGCCAGTGTAGAGGCGCGCCTTGACGCTGGCGCGGCGACGGGGCAAGCTCGGCCGAACACTCCCCGGCACCGCAGCCCCCTTGCCATGAATGCACCCCACGACTTCTTCCCCCACGTGCCGCCCCGTCTCGTGCCCGCCGAGCTGCTGGCAGCGCTGACCGCCCGTTTCGCCGACCGGCTGTCCACCGCGCTGGCGGTGCGCGAGCAGCACGGCCGCGACGAGTCGCCGTTCGACGCGCCGCCGCCGGAAGCGGTGGTCTTCTGCGAGAGCACCGAGGACGTGGCCTTCGTGGTCGCGCTGGCGAACAGCCACCGGGTCCCCGTCATCCCCTACGGCGCCGGCTCGTCGCTGGAGGGCCACCTGCTGGCCGTGCAGGGCGGCATCAGCATCGACCTGTCGCGCATGAACCGCGTGCTCAAGCTGCATGCGGAGGACTTGACGGTGACCACCCAGGCCGGCGTCACGCGCACCCAGCTGAACCGCGAGATCAAGGACTCGGGCCTGTTCTTCCCCATAGACCCGGGGGCGGACGCCTCGATAGGCGGCATGTCGGCCACTCGCGCCTCGGGAACCAACGCGGTGCGCTACGGCACGATGCGCGAGAACGTGCTGGGCCTGACGGTGGTGACGGCGAGCGGCGAGGTCATACACACCGGGACGCGCGCCAAGAAGTCCAGCGCCGGCTACGACCTGACGCGGCTGATGGTGGGCAGCGAAGGCACGCTGGGCGTGATCACCGAGATCACGCTGAAGCTGCACCCGCTGCCGGAGAGCGTGGCGGCAGCGGTCTGCTTCTTTCCCGACGTCGCGGCGGCCGTCAACACCACCATCCAGGTCATACAGATGGGCGTGCCCATCGCCCGCTGCGAGTTTCTCGACGCGCATGCGGTGCGCGCGGTGAACCTGCACGACAAGCTGGGCCTGAAAGAAGCGCCCATGCTGCTGATGGAGTTCCACGGCAGCGAGGCCGGCGTCGCAGAACAGGCCGCGACGGTTCAGGACATCGCGCGCGAACACGGCGGCGAAGACTTCCAGTGGGCCACCACGCCCGAGGAGCGCACGCGGCTGTGGACCGCACGCCACCACGCCTACCTCTCAGGGCTGCAGATGAAACCCGGCTGCCGCTGCGTGACGACCGACACCTGCGTGCCGATCTCGCGCCTGGCCGAGAGCGTCACGGCGGCGCTGGACGAAGCGGCCGAGGCCGGCCTGCCGCACTACATCGTCGGCCATGTGGGCGACGGCAACTTCCACATCGCCTACCTGATCGACCCGGCCATCCCGGCCGAGCGCGAGACCGCCGAGCGGCTCAACGACCGCGTGGTGCAGCGCGCCATCGCGATGCAGGGCACCTGCACCGGCGAGCACGGGATCGGGCTGCACAAGCAGGGCTTCCTGCTCGACGAAGCCGGGGCGGGCAGCGTCGAGATGATGCGTCAGATCAAGCGGGCGCTCGATCCGAACAACATCCTGAACCCGGGCAAGATCTTCGCCCTATAAATGACCCACCCACTACGGCCTTCGGCCGCCCCCTCAAGGGGGCGCCACTGGCGGACCGGCAGAGCCGGATCCGCGGTGGCCGCTGGCCTGGGGCAGAGTGCTGCACTTTGGGAAAAGTGCGCGCATGGGTGACTGCCTGCCTGCCTGACTCAATTACTTGGTGCGGGGACCGACCAGCGCCTCGTCACTTCGCCGTTGCCGTCCACGCTCTCCATCTGCACGCCGAAGCCCCAGAGCCGTGCGACGTGCCTGAGCACCTCGTTGGCGCTGTCGCCCAGCGGCCGGTTCTTGTGCTGGGTGTGGCGCAGGGTCAGGGAGCGGTCGCCGCGCAGGTTGACGTTCCAGACCTGGATGTTGGGCTCGCGGGCGCCCAGGTCGTACTGGCGCGACAGCGCTTCGCGCACCCGGCGGTAGCCGTTTTCGTCGTGGATGGCGCTGATCTCCAGCTCGCTCTCTTCTTCGTCGTCGCTGATCGCAAAGAGGCGGAAGTCGCGTATCAGCTTGGGGCTCAAATACTGGCCGATGAAGCTCTCGTCCTTGTAGTTGCGCATGGCCTGGTCCAGCGTCGGCAGCCAGGGCTGGCCGGCGATGTCGGGGAACCAGGCGCGGTCTTCGTCGGTCGGGTTGTCGCAGATGCGCTTGATGTCGGTGTACATCGCGAAGCCGAGCGCATAGGGATTGAGGCCGGAGTAGCCGCGGTCGCCGACCATGGGCTGGTAGACCACGTTGGTGTGCGACTTGAGCCACTCGATCATCACGCCGTCGGTCAGGTGGCCGTCGTCGTACATGGTGTTGAGCAGCTTGTGGTGCCAGAAGGTGGCCCAGCCCTCGTTCATCACCTGGGTCTGGCGCTGCGGGTAGAAGTACTGCGCCACCTTGCGCACGATGCGCACCACCTCGCGCTGCCAGGGCTCGAGGATGGGGGCGTTCTTCTCGATGAAATACAGCAGGTTCTCTTCCGGCTCCTCGGGGAAGCGGCGGGCCTCCTTCTCCTCCTCGGCCTTCTCGGCGCGGCGCGGCAGGGTGCGCCAAAGGTCGTTGACCTGGCGCTGGGCATGCTGCTCGCGGTCCTTGCGCATCGCGAGCTCCTCGGAGAGCGACTTCTTGCTCGGCCGGCGGTAGCGGTCCACCCCGTGGTTGGCCAGCGCGTGGCAGGAGTCGATGAACTCCTCGACGGCGTCGATGCCGTGGCGCTCCTCGCACTCGGCGACGTAGTTCTTCGCGTAGACCAGGTAGTCGATGATGGAGCCGGCGTCCGTCCACATGCGGAACAGGTAGTTGCCCTTGAAGAAGCTGTTGTGGCCGTAGGCGGCGTGGGCGATCACCAGCGCCTGCATCGCCATCGTGTTCTCCTCCATCAGGTAGCTGATGCAGGGGTTGGAGTTGATGACGATCTCGTAGGCCAGGCCCATGTGGCCGCG
>DATHWJ010000001.1:0-3600 GCA_035460745.1 Ideonella sp. | reverse complement strand
GTGGCCAAGGTGCTCAGCGAAAGCCCCTGGGGCGCGGCGACGCGGCTGCTGCCGGGCTGGGATTTCGCGCTCGCGCCGCTGGCGCATGCGGCCGGCGCGCTGGCGGGCGCGCTCTGCGCGCTGGGGCTGGACGGGCGGCGTCTGCGGGGCGGCCGCGCGGCCGGCTGAACCGGGCGCGGGATCCTGCGGCCGGGGCGCGCCGGCCTGGCGCCCGCGCTACAGTCTGTGCCTGCGTCGATTCGGGGGGCCGCTGCGGAACCGCCGCGCCGCATGAGGACTGAAGTGCATCCTGACTCCCCCCCGCTCGACGGGTACCGGCTGCTGCGGCTGATACGCCAGGGGCCGCGCTACCGCGTCAGCCTGGCGCAGGCGCCGGACGGCCGCCCCGTCGCGCTCAAGCAACTGCGCGCCGAACAGGCCAGCGCCAGTGCGCGCTTCCGGCTGCAGCGCGAGCACGACATGCTGCAGAGCATCGCCAGCCGCTTCGTCGTGCGCCCGATCGCCTTGCTGGCCGACGCGCTCGAGCCGACGCTGGTGCTGCCCTGGCACGGGGGCATGCGCCTGTCCGAGTTGCACGAGCGGCCCGAGCGCACGCCGGCCGGCCTGGCGCTGGCGGACTACCTGGAGATTGCGCACCAGGCCGCGCAGGCGCTGCAGGACATCCACCACGCGGGCGTGCTGCACCTCGACCTCAAGCCGGGCAACCTGGTGTGGAATCCGGCGGAGCGGCAATTGACGCTGGTCGACTTCAGCTCGGCGATGCTGCGCCAGGGCGAAGAAGCGGGGGCCGAGGCGCGCCTGACGCTGGAAGGCACGCTGCCCTTCATGTCGCCCGAGCAGGCCGGCCTGATGAACCGGCCGGTCGACAACCGCTCGGACCTCTACTCGCTGGGCATCATGCTGTACTGGCTCGCGGCCGGCGCGCTGCCCTTCGAGGCGGACGACGCGCTCGGCTGGGCCCATGCGCACCTGACGGCCGTGCCCGAAGCGCTGGCGCCGCGCCGGCCCGACCTGCCCGCGGCGGTGTGCGCCATCGTGCACCGCCTGATCGCCAAGTCGCCCGACGAGCGCTACCAGACCGCCTGGGGGTTGGCCCATGACCTGGCGCGCTGCCGGACGCCGCTGCAGGCCGGCCAAGCCGTCGCCGACTTCGAGCTTGGCGCCCGCGATGTCTCCGACCGGCTCAACCCGGCGCCCGCGCTGCACGGCCGCGCCGCCGAACAGGCGGCGCTGCGTGCGGCCTGGCAGCGCAGCGCGCAGGGCCAGTCCGAGCTGCTGCTCATCGCCGGCGATGCCGGCCTGGGCAAGACCGCGCTGGTGCAGGAGCTGCGCCCGGCCGTGCTGGCCGGCGGCGGCGCCTTTCTGTATGGCAAGTTCGACGCCATGCGGCATGACCTGCCGTACTCGGCCCTGGCGGCCGCCCTCGGTGGCTGGATAGATCAGCGCCTGGCCGACCCCGGCCCGGTGCGGGCGCGCTGGACAGAGACCATCCGCAGCGCGCTCGACGGCGGGGGCGCGGCGCTGCATGGCTTGCTGCCGCGGCTGGCCTCGCTGCTGGGCGAGTTGCCCGAACCTGCGCCGCTCGACGATCGCGGCACGCGCCGGCGCCTGCAGCGCGCGGTCACGGCCTTGCTCGGCGTGATCTGCGGCGCCGGGCGGCCGCTGCTGTGGGTGGTCGACGACGTGCAATGGGCCGACGCCGCTTCGATCGCGCTGCTGCAGGCGGTGCTGGCCGAAGGGCTGCCCGGGCACCTGCTGCTGCTGGCGCTGCACCGCCCCGCCCAGCCCGGCGAGGCCGAGCTGCCGGCGGTGCAAGGGCTGCGCCGCGGCGCGGCGGAAGCCGGCATGCCGGTGCAGGCGCTGGTTCTGCCACCGCTGGACGCCGCCGCGTCGGTGGCGCTGGTGCGCGACATCCTGCGTGCGCCGGCCGACCGCGAAGCGGCGCTGGCGCAGGCGCTGCACACCCGGGCCGCCGGCAACCCGTTTGCGCTGGCCAGCCTGCTGGGCCATTTGCGCGGCGGCGGCGTGCTGCAGCTCGACGGGCAGCGCCTGCAATGGCGCTGGGACGCCCAGGCGCTGCACGACATGCCGCCCAGCGACGACATGATCGAGCTGCTGACCCAGCAGCAGGCGCGGCTGCCCGAGCGCGCCCGCCGGCTGATGGCGCTCGGCGCCTGCTTCGGGCGCGAGTTCGAACTGACGCAGATCGCGCGGCTCGAGCGTCCGCCCGCCGAGGGCGGCGAGGCAGCGTCGGGCGGCCGGGTGCTTGCGCATGAGGCACTCGCCGCGGTGCAGGCGGCGCTGCAGCCGGCCTGCGCGGCGCAGTTCCTGGTGCAGCGCATCCTGGAGGCGGACAGCGGCGCCGACGCCCTGCGCGTGCACTACCGCTTCGTGCACGACCGGGTGCAGGAGATGGCCTACCGGCTGCTCACCGAAGCGGAACACCGGCTGGCGCACGGCCGCATCGGCCGTGCGATGCAGGCGGCCGGCGCGCCGGGCGACGCGCTGCTGGCGATGGTGAACCACCTCAACCTCGGTGTCGATCCGGCGTCGGCCGCCGCGCCCGGGGCGCGCGAGGCCCGCGAGCAGCTGGCCGCGCTGAACGCGGACGCCATCGCGCAGGCGATGCGCCGCGGCGCGGCGGCGCAGGCCTTCAGCTACGCCCAGGCCGGCCTGGCGCTGGCACCGGCCGACCCGGCGGTGCGCCGGGACCTGACCGTCAAGGCCTACAAGCTCTGTGGCGAGATGGCGCGCTGGGACGATGCAGACCGCCATTACGCCGCGCTGTGCGCCGATCCGCCCGACATGCTGACGATGGCGCGGGTGCACCGCAACCAGATGCTGCGGCTGATCGGCATGGCGGAGCCGGCCATCGTCATGCGCATCGGGCTCGACCTGCTGGCCAAGCTGGGGGTAGAGATCGACCTGGACGACAGCGAGCAGCGCCGCCGCCAGGCCTATGCGAGCCACCGCGAGGCCTGGGACCGGGGTGCCTACGAGCGGCTGCTGGCCGCGGGGGCGCCGCCCACCGATCTCCGGTACATGGCCGCCGTGCATGCCTTGTGCGTGCTGGCGGACGCCTGCCCCGACCAGCCCGCGGTGGCCCAGGTGCTGGTGCTGGAGGCGATGCGCCTGACGCTGGCGCACGGCGCGGCCTGCACCTACTGGCTGCAGTACACCGGGATCGCCACCACCCACATCCGCCTCGGCGGCGACTACCGCGCGGCGATGGCCGAATGGCCGTTCTGGCTGGCGGCGGTCGAGCGCCATGGCGACGGCGATCCGCACCTGTCCCAGCTCTGGCGCGCCCACGCCTGGTTTGTGCTGCCGTGGAACGGCCCGCTGGCCGCTGCGCTGCAGGCGAGCCGCCGTGCGATTTTTTTTGCCGACCGCTGGGGTCACCCGGTGGTGATCGCCACCTGCCTGGTCCAGAGCTTCGTATTCCGGCTCGAGTCGGGCGAGCCGCTGGCCGGGCCGCTCGAGGAGGCCGAGCGCGCCGTCGCCGCTGCGCAGCGCAGCCGCCTGGGCCTCTACATCCACCTCGCCCAGGTGGTACGGCAGGCGGTGCGCGTGCTGCAGGGCCAGACCCGGGCGCGCTGG